>JBBWZD010000088.1:0-42870 GCA_039648875.1 Actinomycetota bacterium
CGTCGTGCGGAAGAAACCCGTCGCCGAGCAGGTGATCGTGGTCACGGGCGCCTCGAGCGGCCTCGGGCGGGCCGTCGCGCGCCTCGCCGGGGGCCGAGGCGCCAAGGTCGTCGTCACCGCGCGGACGAGGGAGGCCCTGGACACCTGCGTCCGCGAGATCGAGGCTTCGGGCTCGCAGGCGCTCGCCGTGCCTGCCGACTGCACGGTGCAGGACGAGGTCGGGCAGGTGGTCGAGCAGGCGGTCGACCGCTTCGGCCGCATCGACACCTACGTCGCGAACGCGATCGTCACCGTCTACGCCGAGACGTACCGTTACGAGCCGGACGAGCTGCGGCGGATCATGGACGTCAACTTCTTCGGCCAGGTCTACGGCTACTGGGCGGCGCTGCCGCACCTGCGCGACTCCCAGGGGACGTTCGTGTCGATCCAGTCGGCGCTGGCCTACCGCGGCATCCCTCTCCAGGGCGGCTACTGCGCCTCGAAGGCCGCGCTGCGGAACTTCTTCGAGTCGGCGCGGGTGGAGCTGGAGAAGGCCGGGTGGGGCGTCGACCTCTCGGTCGTCCATCCCGGCGCCATCAACACGCCGCAGTTCGACCGCGACCGCCAGAAGATCGGCAAGCAGCCGCAGCCGGTGCCGCCGATCTACCAGCCCGAGCCGTTCGCGGAGGCGGTGCTGCACTGCTGCGAGCGCCCCGTCCGCGAGCTGCCGGTCGGCTGGGGGGCGCAGAAGCTGATGTGGGGCCAGAAGCTCTCGCCGCGCGCCGGCGACCTGATGCTGCTGCGGATGGGCTGGAAGGGCCAGCACACTGGCGAGGACAAGCCGCTCGGCGCGCCGGACAACCTCTTCTCGCCGCTGCCGGGCGACCCGGGCGCGCACGGCCGCTTCGACGGGCAGTCGCGGCGGCACACGGCCTGGACGTCCCTGCGGCTCGCACTCCGCTCGCCCGCCGGGGGGCTCGCGCTGCTCGGGCTCGGCGCCGTCGCCGCGGGGGCGGTCGAGCTGGGGCGGAGCGGCGGCAGCGGCGCGGGCGGCGCCGCTCGCCGCCTGACGGGCGTCCGCTAGACTGGGTCGAGTCACGAGCGGGACGAAGATCCCGCCATTTCAAGGGAAACCGAGGCGCACAAAGTGGCATTGCTGAAGCTCGAGAACCTGCACGTCGCCCTGGAGGACGGAACCGAGATCGTGAAGGGCCTCGACCTCGAGGTCGAGGCGAACGAGGTGCACGCGGTGATGGGCCCGAACGGCTCCGGCAAGTCGACGCTGTCCTACGCGATCATGGGTCATCCGGCGTACCAGATCACCGACGGGCGGCTCGTCTTCGACGGCGAGGACGTGACGGAGCTGGGCGCCGACGAGCGGGCGCAGCGGGGCATCTTCCTCGCCTTCCAGTACCCGCATGCGGTTCCCGGCGTGACCGTCACGAGCTTCATGCGCAGCGCCATCAACGCCGTCCGCAAGGCGCGGAACGGCGGCGTCGACGCTCCGATTCCGATCCCGGAGTTCCGCAAGGAGCTGCTCGCGCAGATGGACCGGCTGAAGGTGAGCCGCGAGCTCGCGTCGCGCTACATCAACGACGGGTTCTCCGGCGGCGAGAAGAAGCGCGTCGAGATCCTGCAGATGGCGATGCTGAAGCCGCGCCTGGCCGTGCTCGACGAGACGGACTCGGGGCTCGACATCGACGCGCTGCGCGTCGTCGCGGGCGGCGTGAAGGAGCTCGTCGGCCCGGCGATGGGCGCGCTCGTGATCACGCACTACCAGCGCATCCTCGACTACATCACGCCCGACCATGTGCACGTGTTCGTCGACGGGCGCATCGTCGAGTCGGGCGGGCCCGAGCTCGCCAAGCAGCTCGAGGCCGAGGGCTACGATCCCTTCATCCAGGCGACGACCGTTGGGAGTGAGGCCTAGTGACGCAGACCGAGACCGAGATCGTCCAGGGAATCGGCTCCGACTACGCGATCAAGTACGGCTTCTCGGCCACGGAGGACTACTTCTTCAAGTCCGGCCGGGGCGTGTCGCACGAGCTCGTCGACGCGATCTCGTCGCACAAGGACGAGCCCGACTGGATGCGGAAGTTCCGCCACAAGAGCCTGGACTACTTCTTCGCGCGCCCGTTGCCGGAATGGGGCGGCAACCTCGGCGACATCGACTTCGACAACATCTTCTACTACATCAAGCCGACCGAGAACCAGGCGAACTCCTGGGAGGACCTGCCGAGCGACATCAAGGACACTTGGGACAAGCTCGGCATCCCGGAGGCCGAGAAGAAGTACCTGGCCGGCGTCGGCGCGCAGTACGAGTCGGAGGTCGTGTACCACAAGCTCCAGGAAGACCTGACGAACAAGGGCGTGATCTTCCTCGACACCGATTCCGCGCTGCGCGAGCACGAGGACCTCTTCCGGCAGTACTTCGGCACGATCATCCCGCAGAACGACAACAAGTTCGCGGCCCTGAACTCGGCGGTGTGGTCCGGCGGCTCGTTCATCTACGTGCCCCCTGGCGTGAAGATCGAGATGCCGCTGCAGGCCTACTTCCGCATCAACGCCGAGAACATGGGCCAGTTCGAGCGGACGCTGATCCTCGTCGACGAGGGCGCATACGTGCACTACGTCGAGGGCTGCACGGCTCCCATCTATTCGACCGACTCGCTGCACTCGGCCGTCGTCGAGATCGTGGTCAAGGACGGCGGCCGCTGCCGCTACACGACGATCCAGAACTGGTCGAACAACGTGTACAACCTCGTCACGAAGCGCGCCGTCGCGTACAAGGACGCGACCATGGAGTGGGTCGACGGGAACCTCGGCTCGAAGCTGACGATGAAGTATCCCGCGATCTGGCTGATGGGCGAGCGCGCGCACGGCGAGGTGCTCTCGATCGCCTTCGCCGGCAGCGGCCAGCACCAGGATGCGGGCGGCAAGGCTGTCCACGTGGCGCCGAAGACGACGTCGGTCATCACCTCGAAGTCGATCTCGAAGAACGGCGGCCGCGCCGGCTACCGCGGGCTGCTCGAGGTCGCCAAGGGCGCGAAGGGCTCGAAGTCGAAGGTCGTCTGCGACGCGCTGATCCTCGACGAGGAGTCGCGCTCCGACACGTACCCGTACATGAAGATCGAGGAGGACGAGGTCGACATCGGCCACGAGGCGACGGTGTCGAAGATCGGCGAGGAGCAGCTCTTCTACCTGATGTCGCGCGGCCTCTCCGAGGCGGAGGCCTCGGCGATGATCGTCTCCGGGTTCGTCGAGCCGATCACGAAGGAGCTGCCGCTGGAGTACGCCGTCGAGATGAACCGGCTGATCCAGCTGCAGATGGAGGGCTCGGTTGGCTGACGCCGGGCTCGGCGTCGAGCGAACCGACTTCGTCGGCATCCCCACCACCGACCTCGAGCGGGCGGAGCGCTTCTACGAGGACGTGCTCGGGCTGCCGCGCAACCCGCTCCACGCCCCGGGCTGGCCGGAGTTCGACACCGGCAACGTCACGCTGCTGCTGACCGACGTCGTCAAGACGGGCCAGACGTTCGCGCCCAACGTGGGCGCCGTCGCGTTGCGCGTGCCCGACGTGGCGGCCGCGATGGAGCGGCTGCGCGGCGCCGGCGTCGAGTTCCAGTTCCCGGAGCCGTACGACTCGAGCGTCTGCCACATGGCCTTCTTCAAGGACCCCGACGGGAACGCGCTGATCCTCCACCACCGCTACGCGCCGTACCGCGACGGGAGCGAGCCGTGAGCCGCGACGCGGCGCTGCAGGCGTACCGCGCCCTGCCGATCCCCGACACGGCCGAGGAGCACTGGCGCTTCACCGACCTCCGCGGCTTCGACCCCGAGTCCTTCGCGGGCGCCCACGGCTCCGTCGAGATCGAGACGATGCTCGACCTCGACGTCTCCGGGTATGCGACGGTCACCGAGGCCGGCATCGACATCTCGGAGGCGCCTGCCGGGGTCCGCTTCGAGCCGCTCCCCGAGGACTACGAGCGGCTGTACTCGCTCGTCGGCTGGAACGAGAAGTTCGCGGCGCACAACGCGGCGATGTGGAAGCACGGCCTGCTGGTGGTCGTGCCGAAGGGGGTCGTGCTCGAGAAGCCGCTGTACGTGCGCGTCGCGGTGACGGGTCAGACGTTCTGGCGGCTGGTCGTCGTCGCCGAGGAAGGCGCGCGCGCGTCCCTGATCGAAGAGTACGCGTCGCCCGATCCGGCCACGGCGGCGTACTCCAACGCCGTCGCCGAGCTCTTCGTCGAGCCGGGCGCGAAGCTCGAGTACGTCTCCCTGCAGAACCTCTCCACCGAGACCTGGCACTTCGCGTCGCACCATGCGCGTGTCGAGCGCGACGCCGAGCTCGACTGGGTCGCGGGCGGCTTCGGCTCGAAGCGCGGGAAGACCCGCATCCGCAACGACCTGAACGGCCCCGGCGCGACCTCGAGGGTCACCGGCGCCTACTTCGCCGACGGCATCCAGCACCTCGACTACGACACGTTCCAGGAGCACATCGCCCCGAACTGCGAGTCGGACTTCGCCTTCAAGGGCGCCCTCCGCGACAGCGCGACCGCCGTCTGGCGCGGGATGATCCGGGTCGAGCGGGACGCGCAGAAGACGAACGCCTACCAGGAGTGCCGCAACCTGATGCTCAGCCCGACCGCGCACGCGGTACCGATCCCGGGCCTCGAGATCATGGCGAACGACGTCCGCTGCACCCACGGCGCCACCGTCAGCCGGGTCGACCGCGAGCAGCTCTTCTACCTCATGGCCCGCGGCCTCCCCCGCGCCGAGGCCGAGCGGATCGTCGTCCGCGGCTTCTTCCAAAACGTGCTCGACCGGATCGAGCTCGAGCCCGTGCGCGAGGCCGTCACGGCCGCGCTGGAGGCTCGGATTCCGCAGGCGTAAGGGCTTCTCGTTTCGCTCCTGCCGGTTCGCGGGAGAGACGTCAGGACCATTCGACGAAAGGGGAGCTAGATGGCAGAGCTGACGCATCTCGAGGAGAAGCTGGCCGAGGTCACCGGCCTCGCGATGGCGGCCCAGGCGGCCGGCGGCAGGGTGACGAAGCTGACGGAGGCCGCCGACGACGACCTCGTCTCGACGCTGCAGCGGATGGCGGAGGAAGCCGCGCAGACGGCGGAGCGCTGCACCGAGGTGGCCGGCAGCTTCGAAGGGAAGAAGACGGCGATCCTCGACGAGGCGCGCGAGGTGAAGAACAAGGCGTCGGAGATGATGGACACCTACCTCGACGGCGACTCCGACGCTCTCGACGGCTTCGAGTTCCTGACGATGGCCGAGGCGGCCGAGGTGGGGCACTGGTCGGTCCTGCGGCAGCTGAACGAGAAGGCGCGGCACGAGCAGCTGGAGGAGCTGATCGCCTGGGCGCTCCCCATCCAGGAACGGCACTTCCAGGAGGTGCTGCAGGGGTCGCAGAAGCTCGCTGCGGAGGAAGACCCGAACGAGACCTCGTAGCCGCCGGGGAGGCCGCCGCAGCGGCCTCCTCACCCGACCCTTAGAGGAGCCTGCACAATCCGTGGTACAGGCGACGAGGGAGGTGGACGTGGAAGCGGCCGAGATCAGCGAGCGGCTCGAGCAGGCGCTCTTCGAGATCCGTCGCGTCATCGCGGGCCAGGACGCGATGCTCGAGCGCGTCCTCGTCTGCCTGCTCGCACAGGGGCATCTCCTCATCGAGGGGGTCCCGGGGCTCGCGAAGACGCTGACGATCAAGACGACGGCCGGCGTCCTCGGCGGCACCTTCGGCCGCGTCCAGTTCACGCCCGACCTCGTCCCTGCCGACCTCGTCGGCACGCGCATCTACCGTCCGGACGAGGGGACCTTCGACACCGAGCTCGGCCCGGTCTTCTGCAACTTCCTTCTCGCCGACGAGATCAACCGCGCGCCCGCGAAGGTGCAGAGCGCGCTGCTCGAGGTGATGCAGGAGCGCCAGGTGACGATCGCCCACACCTCGTATCCGGTGCCCTCGCCCTTCCTCGTCATGGCGACGCAGAACCCGATCGAGTCGGAGGGCACGTATCCGCTGCCGGAGGCGCAGATCGACCGCTTCATGCTGAAGATCCTCATCGACTACCCGGCGCACGACGAGGAGCTGACGATCGTCCAGCGCCAGCTCGTCCCGCACCCGGAGCTGCGCGAGGCGCTCTCGCTCGCCGAGCTGAGGGCGTTGCAGGCGGCCGTCTTCGACGTCTACGTCGACCCGTCGCTCGTGAGCTACGCGGTCGCCCTCGCCGGCGCGACGCGGGAGCCGGCGGGCGCGGCGCTCGCCGACTTCGCACCCTACGTCGCCTACGGCGCGAGCCCGCGCGGGCCGATCAGCGTCGTGCAGGCCGCCCGCGCGCTCGCGCTGCTCCGCGGACGCGACTACGTCACGACGGAGGACGTGCGCGCGCTCGCGAAGGACGCGCTGCGGCACCGCCTCGTGCTCAGCTACGAGGCGCTGGCCGAGTCGATGACGGCCGACCGGATCCTGGACGCCGTGCTCGCGGCCGTCCCCGCGCCCGACGTGAGCCTCGCCCGGTCGGCGAGCGTGTGAACGTCTCGCCGCTCCTCGGGGCGGCCACGCCCGAGCGGCCCGGGCCGGGCCCGTTGCCGCTCGAGCTGCTGCGTGCGCTCGAGATCGAGGTGGGCCGGCGACTGTCGGGAATCCTCTCGGGCGAGTACCGCTCGTCGCAGTACGGCGACGGCGTCGAGCTCGCGCAGGTGCGGCCGTACGTCCCCGGAGACGACGTGCGGCGCATCGAGTGGAACGTCACCGCCCGGACGGGCGAGCCGCACGTGCGCATCGACCTCGCCGAGCGAGTGCTCGTGACGTGGCTCGTGCTCGACACGTCGCCCTCGATGCAGTTCGGCACCGGCGAGCGGCGCAAGGCGGACGTCGCCGACGGTGTCGCCGTTGCCGTCGCGCACGTCGCGACGCGGCGCGGCAACCGCCTCGGCGTCACGACTTTCGGCGACCGCAGGCCCGTCACCCTCCCGCCCAACCACGGGCGACAGGGGCTGATCGGCCTGCTTGCCGCGCTGCGGCGCGAGCCCGAGCGGGAGCACGTGGGCACGACCTCCCTGGGAGCCGCCCTTCGCCGCACCGGCGCGGTCGCACGGCAGCGCGGCGTCGTCACGATCGTCTCCGACTTCCGCGGCCCGCTGGACTGGCGGAAGCCCCTGCTCGAGCTGAAGAGCCGTCACCAGGTGCTCGCGGTCGAGGTGCGCGACCGGCGCGAGCAGGAGCTTCCGGACGTCGGGGAGCTGTGGCTCGTGGACCCGGAGACGGGACGGCAGCTTCGAGTGGACACCCGAGACGCTCGCCTCCGCGAGCGCTTCGCGGTCGCCGCCGCCGCGGAACGGACCGGCGTCGCGCGCGTGCTGTCGGCACTGGGCGTCCCGCACGTCGTGCTCTCCACCTCCGGCGACTGGCTCCGGCAGCTCGCCGTCTTCCTCGGAGCCCGCCGATGAGCTTCGAGCGGCCGCTCGGCCTCGTCGCGCTCGTCGCCGTACCGCTCCTCCTCGGACTCTGGCTCGCCGAGCAGCGGCGGCGGCGCGCGGCGGCGGGGAGCTTCTCCAACCCGGCGCTCCTGCCCAATCTCGTCGCCGCGCGGCCGGGACGGCTCCGCCACCTGCCGCTCGCGCTCTTCCTCGTTGCGCTCGCCGCGCTCCTCGTCGGCGTCGCCCGCCCGCAGGCGAGCGTGAGCGTGCCGCGCCGGGAGGCGGTCGTCGTCCTCGCGATCGACATCTCCCGCTCGATGACCGCCCACGACGTCGCGCCGACGCGCTTCGGCGCGGCACGCGCGGCCGCGGTCGGCTTCCTCGAGAAGATCCCGGCCACGTACCAGGTTGCCCTGGTGGAGTTCGGCACCCGGGCCTTCGTCGCCGTCCCGCCGACCACCGACCGGGCGCTCGTGCGCGCGGCGCTCGCAAACGCCACGCCGAGCGAGGGTACGGCGATCGGCGACGCCGTCGTGCTGTCGGCCCTCCTCGGGCAGCGACACCGCGCGTCCGACGGTACGCCGCTACCGGCGTCGGTGCTGCTGCTCTCGGACGGCGCACGTGACGGCGGGCGCACGTCCACCGGGGCCGCGGCGCGCAGGGCCAGGCGGCTGCACGTGCCGGTCTCCACCGTGCTCCTGGGGACGGCCAACGGGATGGTCACGGTCAAGCTCGCCGGCGGCTTCACCGAGCGCATCCGCGTGCCGCCGAGCGCAGGGACACTGCAGGCACTCGCCCGCGGGACCGGCGGGACGTTCTTCCGCGCCCGTACGAGCGCCGCCCTGAAGGCCGTCTACGCGAAGCTCGCCACCCGGCTCGGCCACCGGACCGAGAGGCGCGAGGTCACCGACCTCTTCGCCGGCGGCGGCATCGTGCTGATGCTCGCCGGCTCGGCGCTGTCGGCGCTCTGGTTCCGGAGGGTGCCGTGAGAGCGCTCGCGGCCCTCGCGGCGGCGGCCGCAGCGGCAGCGATCCCGGCGGCCGGGGCGACCACCGCCACCGCGACGCGCGAATGCCGCGGGTTCGACGTCTGCGTGCCCGTTGCAGGACCGTGGGTGCTCGCGCCGACCCACGCGCGCGTCGAGTTCCAGCTCAGGTGCCCGCGCCGGTTCGTCGTCGGCGGCCTCGACGCGCAGCTGAGCAGCCGCGCGATCGACCTCGCGTTCCTCGGCAAGCTCGGCAGCCCCGTCAATCCGGGGATCACCACCTCCGGCGCCGCCGTCTTCGTGGGCCGCTTCCTCGCGGCCGCCGGTGTCGCGAGCTTTCGCCCCCACATCGGCTGCATACCCGCCGCGGGAGGGGGCGGGCGGGTGCCGACCGCGCTGGTGAAGACCTTCCCGCCGGGTGCCCCCGCGGTGCGGCGCGTCGCGCAGATCGGCGTCCGCGCCGGTGGCACGCGGCGCCTCGTCCGGGGCTGCCACCGGGGTGAGCGGCTCGCGGGCTCGACGTACGCCGTCGGCTTCTATGCCGCCGCTCCGCCGGCGCGCGCCCTCGCCTCGGCCGTTCGCGTGGCACGCCGCGTGCGCGCGGGCCGCGTGTGGCTGACGGTGCACGGCGGTCGCATTCGCGGCGCCGGCGCGATCGTGCAACTCGACCTCCTCTGCACCCGATGACGTTCGCCAACCCGTGGCTGCTGGCGAGCCTGCTGATCGTCCCGCTCGCCGTCGCGGGCTACCGGCTCGCGGAGCGCGGGCGGATGCGCTACGCCGTCCACTACACGAACCTCGACGTGCTGGCGGCGGTCGCCGGGGGCCGGCCGTGGCGCCGGCTCCTGCCCCCGGCGATCTTCGTGCTCGCGCTCGCGACGCTCTGCGTCGCCCTCGCCCGTCCACACGTGCGGACCCTCGTCGCGAGCGACCGGGCGACGGTCGTGCTCGTCCTCGACGTCTCCGGCTCGATGCGAGCCGACGACGTGAAGCCGTCGCGGCTCGCGGCGGCTCAGAAGGCGATGCACAGCTTCCTCGACAAGGTGCCGAAGCGGCTGCGGGTGGGGCTCATCCTCTTCGCCGGCGAGCCTCAGGTAGCCACGCCGCCGACCGCCGACCATGCGCTGGTAGGGCAGGCGATCGACGACGCCGGCGTCTATCGGGGCGCCGGCGGCACCGCGATCGGCGACGCGCTCAAGGCGGCCGCGGAGCTCGGCGTCCGCTCCACCGGCGGCAGCCTCGACCTCGTCAGCACCCTGGGCGCCGCGCGCAACCTCGCGTCACGATCGGCGGCGAAGCCGGCCCGACACGCGAGCACCCTCGTCTCGATCCTCTTCCTGTCGGACGGCGCGCAGACGCGGGGCTCGCTGCGGCCGCTCCAGGGCGCCGCGGTTGCGGAACGGGCGGGCATCCCGGTCTACACCGTGGCGCTCGGCACGAAGCGCGGCGGCAGGATCCCCGGCGGTTTCCCGGGCGCCGGCGCCTTCGGCGGGCCGCCGGGCGGCGCCGGCTCCGGCTTCTTCCGCCGGGCGCTCCGGCCGGACCCGGCGGCGCTGCGCGCGATCGCGAAGGCCACCGGCGGGCAGTTCTACGAGGCGCGCTCGGCGGGCGCGGCCGAAGCCGCGTACGCGAAGCTCGGCTCCAGCCTCGGGCGCCGGCCCGGACGCGTCGAGGTCTCCGCCGAGTTCGCCGGCGGCGCCGCGGCGCTGCTCGCGCTCGCCCTGGTGCTCTCGGCGCTGTGGGCGCCCCGCCTGCCGTAGAGTTGTCTCCGGGCGGCTGCGCCGGTACGGTCATGCCGGCAGATCCCGTGTGGGGAGCCCGTCCAGTCGGGGAGGAGATGCAAGACGATGCACCACGCGCAGCTACGGCGCCCGCTACTCGCCGTCGTCGCACTGGTCGCGCTCGTGGCCGCGGCTTCGTCCGTCGCGGCGTCGCAACCGAACGCGGCCCACCAGGCGAGGCGGGCGCCGGGGCCCTGGTGCGGCGGCACGCTCTGGCGGCAGATGACGTTCAGCGACGTCGGCCGCCGCAGGGTCTCCCTCGACCCCGCCGCGACGACGATCAGCGACATCTCGCAGCTCGCGGCGCCCCACCGGATCACGACGTTGCGGTCGACGTCGTTCCAGCGGCACGTCTGGCGCCTCCACACGGTGATCGACCGCTACCGCATCGCGTCGAACGGCGAGGTCGTGCTCATCCTGTTCAGCATCAACACCGGGCAGTACATGAACGCGTACATGCCCAACCCGAGCTGCCTCTCGACGCGGACTCGCAAGCGTCGCTCCATCCTGGCCGCGCGGCAGGCGCTGGTCGGCCACTGCGCAGCCGTCACCCCCGCCTGGCAGCTTCTGGGAGCGACCGTCGAGATCGCCGGCGTCGGCTTCTGGAATCCGGCGAGGAACACCCGCGGCGCGCTCCGGAACGGGGCCGAGCTCCGGCCCGTCACCGACCTGACGATCGACGCGGGCTGTGGCATGCCCAGATGACGCCTTCGCCGCGTCAACGGCTCCAGGCCCGTCTCGCGCGGCGCCGGCCGGCGGCGGTCGTCAAGCTGCGGGTTCAGGCGTCGCTCCTCCTCCTGCTCCTCCTCCTCGCCGCCGTGCTCGCGGCCGGCCTGCTCTCGGCCTTCAGCCTCTACCGCTCCGCGGAGAACCGCTACATCCGGGTCGTCTTCCCCCTGCGCACCGCCACGCGCGACCTCATCCTCCAGATGGTCAACGAGGAGACGGGGGTGCGCGGCTACATGATCACGCTCGACCGGAAGAGCCTGACGCCGTACAAGGAAGGTCGCCGGACGGCGGGCGTCGACCTGGCGGAGATCCGGAAGCTCACGCTCCGGCAGCCGCAGCTGTCGAGGCGGCTGCGACAGCTCGAGCAGGAGATCCGTGCGCTCCACGGCTACTACGACCAGCTGATCACGTTCGTGGCCGACAGCCAGTTCGGCCAGAGCGTCGCGAAGCGCAAGGTGCTGCAGAGCGAGCGGCTGTTCGACCGCTTCCGCGTCACCTCGACCCGGATGCAGGCCGACCTGGAGCGGTTCGTGCAGACGACGCGCGACAGCCAGAGGCACACCTTCCTCCGCTCGGTCGGAACGCTCGTGATCGCCGGCTTCCTGGCGCTCGCGATCGCGGGCACGCTCCTGTTCGGCCTGCCCGAGCGGCTCCGCGTGCTCTACGCCGCCGAGGAGGAGGCGAGGCGGAAGGCCGAGCAGGGAGCGAACGCGGCGCGTGCGCTCACACATGTGTCCGACGGCGTCGTGCTGGTCGACGACGAGGCGCGGGTGCGCTCGTGGAACACGGCAGCGGAGCGGCTGCTCGGGGTGACCGCCGGGGCGGCGGTGGGCCGCCCGGCCGCCGAGGTGATCCCCGAGTACCCGCGGCTCGAGGCCGGACGCCGGGACGAGTTCGTGCCCGTGCGCGTCAACGACGAGGATCGCTGGTACGTCGCCACGACCACGACCTTCGACGGGGGCCGCGTCCTCACCATCCGCGACGCGACCGCGGCACACGAGCTCGAGCGCGCGCGCACGGAGTTCGTCGCGACCGCCTCGCACGAGCTACGGACGCCGCTCACGAGCATCTACGGCGCGGCGCAGACGATCCTCGGCCGCCGCGACCGCCTGAACGAGGGGCAGCAGCTCCAGCTGATGCGGATCATCGAGCAGGAGTCGGCGCACCTCGCGCAGGTCGTGGACCAGCTGCTCGTCACTGCGCAGATCAACCGGGGGCGGCTCCCGATCGCCGCGGCGCCCTGCGACATCGCGAAGCTCGCCCGGACCGTCGTCGAGGCGGCGGAGGCGCGGAAGCCGGAGCTCGCGGAGCTCGTGCTCGACGTCCCCGAGCGGCCCATCCGGCTCGGCTGCGACCAGTCGCTGTTGCGGCGCGTGCTCGTCAACCTCGTGGACAACGCGCTCAAGTACTCACCCGACGGCGGCCGCGTGCAGGTGCGGGTCGTGGACGACCTCGAGAACATCCGTGTCGAGGTGAGCGACGAGGGTCTCGGCATTCCCGCCGCGGATCAGGAGCGCATCTTCGAGCGCTTCTACCGGCTCGACGCCGGGATGTCCCGCGGCGTCGGCGGCTCCGGCCTCGGCCTCTACATCTCCCGCGAGATCGTGACGCAGATGGGCGGAACGCTCACGGTCCGCTCGGTCCCCGGTGCAGGGTCGACCTTCGTCGTGCGGCTGCCCCGCCCGGAGCCGATCCCGGACACGGCCGAGCCGCTGGACGACGCCGAGTGGCTCGCGGAGTCGCGGGAGTCGGCGCCCGCCGCGCGCCACTCCTGAGGCGCATCACGCCCGGCGGCAGGCGTCAAGCCCGGACGAGCGGCTTGTACTTGATCCGGTGCGGCTCGAGCGCCTCGGCGCCGCGCGTCTCCCTCACCCACTCCGCGTAGTCCCCCCACGAGCCCTCGAACCACTCGGTCCGGCTGTCGCCCTCGAACGCGAGGATGTGCGTTGCCACGCGGTCGAGGAACCAGCGGTCGTGCGTGATCACGACCGCACAGCCGGCGAACTCGAGCAGCGCCTCCTCGAGCGCACGCAGCGTGTCGACGTCGAGGTCGTTCGTCGGCTCGTCGAGCAGCAGGACGTTGCCGCCGCTGCGCAGCAGCTTCGCCAGGTGGACGCGGTTCCGCTCGCCGCCCGAGAGGTCGCCGACCCGCTTCTGCTGGTCCGCGCCCCTGAAGTTGAACCAGGAGACGTACTGGCGCGAGCTCACCTCCCGCTTGCCCAGCTCGATGGTGTCGAGCCCGCCGCTGATCTCCTTCCATACCGTGCCGGCCGGCTCGAGGTCGGCTCGCGCCTGGTCGACGTAGGCGAGCTGCACCGTCTCGCCGACGCGCAGCGACCCGGCGTCCGGCGACTCCTCGCGCGCGATCATCCGGAAGAGCGTGGTCTTGCCCGCTCCGTTGGGACCGATCACGCCGACGATCCCGGCGGGCGGCAGCGAGAAGGTCAGGTCCTCCACCAGCAGCCGGTCGCCGAAGCCCTTCTGCACGTGGTCCGCCTCGATCACGAGATCGCCGAGCCGCGGGCCGGAGGGGATGTGGATCTCCACGCGGTCGAGCTTCACGCTCTGCTCCTCCGCGAACAGCCGCTCGTACGCGCCCAGCCGCGCCTTCGACTTCGCGTGACGGGCGCGCGGGCTCAGCCGCACCCACTCCAGCTCGCGCGCCAGCGTCCGCCGCCGCGCGGACTCCTGCTTCTCCTCGACCGCGAGGCGCGCCTGCTTCTGCTCGAGCCAGGACGAGTAGTTGCCCCTGAACGGCAGCCCCCGGCCGCGGTCGAGCTCGAGGATCCAGCCGGCGACGTTGTCCAGGAAGTAGCGATCGTGGGTGACGGCGACCACCGTCCCTCTGTAGTCGTCCAGGAAGCGCTCGAGCCAGGCGACGGACTCCGCGTCGAGGTGGTTCGTCGGCTCGTCGAGCAGCAGCAGGTCGGGCGCCGAGAGCAGCAGCCGGCAGAGCGCGACCCGGCGGCGCTCGCCGCCCGAGAGGCTCGCGACGTCGCGGTCTCCGTCGGGCAGGCGGAGAGCGTCCATGGCGTGGTCGAGGCGGTCGTCGAGCTGCCACGCGTCGGCGCGGTCGATCGCGTCCTGCACGCGCGCCTGCTCGGCGAGCAGCGCGTCGAAGTCGGCCTCGGGCCCGGCGAAGCCGGCGGAGATCTCCTCGAAGCGGTCGAGCAGGTCGCGCAGCGGACGCACGCCGTCCTCCACGTTGCCGCGGACGTCCTTGCCCGGATCCAGCGCCGGCTCCTGCTCCAGGAGGCCGACGGTCGCGCCCGGTGAGAGCTCCGCGACGCCCGAGGAGGGCTCCTCGCGGCCCGCCATGATCCGCAGCAGGGTCGACTTGCCCGCGCCGTTCGGCCCCAGCACTCCGATCTTCGCTCCCGGAAGGAACGACAGCGAGATGTTCGCCAGCACCTGCCGGTCGGCGCCGTAGAACTTGTCGGCCCGGTACATCGTGAAGACGTAGTCGCTGCTCACGGCGCACGACTGTACCGAATGTCCTTTCGATGTCTTAAAGGGCTCCTGACGAGAGGGCTCTAGGGTGAACGCAGGTGAGGAGACAACTCGTGGTCCTCGGCACCGGCGTGGCTTGCGTGCTCGCGCTCGCGACCCAGCTCGCGCGTGCCACCCGGACGGGCCCGACGGTCCCGAACGACTCCCAGCCGTACTGGTCGGGTGACACGCGCCTACTCGCGTTCCAGCGGGAGGCGCCCGGCTCCGGCGTGCAGGACGTCTACACCGTCCGCGCGGTCGGCGGCCCGGCTCGCTGGCTCGGTCCGAGCATCGCGCGCGGTTGGCGCCCCGGCGGGGGCGGGCTGCTCGTGGAGTACAACGGCCGGACCGCGATCTTCGACCGTGGAGGTGCACCGACCGGCGGCGTCGACGGCGTCGACGCGACGTGGTCGCCCGCCGGCGGCAGGATCGCCTATCTCGACGGCGACGCGCTCGACGTCGCGGACGCGACGGGCGGGCACGTCGTGCGGATCGCCGGCGGCGTCCACCCGCCGTCGTGGGACACCACGGGTCCCGTCTGGTCGCCTGACGGCGACCGAATCGCGATCTCGTCCTCCGACGGCTTCGGCGACTCGTTCATCGTCACCGTCGCCGTGGACGGCTCCGAACGGGGGAGGCGCGTCTTCTTCGGACCGAACCAGAATGTGAATCCGACCTGGTCCCCCGACGGCCGCACGATCGCCTTCGAGTCGAACGCCGGACGGCACTGGTCGATCTGGGAGGTGCGCGCGGACGGCTCGGGCGGTGCGGTCGATCTCTCCAACGGCAGCTACGACGACCGCTTCCCGGAGTACTCGCCGGTCAGCGGCCGGCTCGCGTGGATCAGCGACCGGCAGCGCCTCCGCGGTGGCGCGACCCCGTATCGGTACGCGCTCTACGTCGTTGGCTCGGACGGGCTCACGGCGCAGAAGCTCGTCGACGACGTCCGCCCCGACTCGCCGGCGCGCTGGTCGCCGTCGGGCGCGCAGCTCGCGGTCGCGGCGGGCCGCGAGTGCCGGCGCTGGGGGATCTACGTCGTTCGCGCCGAAGGAGGCGGCGTGCGCCGCCTGTCGAACCTGTGCCGCTTCGAGGGGACGCCGCGCGACGACGTGCTCCACGGAACGCCGTATCCGGACTTCGTCCGCGGCCTCGCCGGCAACGACCTGATCGTCGGCGGCGCCGGCCGCGACCGTATCTGGGCGGGCTCGGGTGACGACCGGATCGAGGCGCGCGACGGCGACCGCGACGCCATCGACTGCGGCTCGGGCCGGGACGTCGCGCGGGTCGACCGGCTCGACGTCGTGCACGGTTGCGAGCGCGTGCTGCGGCCGTGAGAATCGGCGGGTGGCGGGTTGCTGCGATCCTCGGCCCTACGAGCGCCTCTTCGGCGCGAAGGCCGCCGAGCGGGACGCGCGCCGCGACCGGCGGAGCGGCCTCGGCGAGAGCTCGCGGGAGCTCGTACGGCTCGCGGGCGACGTGACCGGCGCGAGCGTCCTCGACGTCGGCGGCGGCGTCGGCGCGATCGAGCTCGAGCTGCTCGCGGCCGGGGCGGAGCGAGCGACGAACGTCGAGCTCTCGAGGGAGTACGAGCGGGCGGCGGCGGTGCTGCTCGCCGAGCGCGGGCTGAGCGGCCGCGTCGAGCGGCGCGTCGGCGACTTCGTCGTGGAGCCCGTCGACGTCCACGACCTCGTGGTCGTGCACAGGGTGGTGTGCTGCTATCCGGACGTCGACGCGCTCGTCGGCGCCGCGGCCGCGCGGGCGCGGCGCCGGCTGCTGCTCACGTACCCGCAGGAGCGCAGGTGGGTTCGAGCCGCGTCGCGGGTCGGCAACCTCGGCTTCCGGCTCTTCGGCTCCGGCTTCCGGACCTACGTGGACCCGGTCGCTCGGATGGTGGACGCAGCGGCGGCGAAAGGCCTCGCGCCGGCCGAGCGCCGCAGGCACGGGTGGCTCTGGGAGTCGGCCGCGTTCGTGCGGAGCGGCCCCTAGCGGAGGATGCCGGTGTGGCCGAGCGAATACCGCCCGGGCTGCGGCCAGACGCAGAGCCCGTGCGGGCCGCGGCCGACCGGGATCTTCGCCAGCAGGCGCCCGTCCTTCGTGCTCAGCGCGTAGACGACGCCGTTCCAGCGCCCGCTGAGCCAGAGGACCTTGCCGTCGGCCGAGACGTTGCCCATGTCGGGACTGCCGCCGCCGGGAATCCGCCAGGTCGCGACCACCCGCCTCGACCGGAAGGAGACAACCGAGATGGCGCCCTCGCCCCGGTCGGTCACGTACAGGTACCGGTCGTCGCGGCTCGGGTAGAGCCCGTGCGCGCCGAGGCCGGTCGGCAGGAACCGCAGCACGCGCAGCGCGCCGCCGTCGACGATCCAGACGCCGTTCGCATTCATGTCGGCGACGTAGAAGACGCGCCCGTCGGGGGAGAGCTTCACGTCCTGCGGGGCCGCGCCCGCGCGGAGGGTGAGCACGCCCTCGACCCGCTCCTTCGCGACGTCGACCTTCACGAGCCGGCCCGAGAACTCGCAGCTGACGATGGCGTAGCTGCCGTCGACGGAGAAGTCCATGTGGTCGACGCCCGCGCACGGCACCGTCAGCGAGCGGCGCAGCCGGAACGTGTGCGCGTCGCGGAAGTCCAGACGGTGCAGACGCTCGGCGACGACGATGGCGTCCCGGCCGTCGGGCGTGAAGTACATGTTGTACGGATCGGCGACGCCGATCGTCCTGCCGGCCCTGCCGGTGCGCGGGTCGATCGCCGTGAGCGAGTTGCCGAGGTCGTTCGTCACGTACAGCGTCTTCAGGTCCCACGCCGGCACCACGTGCTGCGGCAGCGCCCCGACGGCGAGGTGGCGGACGATGCGGAAGGTCCGCTGGTCGATCACGTCGACGCTGTTGCTGTCGCTGTTGGGCACGTAGACGTACGGCCGCGCGTGCCGCGCGACCGCGCTGAGGTTGCCGGCCGCGTCGGCCGCGTACACGTTCGTCGGCTTCGGCCTCTCGGCGGTGCGGCGCGAGCGCGTCGCCGCGACGAGCTCGGTGAGGGCGGCGACGGTGCCGGAGCGGCCGGAGCCGCCGGCGAGGAGGATGCCGCGGCGCGTCGGAACCGCCGCCAGGTCGGAGAGCGGCTGGTGGAGCGTTCCCGCGGCACGGATCCGGCCGGCGAGCGGGTCGACGGCCACGATTCTGCTCGTCGGCGTGCCCGGCGCGGCGCCGCGGCCGCCGACGACGAACGCCGTCGAGCCGATCGCCGCCGCCGCGGCATGCGTCGTGGGCGACGGCAGGCGGCCGATCCGCACCACGCGTCTCGCGCCGGGGGCGTACGTGTACACCGCGTCGCTCGCAGCGCCCGACTCGAGCGAGCCGCCCGCGATCACCAGCCGGCCGGCCGCGGCCGTCACCGCCGCGTAGCGGAGCGTGTGCGGCAGGCGGGCGACGACGCGCGCACGGCCTCCGGGCCGCCACGCGACGACCGTGTCGAGCCAGCGGGAGCCCGTGTACCCGCCCACGACGTACGCCGTCCGACCGATGGCCGCTGCGGACTGGTCCGAGCTGGGCGCCGGCAGGCGGCCCGCCGCCTGCGCCGCGCCCGTGGCCGGGTCGACCACGAGGATCGTGTCGAGCTGAGACGTGCCGGTGCCGCCGCCGAAGACGTAGGCGTCGCGACCGAGCGTGACGGCGGCCGCGTCGTGCAGCGCGGCGGGCACGCGGCCCACCCGCCGGGAGCCCGCCCGCGTCGCCGTCACGATGGCGTCGGTCGACACGTCGGCCGAGGTGAGGCCGCCGACGAGCGCCGCGCCACCGGCGTACGGGGCCGCCGCCGCGTCCTGAACCGGGTCGACGAGGGTGCCCGCCGCGACCGGCACCAGCCGCCGGACCGGCCGCCGCGCGCGCGGGTGGCGAAGCGGCGGCGCGTTGCGGACGGCGGCCGTCGTCGACACCGCGTGGCGGTGGGCGCCGCCGCAGGCGGCAAGCGCGAGCACGAGCGCGAGCACGCCGAGCAGGAGGCTTCGCCGCACCGTCGCATGCTGCCATCACGACGCGGGAGCAAACGTTAACGCTCGGTTGCGGGGAGCGAATCTTTCAGGACGGCCGAGGCGGATACCATGGCCCCATGGCTGTGACCGCTGGTCGGGAGAAGCTCGACGCACGTTCCGTGCGCGCCGACTTCCCGATCTTCGAGCAGGAGATGCACGGCAAGCCCCTCGCCTTCCTCGACTCGGCTGCGAGCTCGCAGAAGCCGCGCCAGATGCTCGAGGCGATGACCGCCTTCTACGAGACGTCGTACGCGAACGTGCACCGCGGCGTCTACCTGCTCGCGGAGCGCGCGACCGCGGCGCTGGAGGGCGCGCGCGAGAAGGTCCGGGCGCTGCTGAACGCTCCCGACGCCCGCGAGATCATCTTCGTCCGCAACGCGACCGAGGCGATCAACCTCGTCGCCTACTCGTGGGGCCTCGGCAACCTCGGCCCCGGCGACCTCGTCGTCGTGAGCGAGCTCGAGCACCACTCGAACTTCGTCCCCTGGCAGTACATCGCCGGCCGCACGGGAGCGCAGCTCGCGATGATCCCGCTGACGGAGCAGGGAGAGCTGGAGCTGTCCTCCCTCGACGCGCTCACCGGACGGGGCGCAGTCAAGGTCGTGGCGACGAACCAGGTCTCGAACTCGCTCGGGACGATCAACCCGGTCGCGCGGCTCGCGGACTGGGCGCACGAGCAGGGCGCCATCTTCGTCTGCGACGCGGCGCAGTCGGCGCCGCACATGACGGTCGACGTGCAGGCGATCGGCGCGGACTTCGTCGCGGTGTCCGCGCACAAGATGTGCGGACCGAGCGGCGTCGGCGCGCTCTGGGGCCGCGGCGACCTGCTCCGCGCGATGGAGCCGTTCCTCACCGGCGGGCACATGATCAACTCGGTGCGGCTCGAGCGGACGACGTGGGGCGAGCTGCCGCACAAGTTCGAGGCCGGGACGGCGCCGATGGCCGAGGCCGTCGGCTTCGGGGCCGCGATCGACTACCTCCACGCCGTCGGCTTCGCCGCCATCCACGCGCACGAGCAGGAGCTGGCGGCATACGCGCTGGGCAGGCTGTCCGAGGTGCCGGGCATCACGCTGTACGGACCTCCGGCCGAGCGCCGCGCCGGCATCGTCTCGTTCAACCTCGACGACGTCCACCCGCACGACGTCGCGCAGATCCTCGACCTGCAGGGGGTGGCGATACGCGCCGGCCACCACTGCTGCCAGCCGCTGATGCACAAGCTCGGCGTCGCCGCGACGAACCGCGCCAGCTTCTACCTCTACACGGTCCGCGAGGAGATCGACCAGCTCGTCGAGGGCCTCGCCGCCGTGCGCAAGGTGTTCGCATGAACGGGAGGCCGGCGGCGTGAGCGAGTTCGACCAGATGTACCGGGAGGTGATCCTCGACCACTACAAGAACCCGCGTGGGCACGGGGTGCTCGAGGACGCGGACGCGGAGGCGGAGGGGCAGAACCCGCTCTGCGGCGACGAGGTCTCGATCTACGTCGCGTTCGGCGAGGACGGAGAGACGATCGACGAGGTCAAGTTCGCCGGCCGCGGCTGCGCGATCTCGCAGGCGGCCACCTCGATGCTGACCGAGATGGTGCAGGGGCGGACGGCGGCTGACGTGGCGACGCTCGCCAAGGAGGAGCTGCTCGAGGAGATCGGCATCCCGCTCACGCCGGTGCGGCTGAAGTGCGCGATGCTGGGGCTGACGACGCTGAAGGTCGCGCTGCACAAGGCGAAGGGGACGCCGCTGCCCGACGGCCTCGCCGGCTTCGACGAGCTCGAGCTCTCCTAGACCTTGCCGGGGATCGACGTCGCGCCGGCGGACGAGTTCCCGCCCGGCTCCGTGAAGCTGGTCGTCGTGGGGCCGATCACGCTCGGCGTCTACAACTGCGGCGGCTCCCTCTACGCGATCGAGGACCGCTGCTCGCACGACGACGGGCCGCTGTGCGAGGGCGAGTGGGACGAGGAGGCGTGCACCGTCGTCTGTCCCCGGCACGGCTCGGCCTTCGAGCTCTCGTCGGGACGCCCCCTGTCGCTGCCGGCGTACGAGCCGGTCGAGACGTATCCCGTGGCCGTGGTCGACGGCATGGTCCGTGTCGACGTCGCCGGCTGAGCGCTGCTGGCCGACCGTCGACCCGCTCTACGTCGCCTACCACGACGAGGAGTGGGGCCGGCCGATCGCCGAGGAGCGCGGAGTGTACGAGCGGCTCTGCCTCGAGGGCTTCCAGTCCGGGCTCTCGTGGCTGACGATCCTGCGCAAGCGCGCGGGCTTCAGGCGCGCGTTCGCCGGCTTCGATCCCGACGCCGTCGCACGGTTCGACCAGGACGACGTCGAGCGGCTGCTGGTGGACGCGGCGATCGTGCGCCATCGCGGCAAGATCGAGGCGGCGCTCGCGAACGCGCGGGCCGTCCTGGCGCTGCGCGAGGCGGGGACGCCTCTGCACGAGCTCGTGTGGTCGTTCCGGCCGGAGCGCCGCGAGCCGCCGCGAGCGGCAGCCGACTGGCTCGCGCAGACGCCGGAGTCGAGGGAGCTCTCGAAGCGCCTGAAGGAGGCCGGCTTCCGCTTCGTCGGCCCCACGACCGTGTGGGCCGCCATGCAGGCGTGCGGCGTCGTCAACGACCACCTCGCCGGCTGCTGGGTCCGCGACGAGGTGCAGCGCGAGCTCGACGCGCTCGACGCCGGGGCTACGCCTCGAGGATCCTCTTCAGGCGCTCGAAGTCCTTGCGGAACTGCCTCTGCGCCCGGCGCGCCATGATCCCGGTCGCGAAGCCCGGCAGCATGCCCGCGTCGCCTTCGCCCACCACCCGCAGGCGCGTGCCCGCTCCGCTCGCCTCCAGCTCGTGCCGGACCGTGAACGGCACGGGGCTCGCCACCGCCCGCAGCGCGAAGAGCCGCGGCGGCTCGTAGTCGGTGATCTCGAGCCTCGTCCTCAGCTCTCGTCCGAGCAGGTGGCGCGACTCGCGGATCTGCGCCCCGGCGCGCGCCTCCCCGCCGTCCTCGATCTCGGCCTGGTGCACCCCGGACTGCCACGAGGGCAGGTTGGCGACGTCCGTCAGGTAGGCGAAGACGTCCTCCGGTGGCCGCGCGACCTCGATCGTCAGCTCGGCGTGCACGCGCGGCAGCATATGCTGCGCCGTCGTGCTGGACGCGCGCGTACTCGATGTGCTCGAGCGGCTCGAGCGGGAGGACGCGGCGGAGCGCGAGCGCGGCCTCCCGCCCGCGGAGCGCTCCCGCCAGGTCGCCCGCACGACCGGCCAGTTCCTCTTCGCGCTCGTCGCGCCGCAGGCCGACTGCGAGGTGCTGGAGATCGGCGGCTCGCGCGGCTACTCCACGATCTGGCTGGCCGCCGGCGCGCGCCACCTCGGCGGCCGCGTGCTCTCGCTCGAGCAGGATCCGCGCAAGGTCGCCGCCTGGCGCCGCAACGTGGCCGACGCCGGGCTCGAGCAATGGGCGGAGCTGGTCGAAGGAGATGCACGCACGACACTGCGGGAGATCGACGACGTGTTCGACGTCGTCTTCCTCGACGCGGAGAAGGAGGACTACGAGCCGTTGTTCGAGCTCGCCCGCGACAAGGTGGAGGCCGGCGCGCTGCTCGTCGCCGACAACGTCCTCTCCCACGCAGATCCCCTGGCGCGGTACTCGGCCGCGCGGCAGGCCGACCCGACGCTCCTCAGCGTGACCGTTCCCCTCGACCGCGGCCTCGAGCTGTCGACGGTCTTGCGCTGACCGTGTGGACCGCTATGGTGCGGCTACCGCGGAAAGGAGGTGGTCCGATAGTGATTTCAGACAGTTCGGGCAGTGGAGGTACCAGCGGGTAGAGGTGTAGTCCCCGGGACCTACGGGGAACCGCCTAGCCAGCGTGGGGGACGACGCGTCTCGCGCCGCCCGGCCGCAGAGCCGGTGCAGGAAGCGCCTCTGCCGAATCCAACGTTGGTATCGGAATCAGGGGCCGCCTAGGCGGCCCCTGTTCTTTTCTCAGGCAGCCACCGCGACCGAGGCCACGGCCTCCTGCGCGAGGTGCCCGACGGTCAGCCGGAGCCGCTCCAGCAGCTCCTGGTCGAGCAGCCGCCCGTGCGCGTCGAAGCGCTCGTGGGCCCGTGTCACCGGCAGCTCGTCGCCGACGACGCGTGCGCCGGCGATGCCGAGAATCCTCCGCAGGTCGGCCTGGGCCCACATCGCCCCGAACTGGCCGGCGCTCGCGCCGACCACCGCGACCGTCTTGTTCGTCAGCGCCGCCCCGATCCGCGGGCGCGACGCCCAGTCGACCGCGTTCTTGAGCCCACCGGGGACGGAGCCGTTGTACTCGGGCGTCGCGAAGAGGATCGCGTCCGCGTCGGCCCACGCCTCGCGGAGGCGCCGGACCGAGGCGGGCACGTCGCCACCATCCAGATCCTGGTCGTACAGCGGCAGGTCGCCGATGCCGGCGGGGTCGAACAGCTCGATCTCCACGCCCTCCTGCCCGGCCGTCGTGGCCGCGCGCAGGAGGTTCGTGTTGAGGGAATCGGCCCGCAGGCTGCCGGAGACGGCCAGGATCTTCATCCGTTACGCCTCCGCCCGGACGAGCGCGAGCTCGGCGACGAGCTGGACGTCGTTGGCGAGGTAGTCGCCGCCGCTCTGGTTCGGCGCGTTCCAGCTGACGCCGTACTGGGTGCGGTCGATCGAGGTCTCGAGCCGGAGGCCGAGCCGCTCGCGGCCGAAGGGGTCGGTCGCGGGAGCCTCGGCGATCGTGCCGCTGAGCCCGACGGGGCGCGTGACGCCCTTGACGGTGAGCTCGCCCTTGCCCTCGACGCGGCCGCCCTCGAGCCGGTGCAGCTCGGTCGCGCGGAAGCCGATCTCCGGGAACCGCTGCGCGTCGAAGAAGTCGGGCGTCTGGAGGTGGCCGTTCAGCTGCTCGTCCTTGACGTCCACGCTCGCCACCTCGGCCGTGCCCTCGAGCGTCGGGCTCTCGCCGCCGACGAGCGTCGCGGCGAACGCGCGGAAGCCGCCGCGGAACCTGTTGACGCCGGCGTAGCCGACCTCGAACGAGACGTTGGAGTGCACCGGGTCGGCGTTCCAGGTGCCTGCGGGAGCAAACTGCGCTGTCGTTTCGAGAACTGCCATGGGTCTTCCTTTCTGTCGTCACTCACGGTATAGTTGCGGTGTCAAGTACTGTACCGGAGGATCGTTGAGCAGTCAAGTGTTGAGCGCGCAAGCACCAGCCAAGCCCCGTCCCGAGGAGGCGTGGGTGGGCTTCTTGCGGGCGCACGCCTCGCTCACGCGGCAGCTCTCGGCGCGGCTCGAGGCCGAGCACGGCCTGACGCTGCGGGACTTCGACGTCCTCGCCCAGCTCGCGTACGCGCCGGGTCGCCGGCTCCGCAGGGTCGACCTCGCGCGCGGCGTGCTGCTCAGCGCCTCCGGAATCACCCGCCTGCTCGACGGGCTCGAGCGCGCCGGCCTCGTCGAGAAGGGGAGCTGCGCGAGTGACGCGCGCGTGACCTACGCGGTGCTCACAGAGACAGGCAGCGAGCGGTTCCGCGCCGCACGTGGGGCGCACCTCCGCGACGTCGAGGCGCTCTTCGGCTCGCGCTTCAGCGACGAGGAGCGCGAGCAGCTGACCGCGCTGCTCGCCCGGCTGCTCGATCCCGGCGAGGACGAGCTCGCCTGCACCGCGGAGCCGGCGTGAGCTACGCCTTCTCCTCGCTCGACGACCTCGGCGAGGGAGCCGGATTCCGCAAGATCAGGCGGGCGCTCGGCGTCAGCGCGTTCGGCGTCAACGCGCTCGTGTACACGCCGGGATACGAGGGCTTCTTCCACTACCACGACACGCAGGACGAGCTCTACTTCATCCATCGCGGCCGGGTGCGGGTCGAGGTGGAGGGCGAGACGCGCGAGCTCGACGCAGGCGGCCTGTTCCACTGCGCCGCGACGACGCCCCGCAAGGTCTCGAACCCGTTCGGCGAGGAGGCGGTCGTGCTCGTCGTCGGCGGCAAGGACGGCTACGTCGAGCGAGACGGTCATCTGGTCGACTCGGCCGACGCGGAGCGCCGCGCCGCCTTCGGCAAGAGCTGAGCCGCTCTACAGGCGCGCGACCGCGCGGATCTCGCCGCCGCGGCCGAGCTGCTCGAGTGCATCCGGCACCTCGGCGAGGCCGATGACGCGCGACACGAACCGGGCGAGATCGAGCCTGCCCTCGAGCGCGGCGCGGGCGAGGAACGGGAAGTCCTCCTGCGGGATCGTGTCGCCGCCGTGCGTGACGGCGATGCCCACCTTCGGCATGAAGACGTCCGCGTCGAGGTCGACGTCGAGCGGCGCGCCCGGCGGCGGCACGCCGACGAGCGTCGCGGTGCCGGCGTACGCGCACATCCGCACCGCCTGCGCGAGCCCCGCTGCGGCCCCGATGGCGCTGAACGCGTAGTCGACCCCCGCGCCGTCCGTCAGCTCCCGCACCTGCTCGACGGGATCGCCGGCGGCCGCGTCGACGACATCCGTGGCCCCGAGCTCCTG
The DNA here is from genome assembly GCA_039648875.1 of Actinomycetota bacterium. GTDB lineage: Bacteria > Actinomycetota > Thermoleophilia > Gaiellales > Gaiellaceae > Palsa-739. The sequence goes on from JBBWZD010000088.1 coordinate 24,879, forward strand.
TGCAGCCGCGAGCTTCTCCGACGCGACGTCGACCGCCACGAGCCGCTCGGCCCCCGCGAGCCGCGCTCCCTGGAGGACGGCGAGCCCGACGCCGCCGCACCCGATCACCGCCACCGACGAGCCCGGACGCACCGGCGTCGCCCACAACGCCGCGCCCGCGCCGGTCGAGAAGCCGCACGCGAGCAGGCAGGCCTGCTCGACCGGCAGCTCGGCCGGCACCTTCACCGCGCAGGCCTCGTGCACGATCGTGCGGTCGGCGAAGGTGCCGCAGCGCAGCACGGGAGTGAGCACGACGCCGTCGGCCGCCCGGCGGAGGCGGCGCCGGCCGCGGAGGTTGTTCGAGCAGCGGCGCCGGTCGCCGCGCCTGCAGGAGGGGCACGAGTCGCCGCATGGCGCGCGCCACGCGATCACCACGCGGTCGCCCGGCGCCACGGTGCTCACCTCCGCCCCCACCTCCTCGACGAGGCCGGCGCCCTCGTGGCCCAGGAGGATGGGGAACTTCATCCCCCAGCCGCCGGTCTCCAGCACGTGCACGTCGGTGTGGCAGAGACCGCTCGCCTCCACCCGCACCTGTACCTCCCGCGCGCCCGGCGGGTCGAGCGTGACCTCCTCGACCGCCGGCCTCTCGTCGGGCTCCGCGTAGACGACGCCGCGCGTCACGTCACGGCGCGTCGCAGCTGCTCGTCGAGCGGCACGAGCGGCAGCTGGAACGTCTCGACCGCGTCGGGCGTGGTGACGACGTTGTCTCCGAGCTCCAGCATCGTCAGTTGGTCGCGCGTGACGGGCGCGCCCGGCAGCCGCCCGGTGAGCGCCGCCTGGAGACGCATCGCGGAGAAGGGGACGTGGATCGACGGCCGCCGCGCGCCGAGCACCCGCTTCAGGCGGTCCCAGAACTCGTTCCACGTCGGCGCGTCCGGTCCGCCCACGTCGAACGTCCGGCCGGCGGCCTCCGGCAGGTCGAGCGAACGCACGTAGTACTCCGCCACGTCCTCGACCCAGATCGGCTGCAGGCGCTGCGTGCCGGGGCCGACGATCGGCGTCACCGGCGAGAACCGGGCCAGCCGGACGAAGGTCGGCAGCACGCCCCCGTCCTTGTCGAAGACGAAGCTCGGGCGCAGGATGACGTACTCGAGGCCCGACTCCCGCACCGCCCGCTCCATCTCCCACTTCGCGGCGAAGTACGGCACCGCGTCCTTCGAGCGCTCGTCCAGGCCGAGCGCGCTCGCGAGCACGAACCGGCGGACGCCTGCGGCCTGCGCCGCCGCCACGAGCTCACGCGTGCCCTGCGCCATGATCCGCTCGTAGTCGGCCCGTCCGCCCCGGATGATCGCGACGAGATGGACGATCGCGTCGACGCCCGTACAGGCGCCCCGCAGGGAGGTGGGATCGGTGACGTCGCCCTCGGCGAGCTCGGCGCCCCACGCCGTCACCCGGGCGCCGCGGCGCCGGTCGCGGACGAGCGCCCGCACCGGCACGTCCCGCGCCCGCAGCGCGTGCACGACGTGCGGGCCGACGAAGCCGCTGGCGCCGGTGACGAGGACGGTCATTGCTCGAAGTTCTTGTAGTAGCGGCTCGGCGTCGGGCCCTCCTGGCCCTTGTACTTGGAGGCCAGTCCGGCGGAGCCGTACGGCGCGGCTGCGGCCTCCGTCATCTGCACGAACGACACCTGGCCGATCTTCATGCCGGGGTAGATGGTGATCGGCAGGTTCGCCACGTTCGAGAGCTCGAGCGTGACGTGGCCGTCCCAGCCCGGGTCGACGTAGCCGGCGGTGGAGTGGATCAGGAGCCCGAGCCGGCCCAAGCTCGATTTCCCCTCCAATCTCGCGACCAGGTCGTCGGGCAGGCGGATGCGCTCGAGCGTGGAGCCGAGCACGAACTCACCCGGGTGGAGCACGAAGGGCTGGTCGTCCTCCACCACGACGAGCTCCGTCAGCTCGGCCTGCTCGACCTTGACGTCGATGTACGGATAGCGGTTGTTGTGGAAGACGCGGAACAGCCGGTCGACCCGGACGTCGACGCTCGAGGGCTGGAGGAGAGCAGCGTCGTACGGGTCGATCTCGATCCGGCCATCCGCCAGATAGCGCGCGATCGTCGCGTCCGAGAGGACCACGCGGCGGATTCTACGATGCACCTCGCCGGAGGGTCCTCACCCGCTGAGACGTCCATTCCTTGGGTTATCGTGGCCAGCATGGCCGCGACCCGCGCGATCCGACTCCAGACGGAGATTCCGGGCCCTCGCTCGCGGCAGATCCTCGACCGCAAGGAGCGCGTGGTCGCGGCGCCGCTCACGGTCTACCTGCCGGTGGTCGCGGCGGAGGCTCGCGGCTCCACCATCACCGACGTCGACGGCAACGTCTTCCTCGACTTCACGGGGGGCGTCGGCTGCCTCAACGTCGGCCACGCGCATCCGCGGGTCGTCGAGGCCGTGCAGGAGCAGGCGGCCCGCTTCCTGCACACCGACTTCACGATCGTGCCGTACGAGGTCTACGTGACGCTCGCCGAGCGCCTGCTCGCGCTCGCGCCGTTCCACGGCCCGGCAAAGGCGGCCTTCTTCAACGCGGGCACCGAGGCGGTCGAGAACGCGGTGAAGTTCGCCCGCGCGTACACGGGCCGCCCGGCGGTGATCGCGTTCGAGGGCGGCTTCCACGGCCGCACGCTGCTCTCCCTCTCCCTGACGTCGAAGACGCATCCCTACAAGGCGGGCCTCGGCCCGTTCGCGCCCGAGGTGTACCGGGTCCCCTTCCCGAACGAGTACCGGGGCGTCACGACGGCCGACGCGCTCGGGGCCCTGGAGCGGGCGCTCGTGACGCAGGTCGCTGCCGAGACGGTCGCCGCCCTCGTGATCGAGCCGGTGCAGGGAGAGGCCGGCTTCCTCGTCGCGCCGCGGGACTTCCTCGCCGGCGTGCGCGAGCTGTGCAGCCGGCACGGCATCGTCCTCGTCGCCGACGAGGTGCAGACGGGCTTCGGGCGCACCGGCCGGATGTTCGCGATCGAGCACTACGGCATCGAGCCCGACCTGATCACGGTGGCGAAGTCGATCGCCGCCGGACTGCCCCTCTCCGGCGTCCTCGGCAAGGCCGAGATCATGGACGCGCCGGAGGAGGGCGCCGTCGGCGGGACGTACGTCGGCAACCCGGTGGCCCAGGCGGCCGCGCTGGCCGTCCTCGACGTGTTCGAGGAGGAGGGCCTGGTCGAGCGCGCCGTGCACATCGGCGAGACGATCCGCGGCAGGATGCTCGGATGGCAGGAGCGTCACCCGCAGATCGGCGACGTCAGGGGCCTCGGCGCGATGCTCGCGCTGGAGTACGTGCGCGACCCGGACACGAGGGAGCCCGCCCCGGAGCTCGCCGCCCGCGTCGCCGAGGAGGCTGCGGCACGCGGCCTGTTGATGCTGAGGGCGGGAATCTACTCGAGCTGCAACCGCGTCCTCTGTCCGCTCGTCATCACCGACGTCGAGCTGGAGGAGGCGCTCGGCGCCTGGGACGAGGCGCTGGAAGCGGTCCTCGCGTAGCCGTCGCTCCCGCTCTCCCGTTCCCCCGATGTGCCGCCCCGCTCTCCGTCCGGCCACACCCGGCCGCGGCTCCGGGCTTCCATGCTCGGTGACGTGATCGACGGCCGCTACGAGCTCGACGAGCTCGTCGGCAGCGGCGGCATGTCCAGCGTCTACAAGGCGCACGACCGGCTGCTCGAGCGGGACGTGGCGCTGAAGGTCCTCCACTCGCACTTCCTCGACGACGCGGAGTACGTCGAGCGGTTCCGGCGCGAGGCCCGCGCGGTGGCGCAGCTCTCGCACCCGAACATCGTCACCGTGATCGACCGCGGCGAGTCCGACGGGCACCAGTTCATCGTCTTCGAGTACGTCCGCGGCGAGAACCTGAAGGAGCTCGTCCAGCGCACCGGGCCACTGCCGACGCGCCGGGCGGTCGAGCTCGCACTCGGCATCGCAGAGGCGCTGGCCTTCGCCCACGACCACGGGCTCGTGCACCGGGACGTGAAGCCCCAGAACGTGCTGCTGTCGAGGGACGGCGAGCCGAAGGTGACCGACTTCGGCATCGCGCGCTCGCTCGACGTCGAGCGCGGCATGACCCAGACGGGCACGCTCATGGGCAGCGGCCACTACCTCTCGCCGGAGCAGGCGAGCGGCACGCCGGTGACGCCGGCGACGGACGTGTACTCGCTGGGGGTCGTGCTCTACGAGCTGCTGACCGGCGACGTGCCGTTCCAGGGCGACAACGTCGTCGCGGTCGCGATGCGGCACGTCAGCGACCCGCCGCCGAGCCTGCTCGAGCGGCGGCCGGAGGTGCCGCTGCGACTCGCGCTGGCGGTGGAACGGGCGCTCGAGAAGGATCCGGCGCGGCGATTCGCGTCGATGCACGACTTCGCGGCCGAGCTGCGCGCCTGCCTCGCCGAGCTGGGCTCCTTCGACGTCGAGCGGACGTTCATCGCGCAGGCTCCGGTGCTCCGGCGCGGAGCGCCGCACCGTGCTCGCCAAAGGGGGCGGCCGGGGCGGCGCGTGCTGTACCTGCTGCTGACGCTGCTCGCCGCCGCCGCCATCCTCGCCGGCGCCCTCGCGCTCGGCGGCTCGAAGTCGAGATCTCCGGCGTCATCCTCCCACGGAGGCGGCGGGAATCCCGTCACGCTCGGCGGCGTGACGGCATACGACCCCTACGGCGACAACAAGCAGGAGCACGACGAGGCCGCCCCCAACGCGGCAGACGGCAACCCCGGAACCTACTGGGAGACGGAGCACTACAGCGACGGGCTCCAGAAGCCCGGCGTGGGAGTCGTGCTCGACGCCGGCCGAAGCGTCGCCCTGAAGAGCCTCACGGTCACGAGCGACACGCCCGGCTACACCGCCACGGTGCGCGCGGGAGCCTCGGCGGGCGGCCCCTTCGCACCCGACTCCGGCTCGCACAGCGTCGGCGCCCGCACCACGTTCTCGCTCGACGGCCACACCGCGCGCTACTACGTCGTCTGGATCACCGACCTCGGCGCGCACGACTCGGTGCACGTCAACGAGGTCACGGCGCGCACCTAGTAGACGAGCTTCGAGCGCCGCTCGTGCCGCGCGAGCGCGAGCTCGATCAGCCGGTCGACCAGCTCGCGGTACGGGACGCCCGACGCCTCGAAGAGCTTCGCGTACACGCTCGTGGCGGTGAAGCCGGGGATGGTGTTCAGCTCGTTCACGATCACCTCGCCGTCGTCGCGGACGAAGAAGTCGACACGGGCCATCCCCTCGCACTCGCCCGCGACGAAGGCGTCGACCGCCCGCTGCTGCACGAGCTCGATCGTCTCCTGCGGCAGCTCCGGCGGGATCACGAGCTCCATCCCGCCCTCGTCGTACTTCGACGCGTAGTCGTACCATTCGTGCTCGAGCGTGTCGATGCGGCCGGGGAGCGACGCCAGCGGCGGCGGCTGCCGGTTTCCGAGCACGCCGCACTCGACCTCCATGCCGACGACGAGCTCCTCCACGAGCACCTTTTCGTCGTGGCGGCGGGCGAGCTCGACGGCCGGCCCGAGCTCCGACTCGTCGTGCACCTTCGCGATGCCGACCGAGGAGCCCAGCCGCGCGGGCTTCACGAACACCGGGTAGCCGAAGGGGTTCTCGACGGCGTCGCCCAGGCGGAGCGCGTGGTGGCGCGCCACCGGGATACCGCTGTCGCGCATGACCTTCTTGAACAGGTCCTTGTCCATCGCCAGCGCCGAGGCGGCGACGCCGGCCCCGACGTAGGGCACGTCCATCAGCTCGAGCAGCCCCTGCACCGTCCCGTCCTCCCCGAAGGGGCCGTGCAGGATCGGCAGGGCCACGTCCACCGAGCCGACGACGGCAGGAGAGCGATCCTGCGCCGGCACCGGCAGCGTCTCGCCCGGGGTGCCCGGCGACAGCTCCTCCGCTCCCGACTCGAGCTGCCAGCGGCCGTCGCGGCCGATCGCCACCGTCACCACGTCGTAGCGGGCGGGATCGAGGGCGTCGCGCACCGAGCGCGCCGAGGCGAGCGAGACGTCGTGCTCGCTCGAGCGGCCGCCTGCGAGGATGGCGACGCGGAGGCGCTCCTTCACGGGGTCGGCAACGGCGTCGTGGTCGACGTCGTCGTGGTCGTCGAGCCGCCGCGGTAGCGGCCGACCGTGAGCGTCACCGTCGCACGCGGCTTGGCCTGCGAGCCGCCGGAGGGCGTCTGCGTCAGCACGAGCCCCTCGTTGTTCGGATCCACGACGTCCTGGTAGACGACCCGTGCGCGGAAGCCCGAGTCCTGGAGCGTCTGCTCGGCGGTGCCGAGGTCGAGGCTCGTCACGTCGGGCACGGTCGAGGTCCTCGGGCCCTTCGAGACGGTGAGGGTGACGACCGAGCCCTTGGCCGCCGAGCTGTTCGCGTCGGGGCTCTGGTCGATCACGGTGTTCGCGGGCTGGTTCGAGTCGACGAAGGTCGTGCTGACGTGGAAGCCGGCGCCCTGGAGGATCGAGCTCGCGCTGTCGATGGGCTGCCCGACCACTCCCGGCACGGCGACCGGCGTCGGGCCCTTCGACACGTTGATGCGGACGCTCGACCCCTCCGGCACGCTCGTCCCGGCGGCCGGGTCCTGCGCCGTCACCGTCCCCGCCTCCTGGTCGGAGGGCACCTCGTGCACGTCGGGCTTCAGATGCATGTCCTTGAGAGTCGCCACGGCGTCGGTCGACTGCTTGCCCTTCAGGTCCGGCACGCCGACCTTCGGCACCCCCTTCGAGATCCAGATCTGCACCGGGTTCCCCTTCGGGATCCTCACGCCGGGCGCAGGCGACTGCTTGAAGACGAACCCGCTCGGGGTGGTGCGATTGGACTGTCGCGTCAGCTGGTAGCTCAGGCCGTCCTGCTTGACCTTCGCCTTGGCGAGGCTTTCGCGCAAGCCGACGTAGTTCTCGACGGGGACGGGCGCGTTCGACGCGAGCTTGTCGCTGATCTGCTGGTACAGGAACCAGCCGCCGACGCCGGCGCCGACCACGAACAGGAGCGCGGCGATCCACGGCCAGACCGGGCGCCGGCGCATCGGCTCGTCGAGGTCGTAGTAGACCGGCGGCGGCGGCGGGATCGCAGAGCCGCGCCGCGGCGTCACCATCGTGGCCGCGGTTGCACCGAGCGGCACCGTGGGCGCGGTCATGATCTGGGTTGCCGACTCCTCGGTCACGGTCGAGACCGAGGCCCCGCGCGCCACCCGCGCGAGGTCGGCCTCCATCTCCTCCGCGCTCTGGTAGCGCTCGTTCGGGTCCTTGGCGAGCGCGCGCATGACCACGAGGTCGATCTCGCGCGGCAGGTCGGGCCGTCTCGTGGACGGCGGCTCCGGCACCTGCGAGAGGTGCTTCATCGCGATCTCCACCGGCGTGTCGCCGGTGAACGGGACGGTGCCGGTGAGCAACTCGTAGAGGACGACGCCGAGCGAGTACAGGTCCGAGCGCTGGTCGACGCCGCTGCCGCGCGCCTGCTCGGGCGACAGGTACTGGGCGGTCCCGACGATCGACCCGGCCTCGGTCATCTGGCTGGCGCCGGCGCGGGCGATGCCGAAGTCGGTGACCTTGACGCGCCCCTCGCCGTCGACGAGCACGTTGTGCGGCTTGATGTCCCGGTGCACGATGCCGTGCCGGTGCGCGAAGCGGAGCGCCGACAGGATCTGCCGCGCGTACTCCACCGCCACGCCGACCGGCGCCGGCCCCCGCGAGACGATCAGCTCCTTGAGCGACCGCCCGTCGAGGTACTCCATCGCGATGTAGTACGAGCCCTCGGCCTCGCCGCGGTCGTAGATCGAGACGATGTTCGGGTGCGAGAGCGCGGCGGCGTTCTTGGCCTCGCGGCGGAAGCGCTCGACGAACTGGTCGTCGTTCGCGTGCCGGTCGTTGAGGATCTTGATCGCGACTCGGCGCCCGAGCTCCTGGTCCTCTGCGAGGTAGACGTTCGCCATCCCGCCGGCGCCGAGCTTGCGCACGACCTGATAGCGACCGTCGTAGAGCGTGCCGATGAGCGTGTCCGAGACGGCCACGGGGGTCCTCTACAGGGTAGTGCCCCCGTCAGCCATGCAGGAGCGCCTGCAGGATCGTCTTCGCCACCGGAGCCGCCACGACGCCGCCGAAGCCGTTCGCCTGCTTCTCCAGCACGACAGCCACCGCCACCTGCGGGTTCTCGGCGGGGGCGAAGCAGACGAACCACGCGGTGTAGACGCGGTCGACGCCCGTCTCGGCCGTTCCGGTCTTGCCGGCCACCTGCACGCCGGGAATCTGCGCCGCGGTGCCGGTGCCGCCCTGGACGACCGAGACCATCATCTGCGTCAGCTCCGCCGCGGTCTGCGGCTTGATCGCGCGCCCGAGGTCGCCCGGCTTCGTCTCCTTCACGACCGAGCCGTCGTGGCCGAGGATCCGCTGCACGAGGTACGGCCTCGGCACCACCCCCCGGTTCGCGACCGTGGCCGCGACCATCGCCATCTGCAGCGGCGTCGCGAGCATCGTCCACTGGCCGAACGCCAGCCGCCCCGGGTCGGCGTGCGAGGCGTTCGAGTCGAGCGTGTGCCGCCTGGTGTACATGCCGCTCGGTGCCCGCTCGTTCGCCGGGGTCTCGAGGGGCGGCGTCCGGTAGAAGCCGAACCGCTTCGCGTAGTCCAGGATCGTCGCGGCGCCGATGTCCTTGCCGATGTTGCAGAAGACGGAGTTGATCGAGTGCTGGAAACCCTGCGCGAGGTCGACGTGCCCGTACGTCTCCGTCCCGTTCTGGTCGGGGTTGCCCGCGTTCGAGACCCGTCGGCCGTACTCGGTGCAGTAGCCGGGGTCGTAGAACCCGGAGCTCGGCGTGAACGAGCCCGTGTCGAGCGCCGCGGCGGCCGTGACGATCTTGAACGTGGAGCCCGGTGTGAAGAGTCCCTGCGTGCCGCGATTGAGCAGCGCCGAGGCGCCGCCGCAGGCGCCGCGGATCCCGAGGACGCGCGCGAAGCCGCCCGGCTGGTCGACCATGTTCGGGTCGTAGGTCGGCGACGACGCCATCACGTAGACCGCGCCGGTGCGCGCGTTCATGGCCACGATCGCGCCGCAGCGGTTGCCGAGCTGCTGCTGCGCCAGCCGCTGCACGCCCGGGCGGAGGGTGAGGACGAGGTCGTTCCCGTGCACCGTCGCGCCGCCGAGCTTGTCGAGCGTCCGCCGGAAGGCGTTGCTCAGGTTCGTGTTCGCGCCGGTCAGGTAGTCGTTCATCGATTCCTCGAGCCCCGTCTGCGCGCGCGAGGCCGTGGAGTAGCCGATCGTCTGCGCCGCCAGCCCGTGCTGGGGGTAGCGCCGGAAGTAGAGCGTCTGGCCGTTCCTGTGCGCGACGTGGTTGCGGGCGAAGACGGTGTGCCGGCCGGGGCCCAGGATCTTGCCCCGCGCGATCGTGAACTGCACGACGCGCTGGATCGCGTTGTCCTGGCGGTCCTGGAGCCCCGCGGCGGCCCACGACTGCCAGTAGGTCGTGGCCACCACGAGCGCCACGAGCAGGACGATCGAGATCAGCGCGAGCCGGTTGAGCTGGCGGTTCACGCGCCGCCCGTCTGCGCGTTGGCCCGGTTCGACACGAGCATCAGCCCGGCGAGCAGCAGGAAGTTGGCGACGATGCTGGAGCCGCCGTAGGAGACGAGCGGAAGCGTGATGCCGGTGAGCGGGATCACCCGGAGGATGCCGCCGACGATGATGAACGTCTGCAGCGCGAAGCAGAACGTCAACCCGGCGGCGAACAGCTTCGAGAACCCGTCACTCGCGGAGAGCGAGACGCGGAAGCCGCGCAGCACGAAGACCATGTAGACCATCAGCAGCGCAGCGACGCCGATCAGCCCGAGCTCCTGCGCGAGCGCGGAGTAGATGAAGTCGGTGTTGAGGTCGGGGATGATCTGGTGCCCGGACGCGGCCGTGAACGTGCCGCTGCCGAGGCCGGTGCCACCGTACCCGCCGTGCGCGATCGAGTAGAGCGACTGCACCTCCTGGTAGCTCGTGCAGTCCTGGCGCAGCGCGGGCCTGCCGGTCAGCGGGCAGAAGACCTTCTGCGTCGTCCACGGGTGCAGCCAGTTGGTGACGCGGTCGCGCACGTGCGGCGTCCCCTGGTACACCGCCACCGACCCGGCGAGGAAGAGCCCGACGCCCACCGCGACGAAGGTCAGCCTGGCCGTCGCCGCGTAGAGCATCGCGAGGAAGATCCCGTAGTAGAGGAGGCCGCTGCCGAGGTCGTCGGTGACGAACAGCACCATCATCGCGGCGCCCCAGATGACGAGCAGCGGCCCCCAGTCCTTCAGCCGTCCCTGCGCGAGCACCTCGCGCTTCTCCCGCAGGTAGCCGGCGAGGAAGACGATGAGGGCGATCTTGCCCAGCTCGCCGGGCTGGAACCGCAGCACGCCCGCGTGCACCCAGAGGCGCGCGCCGTTCACGGTCTCGCCGAGACCCGGCAGAAGCGGCATGAAGAGCAGGGCGATGGCGCCGAGGCCGAAGAGGTACTTGTAGTTCTCGAGCAGGCGGTAGTCGCGCCGCAGCGCGAGCAATGCGGCCGCGAACACCGCCACGCCGACGACGACCCAGACGCCCTGCTTGAACGCGGCCGACGGCCCGAGCCTGTAGATCTCCGTCAGGCCGACCGCGCTGAGCAGGCCCGCGATCGGGAGGAGGTACGGGTCGGCGTGCGGGACGGTGAAGCGCTCGACGAGGTGCGCGAGCAGGAAGAGGCCGAAGAAGAAGAGGGCGTAGGTGAGCGAGGCGGTGGAGACGTGCGACTGCCGTGCGATGTAGACGCTCGCGAACCCGATGGCCGTGAGGCCGCCGACGACGATCAGGTAGAGCAGCTCGCGGTTGCGGTTGCTCAGCGCAGCAGCCCCCAGACGAGGAGCACGGCCGCGACCGCCAGCAGCGCGAGCATGGCCAGCACGAGGCGCACTCGCGCGGCGGGAGCGACCGCCGGCCGCCCTCCCGCCGCGGCCTCGGCCGGCCGGGGCGGGAGCAGCGCTGCGTCGACCTGCTCGGCGGGAATCACCATCGTGTCCACCGCCGGCGGCGGCGGCTGGACCCCGTCGAGGGTGTCCTCGTCCGCCGGCGTCGCCGCCGGCATCTGGACCGTGTCGCTGCCGTCGGCTGCGATCGTGAACGCGACGACGGTGACGTTGTCCTCGCCGCCGCCGCGGTTCGCCGCCGACACGAGTGCCTTCGCGGCGCGGTCGAGGTCGTCGCGGTGGCGCTCGAGGAGCTCGAGGATGTCGGCGTCGTCGACCATCGTCGTCAGCCCGTCGGAGCAGAGCAGGAAGACGTCTCCCGTCTGCGCATCCATCGCGAACGCGTCGACGTCGACGTCCGGATCGGTGCCGAGCGCGCGCGTGATGACGGAGCGCTGCGGATGCGTCTCCGCCTCCTCCGGCGAGAGCTTGCCGCTCTTCATCAGCTCGTTGACCAGCGAGTGGTCCTCGGTGAGCTGCTCCATGCGGCCGTCGCGGACGAGGTAGGCCCGCGAGTCGCCGACATGGCCGATCGTGACGACGTTGCCCTCGACGAGGGCGACTGTCATGGTGGTGCCCATCCCGGAGGCGGCAGGGTCGGCGGTCGAGCGCTCGTAAACCCGCCGGTTCGCCTCCGCGATCAGCGACTTCACCCGCTCGCTCCCCGAGAGCGCGCCGGAATCGGTGTCTTCGAGCGCGGCCGCCGCGAGCTTCGACGCGACCTCGCCCGCCTGCGCGCCGCCCATCCCGTCGGCCACCGCGAAGAGCGGCGGCGCGAGCACGTGGGCGTCCTCGTTCCGGCGCCGCTTCAGGCCGCGGTGGGTCGCGCTGGCGTAGCCCCGCACGCTCATTCCTCGAACCTCAGCTCCGTCTCTCCCACGCGCACGACGTCCCCCGGGACGAGCTTACGCGGCCGGTCGATGCGGATCGCGTTCACGTACGTGCCGTTCGTGGAGCCGAGGTCGTGCACCCACACGCCGTCGCGGCGCGGCTCGACGCGTGCGTGGCGGGCGGAGGCGAACTCGTCTCCGTCGAGCGCGACGTCGTTCTGCTCGGCGCGCCCCACCGTGAGCGGCGTCGAGTCCAGCTCGAACGCAGCGCCCGGCTCCAGGATCGGGCTGTCGTCGACGACGAGCCGGCCCGGGTGGATCGCCTGCCCGACCGGCCCCCCCGAGCTCGCCGGGCGCAGGATGAAGCTCTCCTGCGGCAGGCGCAGGTCTCGCCCCGCGGTGCGGACGATCCGCCAGATGAACAGGTAGAGCAGCACGAGAAAGCCGATCTTGAGTGCGAGCAGGACCTCCTCGAGCATCGTGCCCGCGACGATCATTCCCGCCCCGTCGAGAACGTGACCTCCGTGGAGCCGACGGTGAAGGTGTCGCCCGGGGCGAGCCTCGCCCGCTTCACCCGGCGGCCGTTCACCTCGACCCCGTTGGTGGAGTCGAGGTCGACGATCCAGTAGGTCGAGCCTTCCTGGCGCAGCTCGGCGTGCCGGCGCGACACGTTCGGGTCCTCGATCTGGACGTCGCACTCCCGCGAGCGGCCCAGCACCACGCGGCGCTTGTCGACGCGAAGCCTGCGCCCGTCCCACTCGAGCAGGGGAACCTCGCGCTGCACCGGGACCTCGGGGGCCGGAGGGGTGTCGGGCGGCTGCGCGAGCGGCTTGTAGATCATCGTCGCCCCCGGCTCGACCTGTCCCTCCGGCTCGTCCTCCGAGCGGCGCGCCCGCCGCGGCTGCACCATCCGCGTCGCGATCCCGAACTCGCCGACGGCGAGGTCGTCGTCGGTCTCGAGCAGGACGCGCGGGGGGGTCAGCAGCGCGTAGCTCTCGCGCTTCGCGTGCTCCGTCAGGTAGTCCTCGAGCTCGGTCTGGAGCGAGCTCTCGTAGCCCTCGAACTGCGAGCGGTCAGAGGCCGAGAGATAGACGGTGTACTCGTTCGGCACGTAGACGCGCGAGACGGAGACGGTGCGATGGTCGTCCATCTCCTTCGCCAGCTTCCGCGCGAGCTCGACCGGCTGGACGTTCGTCCGGAAGGCGCGGCCGAAGACGCCCTCGAACAGCGCCTCGATCTTCTGCTCGATTGCCCGGAGGACCATTGATCCGCGCTGACATTACCCGGCGCAGGGGCCGATCATCGCTCGACGGGCGCCGCCGCCGCCGCGGCCGTCAACCAGGCGGCCACGACCAGCGGCCAGGGCGCCGCCGACGGCACGACGAGCACCGTCAGCACGAGCATCGCGGCGCCGAGGGCGGCGGCGCCCCAGCGCCCGTGGGCCCGGGCGAGAGGCAGCGCGGCGGCCACGGCGGCGAAGCCCGCCGCCTCGAGAAGGAGCGCCGGGTGCGCGCCGGCGGCGCGCGCGAGCGAGCCGGCCACGTCGACCGGGTCGTCTGCTCCGGCGACGCCCACTCCGAGCGGCGCGACGGCTCCGGTCAGCGGCAACGCGACGTGCCGCAGGCCGGCCACGAGGGCGGCCGCGAGCACGGCGGCGGCGGCCTGGAGCGCCCGCCGCGGCGCGCCGCGGAGGCCCGCAGTCGCGAGGGGGACGAGGCCGAGCGCGGCGAGCGGCGCGAGCGCGGGCCCCAGGGAGAACAGGAGCCCCCGCCGCGGCTGCCGCCAGGAGAGCAGGAGCCAGCCCGAGGCGAGCGCGCCGTAGAGCAGCGCGAGACCGAGCGACAGGTTGCCGAGCGGCAGGACGGGCACGGCCAGCGCGGCGGCCAGGCCGGCGCGCTCCCGCACCGCCGTCACCGCCGCGCAGGCGAGGGCGAGCGGTACGACGGCGGCGTGCGGGTAGAACGGCAGGGCAGCCGCGGTCCAGCCGGCGAAGCCCGCCGCGAGCGCCGCCGCCGCGGCGCGCCCGGCGAAGGGCGGGAGCTCGAAGGCAATGGCGGTCCCGCGCCTCCTGCGCTCGGGCGCGGCAGCCCCGCGCAACGCGCGTGCGAGGTCGGCCGCCGAGGGGCGGCGGACCGGATCGAGCGAGAGCGAGCGGTCGACCAGCTGCAGCAGGGCTTTGGGGAGGTCGGGCCGCAGGACCGAGAGGGAGGCCGCACCTGCCTCTATCGCCCGCGCCGTGTCGAGCATCGAGCTCTGCCAGAAGGGGTGGCGACCCGACAGCGCCTCCCACAGCATCACCCCGACCGACCACACGTCGGCGGCCTCGGTCGCCTCCTCGCCCGCCAGGCGCTCGGGTGCGATGTAGGCGAGCGTTCCCGGCACGTCGCCCTGCGCCGTCAGGGGCTCCGCCTCGGCCATCTGCGCCAGGCCGAAGTCGAGTAGCCGCGCCGACACGCCCTCGCCTTCGGCGAGGAGCACGTTCGACGGCTTCACGTCGCGGTGCAGGATGCCGGAGGCGTGCGCGTGCGCGAGCGCGTCGCACACCTGCGCGCACGCTTCGATCGCGTCGGCATCGACGAATGCGCCGGCCCGGATCGCCTCGCGGACGGTGCGGCCCGGCACGAACTCGTAGGCGATGTAGACGTGGCGCGCGTCGCGCGCGAAGGCGTACGCACGGAGGCAGCTCGGGTGGCGCAGCCGCGCGGCCGCGGCAGCCTCGCGCTCGGCCCGGGCGGCGGCCTTGCCCTCCCGGGCGATGATCTTCAGGGCGACCTCGAGCCCCGTCCGCTCGTCCCGCGCGAGCCAGACGGATCCGGAGCCGCCGCTACCCAGCGGTCGCAGCGGCCGGTAGCGGCCGAGGACAAGGCCGCTCCCCTCCGGCGCGAGCGCAGCGTTCGACATCGATCTGGACAGGTTGGCGACCGAAGGGTTATCTCCTCTCCGGTCGAACCCCCCGTTACAGTCTGGCCGGAGGGCCCGACGGATGAGCACCTTCGACGACGACATCGAGTTCGACTTCTTCGACGAGCCGGAGACCGTCGAGGCGACGCAACGCGGCCGCCGCATCCCGCGCCTGGAGCTTCCCGGCGGCCGCGGCGGCGGCGGACCGCGCCGGCCGCCGATGCGCGTCGTGCCGCTCGCGCGCCTGGTGGGCCTGATCGCGATCGCGATCGCCGTCGTCCTCGGGCTGGTCTTCTGGGTCGACTCCTGCCAGGGAAAGAGCAAGCACGACGAGTACGCCTCCTACGTGACGAAGGTGCGGACGATCGCGAACGGCTCCAGCACGCTCGGGAAGGAGCTCGCGAGCAAGCTGATCTCTCCAGGGCTGAAGCAGGCCGATCTCCGGACGAGCCTCGCGCAGTACGCCCAGCAGGAGCAGCAGGCGTACGACGAGGCGCAGCAGATCCGCGCGCCGGGGCCGCTCCGCGACATCCACCATCGCCTCGTCGACGCGCTCGAGCTGCGGGCGAAGGGGCTGGCCGGGCTCGCCGACGTCGCCTCGCAGGAGGCCGGCAGGAAGAACGCGCCTGCGGCCGCCTCGAAGCTCACCGCGCAGGCCCAGCTCCTGACCGCGAGCGACGTCGTGTGGGAGGAGCTCTACCGCAAGCCCGCCAAGCAGCAGCTGAGCTCCCAGGGCGTGACGGGCGTCGTGGTGCCGGGCTCCCGCTTCGTCTCGAACCCCGACCTCGTCAGCGCGCGCTCCTTCGGCCTGCTGCTCCAGCGGCTCCAGGGCGCATCCACCGGCGGCACGCCGAGCGGCAAGCACGGCGACGCCCTCGTGTCCGTGCGGGCGCTGCCCCAGGGCGTCGACCTCTCGACCACCACGCCGGTCACCGTGAAAGTCTCCGCCGAGCTGTCGTTCACCGCCACCGTGGAGGACTCGGGCAACTTCCAGGAGGTGAACGTCCCGGTGACGCTGACGATCGACGCGGGCGCCCCGAAGCCGATCGTGCGCCGCAAGGCGATCCAGCTCGTCCAGCCCGGAAAACGAGCGACGGTGACCTTCTCCAACTTCGACCTGCCGAACTCCGCCTTCGGCGCCAAGGCGACCGTCAAGGTGGACGTCGGCGCGGTCGCCGGCGAGATCATCACCTCCAACAACTCGGCCACGTACAGCGTGTACTTCACCCTCTCGGGGCCGTGAGCTGATGCACATCGGCGCCTCGGCGGCCGCCTGGATCGCGATCGGCGCGGCGGCCGCGGCCGTCGTCGCAGTGCTCCTCGCGGGCGCCTACTACCGCTCGCTGAGGAGCGTACGGCAGGCGCAGCTCGTGCTGCTCGGTGGCGGGAAGGCCGACCTCGTCGACTTCGCCGTCTCGCTGCAGGGCCGCATCGACGACCTGCACCGCGCAGTCGACGAGATCGGCACCGCGCTCGCCCGCGTCGACCGCCGCGTCGACGACACCGTCTCGAAGACGGCGATCGTTCGCTACGACGCCTACTCGAACAGCGGCGGCCACCAGTCCGCATCGGTCGCCCTCCTCGACTCCGCCCGCTCCGGCCTGGTCCTGAGCGCCATTCAGGGCCGCGACTACGCCCGCATCTACGTCAAGGAGATCGAACGCGGCCGGGCGGCGGTCGCGTTGTCGCCAGAGGAGCAGGAGGCGGTCGAGCGCGCCATGGCGTCTTGAGCGGAGCGGCGAAGGCGCTTCGGCGCGCCACCACCCTGCTACTTTTCGACGGGTATGCAGCACGTTCTCGTCCTCAACGCCAGCTACGAGCCGCTCAACGTCTGCTCGGTGCGCCGCGCCCACGTGCTCGTCTACAAGGGGAAGGCCGAGGTGATCGAGCGGCTCGACCAGCCGCTCCGGTCGGCCAGCGGCAGCTTCATCTGGCCGCATGTGATCCGGCTCCTGCACTACGTGCGCGTCCCCCGCGCAATCCAGCGGAAGATCTCGCGCCGCGCGCTCTTCGCCCGCGACGGCTGGCGCTGCGTCTACTGCGGCATCTCGGGCGGCCGGCTGACGCTCGACCACATCGTCCCGCGGTCGAAGGGGGGCGAGTCGATCTGGGAGAACGTGGTCACCGCCTGCGCGCCGTGCAACCTGCGCAAGGGCGACCGGACGCTCGAGCAGGCGGGGATGGAGCTGCGTACCCCGCCCCGCCCGCCGCAGCCCGTGCTCTTCATCAAGCTGGCGGCACCGCGCATACCCCACGGCTGGACGCCCTATCTCGGCGACCTGGGGACAGCGACGGCAGCCGCGTAGTCGCCTCGTAATCCATAAAAAGCTTGCGTACCGGCCGAAAAGCCGGGTACAACTTCGACGGAATGCGCCGTCGGTTGCTCACAGCGCTGGGAATCCTGCTGATGGTGGCGGGCCTCGCCGTCTCGGCAGGCGGCGCGTACGCGTACTTCTACGACAGCAGCCGCGCCGACCTGATCGCGCCGGGGGTGCGCATCGCGGGCATCGACGTCGGGGGCCTTCGTGCGGCTCAGGCGCGCGCGCTGCTCGACCGGCGGCTCGTGCTGCCGCTGCGGCGGCCGATCCGCCTCCACTCCCGCCGGTACGACTTCGTCGTCCAGCCGCGCCGGGCGGGCGTCCGCGTCGGCGTCGCCAGGATGGTCGGCGAAGCGGTCGCGCTCAGCCGGAGCGGCGGCCTCGTCCACCGCCTGCTGCGGGAGGTGCACCACCGGAGGCTCCCGGCGTCGGTTCCCCTGCGGGCGGCGCTCTCCGACGCCTCCCTCGCGAGGTTCGTCCGGCACGTCGGGCGCGTGGTCGACCGCCCGGCGACCGACGCGCGCGTCATTCCCTCCGCCAGCAGCCTGCAGATCGCCCCCTCCGCGAACGGGCTCGCGCTTCGGCGCGGGAGGCTGCTCCGCACGCTTGCCGCGAACCTGCTGCGGCCGGGGCGGCACCGGACGCTGCCGATCCCGACCAGGGTCGTGAAGCCGCGCTGGACGACGGCGACCATCCCGCGCCGCTATCCCGCGTTCATCCTCGTCGACCGGGAGTCGTTCACGCTCCGCTTCTACCGCTACCTCCAGCTCTACAAGACGTATCCGATCGCGGTCGGGCGCTCGGGGCTCGAGACGCCGGCGGGCCTGTACGTGATCGACGACAAGCAGGTCAACCCGTCGTGGCACGTGCCGAAGAGCGCGTGGGCGGGCGAGCTCGCCGGGCGGGTGATCCCGCCGGGGCCGGACGACCCGATCAAGGCGCGCTGGATGGGCTTCTGGAACGGCGCCGGGATCCACGGCACCGACGAGAC
>JBBWZD010000107.1:0-14358 GCA_039648875.1 Actinomycetota bacterium
CTAGGGTTTGCCAAAGAAACCGATAGCCGACATCCTTGCTACTCAGGCCAGATCGAGACGCTCGTCGCGCGTTGACCGACGCCGAGGGCGCGGCGAACGTCGCCCTCCCAGCGGTTGGCGCGCTCAACTCCCGATGCGCGCGCTCACGATGTGGTCGAGCTTCGGGAACTTCTTCTCGAGGAAGGCGTTGCCCTCGTTCTCGATCTGCGGCTGCAGCTGCGTCGGCTGGTCCCGGTAGCCGCTGAACAGCCTCTCGACGACCGCCATGCCCTTCGTCACCTTGCCGAACGGCGTGAACCCCTGGGCGTCGAGGCGGCTGTTGTCGACGAGGTTGACGAACACCTGGGTCGTCCGCGTCCTCGGGCCCGAGGTCGCGAAGGTGATCGTGCCCGGCTTGTTGCTCTCCTTGTGCGGGTCGTCGGGGATGACCGCGTCGACCCATGCGCGCGAGACCTGCGGATAGGGGCTGATCCCGAACTGGACGACGAAGTCGGGCACGACGCGGAAGAAGGCCACGCCGTCGTAGAACTGCGCCTTGACGAGGTTGTAGAAGCGATCGGCCCCCTGCGGCGACCACGCCCGGTGGACGGAGACGACGAACCGTCCCTTCGTCGTCTTGAAGGTCGCGTCGAAGAGCGCCGGCGCCGTCGCATGCAGGCGCTCGGGGTGCAGGAGCCGGGCCGGCGTCCCCGACGAGGTCGTGGTGCCGTGGCCGCCGCCGCAGCCGGCCGTGAGGAAAAGAACCGCTGCGAGAAGCGAAGGCAGTGGAGTGCGCACGGGCGGCACGGTAACGCGAGAGGCTCGTCCGCAGCGTGGCAGTACTCTGTGCGTCGTGCGCGCCGCCTTCGTCCTGGCCCTTGCCGCCGCGGTCGCCGGCGCGGTTGCCGCCGTCGCCGGCGCCGCCGCGACGCCGCAGCGGGGCTTCGCCTTCGGCCGGTTCGGCGGCAACATCCGCCCGTACGCCGTCACGATCGCGGCCGGGGGCGCGGTCGCCGTGTCGGGCCCGGTCGTCGCCGCGCACCGGCTCACGGCGGCGCAGCTCGCCGCGCTGCGGCATCTGGCAACGACCGAGCGGTTCGGCGCGCTGCCCGCCTCGACTCAGTGCTCCGGCGCCCTGCCCGACGCCGCGTCCACGTTCATCCGTGTCGGCGCCCGTACGGTGCGCGTCCACGGCTACTGCCTGGCCCGCTACAACAAGCTCTGGCGCGCCCTCACCCGCGCCGTAAGGCTGACGGGCCAGACGTAGTCAGGCGTTCCGGCGCCAGAGCAGGAAGCCGAGCGGCACGACGCCGCCGAGCACGAACCACGGGGCGAGCGTATGCCGCGCGTACGCGCTGATGCGGGTGCGCGTGCTCGCGAAGCCCACGCCGTCGCGCGCAGCACGCTCGATCTGCCCGAGCTGGTGCTCGCTGAACGCGTGGCCGCCGGTGGTCGTGGCCAGGCCGGCGAGGGCGCCGGCGCTCGCGGGGTCCGCGTGGTAGCCCGGGTCGGGCTTCCCCTTCGCGTAGACCCGCTCGCCCGGGCTCCAGACGTGGACGAAGACAGGGGTCACCTCCCGGTGCAGCGTGACGGCGAGGATCGGCGAGATCGGCTGCGACTCGCCGTCGGTGAAGACGACGAGCAGGCGTCTCTGCACCCCGGGGGAGAAGAAGTGCGAGTCGACGACCGGCGCGAGCGCCTGGAAGGTGGTGGCGCGGCCGTGGTACGCCTGGCTCGGCGGCGGGCTGTCGATCGCGACCGACTGCTCGAGCGTCCGCGTGAAGAGGCTCGGGTCTGTCGTCGGCATCAGGTTGGGGAGCGTGCGGTCGGTCATCGAGGCGATGCCGATCGGCAGGTCGGCCAGCTTCGCGCGCAGCCGGAGCGCGAGGCGCTTCGCGCGCGCGAGCCGCGTCGACTTCCCCGGCCCGGCCGACGCCTGCATCGAGAGCGAGGTGTCGAGCACGAAGAATCCCTGCGCGTCGGCGCGCTCGTTCACGAGCTCCCGCCGCACCACGACCGGCTGCGCGGCCGCGACCGCGACGAGCGCCACGAGCGCCGCGAGCGCGACGGCCACCGGCAGCACCTTCCGGCGTCGCGGCGTCGGGAGCGCGAGCAGCCGCCGGATCGTCCGCGATCGGCGCTCCGTCGCCCAGAGCGCGGCGAGCGGCAGCGCCGCCGCAAGCGCGAACAGCGCGTCGAGCGGTGTGAGGAACGAGACGCCGCCCATCAGTAGCCGCTGCCGGTGGGGATGAGGGCGCGCCCGCGGCCGAAGCCGTAGCCGGCGCGTGCGTCGCGGTCGAGGTGCCCCCTGCCTGGCCCGCTGATGCGCAGCACGAGCTCGAGGTTCTGCTTCGCGTCGGCGTTCGCCGGATCGATCGTGATCGCGCGCTGAAAGTAGCCGGCGCCGCGCCGCAGGATCTGCAGGATCAGCTTACGGTCGTTGGACGGAGCCCGGGTGGTGACGATGAGCACGCCGAGCAGGTTCGCCGCAGCCGAGCGCTCCCGCGTGACCCGGCCGGAGTCGACGACGTCCTGCAGCCGTTGCTGCGCCTCGGCGCGCACCGTGAGCAGGCTCTCGTGCGCCTCCGGCGCCATGCCGATCCGGCTGTACCAGAAGAGCTGGAGCGCGCGCCGGTACGCGATCGTCGCCGACGAGCCGAGCAGCTCGGCGGCCGGATTCCCGGGCAGCGTCGACTGCAGCCGCCAGAGCGACCTGTGCGCCGGCAGGGCCCGGAAGCGGATGTCGTCGCGCGACACGGTCGTCCGCACCGCGCGCACGTCGACGGCCAGCAAACCGAGGGCGACGGCGGCCGCGACGCAGACGAGCGCGAGCACTGCGCCCCGGTGACGCTGGAGGATGCTCACGCGTGCGCTCCCGCCGCCAGCCGTCCGTTCCACCGCTCGTTGCCGAAGAGCAGCAGTACCAGCAGTGCGCCGAGCAGGAGCAGCGTCCACGGCGGCCGCGCCGCGATCGACTGCTCGTGGCGCTTCGCGGTGTGCGTGAAGACGCTCGGCGAGACGAAGGCGTGCCGGCCGAAGACCGCCGCGAAGAGTCGGAGGTTCTCCGGCGAGGCGAACAGAGGCACGATCCGCACGCTGACGTGGGCGTGCCGGAGGTGCACCGCGGCCGCGAGCAGCGCGGGCTGGTCGGAGCCGGAGTCGTCGAGGTCGCTGACTACGAGAATCGAGCCGTGTCGCACGTGGGCCTTCCCGAGCGCGCGCCGCGCTGTCTCGAGGCCGCGCGCGATGCGCGTGCCCCCGCTGAAGATGTCCCACGGCGTCTGGGGAGGCACGGGCGTCGACCCCGCGGAGTGGACGGGGACGAAGAACGGGATGAACTCGAGCAGCGCGCCCGGCGGAGAGTTCGGCGGCAGCAGCTCGTAGGCGGTGTCGGAGAACATCACCAGCCCGATCGACTGATTCGCGTCGACGATGCCGCGGAGCGTCGAGGCGACACGCTCGTAGATCGGCCCGGAGATGCTCGCCGACATGTCGAGGGCGACGATGCCCGCATCGGTCCCCTCGGGGAACACGGCGGCGCGGCCGCTGCCGGCGGAGCCGGCCGACACGAACAGCCCCGCGAACGTCGCCGCGAGCGCAGCGGCGAGCGCCACCCGCGCCACCGACGTGCGCAGCGCAGCCCGCTGCAGCTCGGCGAAGTCCGCCAGCGGCACCGACCCGCCGCGGTGCACAGACCTCACTCGGGCTCCTCGCCGGATTCCGTCTGGCGGCCTTTCTCGCGCGCGCGCTCCGCGACGGTCTCGACCTCGTGGTCCCCCGGGACGTGCGGCGACCACGCGAGCTCGCGCGCCGCCTGCGACAGCTCGGCGGCCTCCGGCCGCGGCTCGTCGCCCGTGAGCTCGTCCGCGACCCGCTCGAGCGCCTTGCGCTCCAGCGTCTCGTCGCCCTGCGCGTGCGCCCACGTCACCAGGGCGAGCGCCCGCTCGAGCGTGCTCGCGTCTGCGGGAACGCCCCCTGCCGCGAGCGGCGGCGGTCGCACCGTCCGGTACCAGCTCCGGCCGAACGAGGCGGCCGAGACGAGCGCCGCGACGCCCGCGGCGAGCACGAGCGAGAAGAGCACGCTCGGCGAGACGCGATAGGTCGGCGATGCGACGGGCGTCATGTGGAAGCGCCAGTCGACGCGGTCGGTGCGCCGCAGGTATGCCGCGACGCCGGGGCCGAGCTGTGAGAGCTCCTCGATTGCGGGCCACCTGGCGCCCATGCCGTATCTCCGCCGGCCGTTCGGCGCGAGGTAGTCGATGCGAACCGACGGGAAGTGGAAGATGCGGCGCGTCTCACTCCTGCGGTCCTCCGGCACGCACTCCCGCGTCAGGCACCGGAGCGTCCACGTCCAGGTGAGCTGCTCGAAGCGTCCGACGCTCAGGCGGAGCACCGTCCGGTGGACGGCCCGGTAGGGCTTGAAGCTCGTGGCCACGTGAACGCGTGCCGGGTCGACCCATTTGGTGTCGGCGACGAGCGCCAGACGGGCCGTGACCGCGTCGCCGAAGAGGTGGACGGTGGGGGAGATGCTGACGTACGCCTTCAGCGGGACGCCCTCGCCCACAGAGGAGCCGCCCGGGACGAGCGGCAGTCTCGCGCCCGCGGCCACCGCTGACAGGAGGCCCGCCGCCACGGCGGCGACGACGACGGCGGCTCGTCTCAAACGAACGCCCCGCGCCACATCATGCGCAGGTCGGCCCAGCGCAGGAACGACTCGAGCATCGCGGCGGCGTCGTGCGCCTCGACGGCCACCGGCTCGACCCCGAGGGCGCGGAAGCCGACGACCAGCGTCTCCCACCGCTCCTCGTGCCGGCGCCGCAGCCGCGCCGCCTCGGCGTGCGAGAGCCGCACGGGGACGACGCGCCCGGTCGCCGGGTCGGCGTAGGGGACGCTGACGCCGCCGACCTCGGGGAAGCTCCGCTCCCAGACCGGGTCCTGGACCACGACCGGCACCAGCTCCCAGCGGTGCTCCAGGGCGCCCTGCCAGACCTGCGGCTCCGGCGGGACGAGGAAGTCGGACACGACGAAGACGAACGCCTGGGTCGGCAGGTCGCGCCTGTGCGCGGCGAGATGCTCGAGCCCGCGAGAGACGGTGTCGGCGGGTGCGCGGAACGGTCGTGCGAGCGTTCCCGGCAGCTCGGGCTGCTCCGTCCGCGGCGGCCGCCAGAACGGCTCCCCCTCCGCGTAGTCGAGATAGCCTGTGAGGCTCCTGCCCGCGACCGCGCTCGCGTGGATCAGCTCGAGCGCCGTGAGGATCGCCTGCGGCTTGTCGAGTCGGCGCAGATGCGACGCGCGGATCGACATCGACGGCCGCCGGTCGCACAGCACCACGACGCGCGGCGCCTCGTCCGCGAACCGCTCGCGCACCACGAACTCGTCCTCTCCCTTGGCCGCCGACAGCTTCGCCGACGCGGCCCAGTCCATCCAGCCGACGTCGTCGCCGGGCCGGTACTCCCGCGTGCTCGCGACGTCGGAGCCGACGCCCCGGCGCACGCTGCGCACGCCGCCGAAGGCGAGGCCGATCACGCGCCGCCGCGGAACGAGCGGGAAGACCGCGGTCGACACCTACGGTGTCGCCGTCGCCGCCGCGGGCACGTCCAGCTCGATGTCGAAGCCCGGCTTGGGTGCGAGCTCCAGGGCGCGCTCGAGCACGTGCAGGCTCGCCGCCTCCCACCCGCGGTCGCGGATCTGCGCCAGGAAGCTCGGCCGGAAGAGGATCCGGTGCATGAGGATCGGCACGAAGAGCTGCTCGACGTCGTCCGGGGTCACGTAGCGGCGCGCGTGGAGCACCGCCCACGCCCGGGAGGCGCGGTTGAGCGCGAGCGTGCCGCGCACCGAGCTGCCGATCGCGACCAGGTCGAGCTGCCGCGTCGCCCGCACCAGGTCGACGATCCAGCGCGCCACCGCCTCGTGCAGGAACACGTCGGCCACGGCGCGGCGGAGGAAGAGGATCTCGTCGACGCCGATCGCCGGCTCGAGCCGCCCCAGCGGGTGTCCCGCGAGCTGCTCCTCGACGATGCGCGCCTCGTCGCCGGCCTCGGGATAGCCGAGCGTCGTCTTGACGAAGAAGCGGTCGAGCTGGGCCTCGGGAAGCGGGAACGTTCCCTCGTACTCGATCGGGTTCTGCGTCGCCATCAGGAGGAACGGATCCTCGAGCCGCCGCGTCTCGCCGTCGACCGTCACCTGCTGCTCGGCCATCGCCTCCAGCAGCGCCGACTGCGTCTTCGGCATCGCCCGGTTGATCTCGTCCACGAGGACGACGTTCGCGAAGATCGGGCCGGGGCGGAACTCGAAGTCGCGCTCGCGCTGGTTGTAGATCGAGAGCCCGGTGACGTCGGTGGGCTGCAGGTCGGGCGTGCACTGGATCCGCGTCGCGTGCGCGCCCCGGACCGAGCCCGCGATCGCCCGCGCCAGCACGGTCTTCGCCGTTCCGGGGACGTCCTCGAGCAGCGCGTGGCCTCCGCACAGGAGGGCCGCGACCACGAGCTTGATCTGCTCTCGCTTGCCGTGGACGACCGTCTCGATGTTGTCGAGGAAGCGGTCGGCCACCTCGGTTGCAGAACCCAGCTCGTCAGCGGCCACGCGGCGACCTCCGGGGGAGAGGGACAGGACAAGCAGCCTACGTGTCAGCTAGTGAGACGACGGCGCGCCGGTTTGGTCAGACCTCCGGGAGGAGTAGCCTGCGCCTATGGCAGACCCCGAGCAGCAAGAGCTTCAGATCAACATCCCGGACGCGGTCGCGCCGGGGGTGTACTCGAACATGATCCTCGTGTGGCACACGCCGTACGAGTTCACGCTCGACTTCGCGGCCATCGAGCCCTCGGAAACGAACCGCGTGCCGTGCCGCGTCGTGACGCGCGTGCGGATCCCGCCGACGGTGATCTTCGACCTGATGCGGGCGCTGAACGAGAACATGGCCAAGTACGAGGCGTCGTTCGGCGAGATCAAGCGTCCCGGCGGCGGCGGCCGACCGCCGGCGGCCGCCTAGCGCTTGCGGCCGCTCTCGACGCAGTTCGCTCCGTACGCGTGGGCGCCCTCGACGCTCGACATCGCCCGGCTCGCGGGCGTTCGCCCCGCGGAGGTGCTGCGCTTCGACGGGAACACGCCGCCGCAGCCGCCGCCCACGGCACGGCCGGAGACGGTGGCCGGCGCGCTCGAGCGGATCAACGCCTACCGGCACGGCGGCTTCCCGGAGCTGCTGCGCGCGATTGCCGACTACAACGGCGTCGAGCCGGAGAACGTCGTGCTCGGAGCGGGCGCCGACGACCTGCTGATGCTGTGCGCGCGCTCGTACGCGGGGCCCGGCGACCGCGTCGCGGTCGCCTACGAGCCCACGTACCCCGTCTACCGCGTCGCGACCTGGGTCGCGGGCGCGGAGGTCGGCGAGCACGAGCCGTGCCTGACGTTCGTGTGCCGGCCGCACAACCCGACGGGCGCGCTGGTCGACCTGCCCGACGTGCGGCCGCTGGTCGTGGACGAGGCGTACTTCGAGTACGGCGGCGAGACCGCGGTGCCGCTGCTCGGCGACCGCGTCGTGGTCGTCCGGACGTTCTCGAAGGCGTTCGGGCTCGCCTCCGCCCGCGTCGGCTATGCGCTTGCGGAGCGGGAGACCGCGGCAGAGCTGAACGCGCGGCAGGCGCCGGCGCCGGTGTCGACGCTCTCGGCCGCGCTGGCGCTTGCGGGCGTCGAGGCTGGGCCGCCCGACGTGTCGGAGACCATCGCCGAGCGCGGGCGGCTGGCGGCGGGGCTGCGGTCGCTCGGCCTCGAGCCGCTTGCTTCCTGGACGAACTTCCTGCTCGTTCCGCACGAGCGGGCGGCGCAGATCGCGGCTGCGCTGCTCCGCCTGGGGCTGGCCGTGCGCCCGTCGCCGGGCGCGATCCGCATCACCGTGCACCGGGCGGACGCCGACGACCGGCTCCTGGACGCTCTCGGCCGGATCCTGGCGGAGGGTGCCGTAGCGGACGGGCGGTAAGGTGCCGCCGATGAGCGCGGAGCCGCTGACGCCGGACGCGCCGGAGGACCGCAGCCGCTATGCCGGGGTCCTCCGCTTCTACGAGCTCGCTAAGCACCAGGAGTGGGCCGTGCGCGACGTGCCGTGGGAGGAGCTGCCGGTCGTGCCGGAGGGCAAGGGTTCGCCGGAGCGGCGCGCGCGCCGGCTGGACGTCTGGCGGTCGGTCGTGATGCAGCAGCTCCAGGCCGACGTACTCGCCGTGGAGATGTCGGCGCAGCTGCTGAACGCGGCGCCCGACCCCGAGGCGCGGCTCTACTACGCGACGATGGTGCAGGACGAGTCGCGCCACACCGAGGCGTGGCTGAAGCTGATCGGGCAGGTTGGCGGCGAGGGCGAGCGCGACCCGTACCTCGACGAGCTCGGCCACATGTTCCTGGAGGCAGACCTGCTCGAGGAGAAGGTCTTCCTGATGCAGGTCTTCTTCGAGCGGCTGATCATCCCGCGCTTCCGGCTGATCGCGCGCTCGTCGCGCGGCACGGTGCTCGAGGATCTGTGCAACCGGTTGACGATCGACGACGGGATCCACCACGGCGCCGGCATGGCGTACGAGCGGGTCCTGCTGGAGGAGGCGCCGGCGAAGGTGAAGACCACCCTGATCGACGCTGCGAACCGGATGCTGCCGACCTTCGCGGCGCACGCGCTCTGGCGGCCGAAGGCCCGCGAGATGATCGGCCAGCTGATGGAGGCGCGCGACCGGGAGCGGCTGCAGCAGGAGCTCCAGCACGGCGTGCGGCTCGCCCAGAGCCTCGGCCTCGACGTGTCGGACGTCCGGCTGCCGTTCTGACAACCGTCTCGCCCGGCAGGGGCGGGCACGTCTCCGCAGGACCCCTCCTGGTGTCAGACACGCCAAGAGGAAGGGTCACGCCTGGCACGTGGAAGTGTCGCTGGTTCGTAGCGGCCGGGCGGGGCTACTCGTGCGGAGCGGGGCCGGTGAAGGCACCGGCGCCGCTCACCGCAGGCCTCCTCGTTCGTGATGGGCGCGGAAGAAGCTCTCGCTGCCGGCGGTCGCCATGGCCGCCGAGGCGCTGACCTCGAGCGCGAGCGCGGCGACCGCGACGAGCTGGGCGAAGCGGTAGACCTTGCCCGGCCCGGCGCAGCCCATCAGCGCGAGCCATTCCCGGGCCGTCGGGAGCGTCGTGCCCCCGCCGACGGTGCCGACCTCCAGCCCGGGGAAGCGGATCGACACGTGCAGGCCCCCCTCGACGCGCCGGCCGGTGCCGTGGGCCATCGAGCTCGTGCCGACCATGCCGAGATCCTGGCCGGTGGCCGCGAAGACGGCGGCGACCGCCGATGCGGGGGTGAAGGCGACCGACTGCATCCCTGACGCCACCGCGCCGTGCGTGCCGATCCAGGCGAGCTCCTCGAGGTCCGCGGCCGTGGTGCGGAGCACGCGGCGGATCGCCTCGTCCGTCAGCGTCGCCTCGGCCACGACCGTCTTGCCGTGACCGGACTGGAAGTACTCGTACGACGGCTTCTTGTCGCCGCCCATGTTGGCCTCGAGCGCCGCGCGCTCGACGGCGACGGGGGCGTTCGGCAGCACGTAGCCCATGTTCAGGGCGTAGGCGTTCCGGGTCATCATGTTCGGGCCGACGGCGTCCCCGGTGGTGAAGCGCCAGAGGACATGGCACATCGGGCCGACGACGTGCGTCTTCGCCTCGCGCAGGACCGCGTGGCGCGACAGCTCCGGACGGTCGGACGCGCGCAGCCACTCGCGCATCTCGCCGACCCGCTCCTCGATCCAGCGCGCGAGCGCCAGCGCGTCGCCGGCGTCGCGGCAGAGGAAGCAGGAGGCGCGCGTGATCCGGTCGGCCACCACATGGGTGCGGAAGCCGCCCGACTCCGCGACGGCTCTCGCCCCCCGCTGCAGGGACACCGTCAGGCCGCCCTCGCTGTGGGCCAGCGGCACCACGACGTCCTCCGTCTCGCGGCCGGTCTCGATGACCTCGCCGTGCTCCCCGAGCTCGTAGGCGCCGAGCGAGACGCGGAGCTGCGCCACCGAGACGGGGATCACCGCCACGCCGGTTACGGCTTCAGCCGAGGTGAGGTAGGGCGAGAGGTCCGCCGCCGTCGCCGCCCCCTCGAGCGAGAGCGCCTCCCGGCGCGCCGCGATCGACGCGGCATCGTTCTTGCGCGGCAGGCGTGCGGAGGCCACGTCCACATTCTCGCGTAACCTCAGGCCGATGCCCGCGACGACGATCGACGGCAGGGCGCTCGCAGCGAAGGTGCGGGACGAGGTCGCCGCCGAGGTGGCCGAGCTCGGGCACGTCGGCCTCGCCACCGTCCTCGTCGGCGACGACCCCGCCTCGGACATCTACATCCGCGGCAAGCAGAACGCCGCGCAGGCGGTCGGCATCGCCGCCCGCGACCTGCGCCTGCCGGCGGAGACGACCGAGGAGGAGCTCCTGGGCATCATCGCCGAGCTCAACGCCGACGACGGGATCGACGGGCTGCTCGTGCAGCTGCCGCTGCCCGACCACCTCGACGAGACGGCGGCGATCGAGGCGATCGACCCGGCCAAGGACATCGACGGCCTCCACCCGCTCAACGCGGGGCGGCTCGCCCTCGGCCGCCCGGCGCGCGTGCCGGCCACGCCGCTCGGGATCATGCGGATGCTGGCCGAGTACGAGATCGAGACGCGGGGGGCGCACGCCGTCGTCGTCGGCCGCTCGAGCATCGTCGGCAAGCCCGTCGCCCAGCTCCTGCTGCAGGTGCACGCGACGGTCACGATCTGCCATTCGCGCACGCAGGATCTGCAGCGCCACACGCTCGACGCGGACATCCTCGTCGCGGCCGTCGGGCAGCTCCACCTGATCGGGGCGGACATGGTGAAGGCGGGCGCCGCGGTCGTCGACGTCGGCATGAACCGCACCGGCGACGGCCTGTTCGGCGACGTCGACCCGGGCGCCGCCGAGCGCGCCGCGTACCTGACGCCGGTGCCGGGAGGGGTCGGCCCGATGACCGTAGCGATGGTGCTCCAGAACACCGTCTCGGCCGCCGCCGCGCGGCGCGCGCTGCTTGCCAATCCCGTTCGCTGAGCTAAACTCCGGCCGATTCGTCATCGGTCGGCGGCTCGGTGCCGGGCCGTCGTGTGGCGCAAGGAGGAACAGTTGGCTGAGGGCACCGTGAAGTGGTTCTCGAACGAGAAGGGCTTCGGCTTCATCGAGCGGGAGGGCGGCGACGACGTCTTCGTGCACTTCTCGTCGATCGGCATGGACGGCTACAAGTCGCTGACCGAGGGCCAGCGCGTGTCGTTCGAGGTTGTGCAGGGCCCGAAGGGCGCGCAGGCCGCGAACGTCCAGGCGATCTAGAGAACCTGTCGGACCCGAGTTGCGAAGGGGCCCCGGCAGGGGCCTCTTCCGTTTCTGGAAGGATTTTGCAGTGGCCATCTCACACGAGCAGCTCCTCCACGTCGCGCATCTCGCGAGGCTCGAGCTCCGCGAGGGCGAGCTCGAGCGCCTCGGCGCGCAGCTGAACGACATCCTCGCCGCGGTCGGGAAGGTGTCCGAGCTCGACCTGTCCGACGTGCCGCCGACCTCGCACCCGCTGGACGTCGTCAACGTCTGGGGCGCCGACGAGCCGCGCCCGTCGCTGCCGGCCGCCGACGCGCTCGCGAACGCGCCCGAGCGCGAGGGGACCTCGTTCAAGGTGCCGCCGGGAGGCTCGTGATGCTCGACACGCTGCGGCTGACGGCGGAGGAGGCGGCGCGCCTGCTCCGCGAGCGCGAGGTCACGGGGGCCGAGCTCCACGCCGCCTACCGCGACGCCATCGACGCCCGCGACCCCGAGCTGCACTGCTACCTCCACGTCTGCGACGGCGAGGGCGGCGAAGGAGTCCCGCTCGCCGTCAAGGACGTGATCGGCACGAAGGGGATCCCGACGACTGCGGGCTCGCGGATCCTCGAAGGCTACGTCCCCGTCTACGACTCGACCGTGATCGAGCGCTGCAAGGGGCGCGGGCTGAGCGTGCTCGGCAAGACGAACACCGACGAGTTCGCCATGGGGTCCTCGACCGAGAACTCCGCCTACGGGCCGACGCGCAACCCGTGGGATCCCGGGCGCGTCCCCGGCGGCTCCGGCGGCGGCTCCGCGGCGGCCGTGGCGGCCGGGCTCGCTCCGTGGGCGCTCGGCTCCGACACCGGCGGCTCGATCAAGCAGCCGGCGGCGCTGTGCGGCAACGTCGGCCTGCGCCCGACGTACGGCACCGTCTCTCGCTACGGCATCGTCGCCTTCGCCTCGAGCCTCGACCAGGTCGGACCGGTGGCGCGGAACGTCCGGGACTGCGCGTTTCTCTACTCGGTCATCGCCGGGCGCGACCCCTGCGACTCGACGACGGTCGAGCTGCCGCAGCCGGTCGTGCTTCCGGAAGGCGACGACCTGAAGGGGCTGCGGGTCGGCGTCCCGCGCGAGTTCAACGAGCACGAGGCGATCGAGCCGGGGGTACGCGAGGCCGTGCAGCGCGCGATCGAGCTGTGCCGGACGCTCGGCGCCGACGTGGGGGACTGCTCGCTACCGCACTCGGTCGAGTACGGCCTGCCCTGCTACTACCTGATCGCCCCGGCCGAGGCCTCGTCCAACCTGGCCCGCTACGACGGCGTTCGCTTCGGCTACCGCTCGCGGAACGGCTCCGACCGGCTCGAGATGTACGAGTGCACGCGGGACGAGGGCTTCGGCGACGAGCCGAAGCGGCGGATCGTGGTCGGCACGTACGCCCTCTCGGCCGGCTACTACGACGCGTACTACGGGCAGGCGCAGAAGGTGCGGACGGTGCTGGCACGGGAGCACGCCGCCGCCTTCGAGCGCTTCGACGTGCTCGTGACGCCGACCTCGCCGACGGTCGCCTTCCGCTTCGGCTCGCGCACCGACGACCCGATCGCCATGTACCTGAGCGACCTGCTCACCATCCCCTCCTGCATGGCCGGGCTTCCGGGGCTGAGCCTCCCCTGCGGCCTCTCGGAGGGCCTGCCGGTGGGGCTGCAGCTGATCGGGCCGCAGTTCTCCGAGAACACGCTCTTCCGCGCCGCGTACGCACTCGAGCAGGCGCTGGGCTTCGACCCCGTCCCCCCGAGGCTCGCCGCATGAGATCTCTCACGTCTCCCGGGCCGGTGGCGTGAGAACGGCGCGGTTCTACGATCCGGCGGCGGAGTTCGTGCTCGCGACCGAGCGCGTGTTCGGCGTGCGCCCCCGGGTGCTCGACGGCGCGCGCGCGGTGCTCGTCGGCGACCTGAAGCTCCAGCTCGAGGCGGGCGAGCGCGAGCTCTGGCTGATCGAGCGGCACGGCGTGCTCGAGCACCGGCTCGCGATGGTCGAGGTGGAGAGCGACGTCGAGGCGGCGCTGCGGGAGGCGAAGGCGAAGCTCGAGGACGATGCATAGCTGGGAGCCCGTCATCGGCCTCGAGGTGCACGCGCACCTGAAGACGCGGACGAAGATGTTCTGCCGCTGCGAGCTCGAGTACGGCGCCGCCGAGAACACGCGCACGTGCCCGGTCTGCCTCGCGCACCCCGGCGCGCTGCCGGTCGTGAACGCGCGGGCGATCGAGCTCACGATCCGGCTCGGCCTCGCGCTCGGCTGCGAGATCGCCGGGCGCGCGATCTTCGCGCGGAAGAACTACTTCTACCCCGACCTGCCGAAGGGCTACCAGATCAGCCAGTACGAGGCGCCCCTGTGCGGCCCCGGCCGCTTCGTCGTGCCGACGGCCGGCGGCGACGAGGCCGTCGGCATCCATCGCGCGCACCTCGAGGAGGACGCGGCGAAGACGGTGCACGCAGGCGGCGCGACCGGCCGCTCGGTCGGAGCCGACTACTCGCTCGTCGACTTCAACCGCGGCGGCACGCCGCTGCTCGAGATCGTCACCGAGCCGGACCTCCGCTCGGCCGAGGAGGCGCTGCGCTTCCTGCGCCTGCTCCGGCAGACGATCGTCGAGCTCGGCGTCTCGGACGCGGAGATGGAGAAGGGCACGCTGCGCGCCGACGTGAACGTCTCGGTGCGGGAGCGCGGGGAGGAGGGCTTCCGCCCGCGCTGGGAGATCAAGAACATGAACTCGTTCACCTTCATCGGGCGCGCGATCGAGGCCGCCGTCCGGCAGCAGACGGCGGCGCACGAGGCGGGGGAGACGGTCGAGCAGTCGACCTACGACTACGACCCCGACACCGACCGCCTCACGGTGCACCGCTCGAAGGAGGAGGCCGACGACTACCGCTACGTCCCGGAGCCCGACCTCGTGCCGCTCGAGCCGCCGGCCGAGCTCGTCGAGCGCCTGCGCGTCGAGCTCCCCGAGCTGCCGGGCGCGCGCATCCGCCGCCTCGAGCCGGCGCTCGGCTTCGAGCTCGCGTACGGGCTCGTCACGAGCGAGCGCGACGGACTGTACGAGC
>JBBWZD010000157.1:0-4407 GCA_039648875.1 Actinomycetota bacterium
AAGTTCCGAGGTGCGGGAGGGTCACCGTCGTGCCCCCCAAATGGGAGTCGGAAACAGTGCGCTGAGTTGGAGTTCCGGCCCGGCAGAGGCATTCTGGTCGACCAACTTGGAGATCCGCATGTCCGGCGTGTCTCGACGATCGGTGCTCGCCGGAGTCACTGGATGGCTCGCCGAAGGTTCCGGATCTCCAGCTGCAAGAAGCGGCCCCGAGAGCGCTCCGGGCTTAGTCGTTGCGAGCGTAGACCGGAGCATCGGGCCCAACACTCGCTTCTGGTGTGCGACAGGGTTCTCGCCCGCCGAGCTCCTGCTCGTGCCCGAGATGCGCCAGGCGCTGTCCTATCTTGGCGCTGTGCCGAACGGCGGCATCACGTTCGTGCGCGTGCATTACCTGCTGGATCTCGTCACGGCCGCGCCAACCCGAAATGCCATTGTCTACGATTGGTCTCTCCTCGATCAGGCGCTCGACGCGCTTGTCGCACGAGGGCTCCGTCCTTTGTTCGAGCTGATGGGCAACCCGTCCAGCTTGTACACGGACTTCGGCGACATCGATCAGGTGAGGGCCTGGCGCGATCTCGTCGCTGAGTTGGCCAGTCGTTACATCGCACGCTTCGGCCGGGAAGAGGTGGTTGCGTGGCTATTCGAGACCTGGAACGAGCCCGACCTGCCGTTTTGGCGTTGGGGCGAGCGAGGGCTCGCAAATTATTACGATGCCTGCCGGGCGGGGCTTGATGCCGTCGAGCCGACACTGAGGCTCGGCGGACCCTGCACAGCGCGCACGCTCTCCCCGATGTTCAAGGCCTTCCTGGCCCATTGCGATACCGGCACCAACGTTCTCACACGTGGAGTAGGTGCCCGGCTCGACTTCATTGCTGTGCACGAGAAAGGCGTGCGGAGCAGCGAGGAGGACCTCACCCCGCGACCCCTGGACATGATCGCCCGCGAGCTAAAGACGGTCGATTACGTGCGCGAGCATCACCCTCGCTTCGCCGCCTTACCGTTCATCAATGATGAGGCCGATCCGCAGCTGGGATGGAATACGACACATACATGGCGGGCTCGCCCCACTTACGCGGCCATGATCGCGAAGATTGCCGACCAACATCGGCGGCTCATCAGTGCCGCGCGCGGGATCGACGCCCGGCTCGTGAACGACAACGGCTTTCTGGGGCCCTGGGGCCATCGCACCCTGCTGTGCTATTTCGGACGGCGCCAGTTCCCGAGTGGCCAGGCCACTCACCGGACCGACGCGGTCGCACTTGCGCAGACGCAGGAAAGCGTGCCGCCTTTCGAGCTGGTCAAGAAGCCAGCACTGGCGGTGATGGAGCTGATGGCTCTGCTCGGCCCCGAGCTTTGCTCCGTGTCGTCCGACCCGCCACTTGATCCGGACCGCGACGGAGTTGGCGTCATTGCGACCGCTTGGCCCAGCGCAGCCGGGCGTGCCTCCCGTGCTGCTCTGCTGATCTACGGCAGCCCCGAGCGAACCTGGGCGTCGGGTGACATGCGTCTGGTTCTCTCGGTGACGGGATTGCTTGCGGGGGAATATGCCAGCGCCACCTTCCGGCTCGACGAGACGCATGGTTGCGCCTTCAACCTCTGGGATGAGTGGCAAGGCCCTGACCGGCTCGATGCGGACCAGTTCGCCGCGCTTCGCACGGCACAGGAACCCGGGCTGATCGGACCGGTGCGGCGCGTGCATGTGGAGGAAGGAAACAGTTACTCGCAAGCACTCGTGTTCCCGCTACCTTCGGTGACGCTCGTCCTCATCGAGCCCTGGAGCGGTAACCCGCCGCGGCCGCCGCGCGAACTGGCAGCCGTGCGCCAGCCTGGGCTGACCGAAAACGAGAACGTACTCCTGACCTGGCAAGCGGGTGCCGCTGAAAACGTCCAGCTCTTTGACGTCCTGTTCGGCTCTTCCGCCTCTGGCCCTTTCACCAAGGTGAACACAGCTCCGCTGCTCTCGGCGGCTTATCTGCATAGCCGCTCGCCAGTGCGGGGTGCCTACGTGATCGAAGCGCGCCGACTTGGTGGCGCTGCTTCGCGATCGTTGCCCTACCCATTCTGAGAGAGCGCAACGGGTCTGCACGCGCCGGGTCAGCTTCTGGCCGAGGCTGTGTGGAAAGTCGCTGATCTGGTAGTCTTTGGCGGCGAGCCGGAGGTTGCCGATGGCGGGCTATGTCGAGGGTGTCGAGCGGGGTCAGGCGACGCTTTTCCCTGATCGGCTGGACGACTTCGTAGACGCCGACAACCCTGTTCGCGTCGTCGACGCCTTTGTCGACGCGCTCGACCTTGGCGAGCTCGGCTTCACGAGGGCAGCGCCGGCGTCGACCGGCAGGCCGGGCTACCACCCTGCCGTGGTGTTGAAGCTCTACGTTTACGGCTACCTCAACCGGATCGCCTCCAGCCGCAGGCTGGAGCGGGAAGCTGCGCGCAATGTCGAGCTAATGTGGCTGACCGGCCGGCTTGCCCCTGATCACAAGACGATCGCCGACTTCAGGCGCGACAATGGTGCCGCCATCAAGCGCGTGTGCGCGCAGTTCGTGTTGCTCTGCCGGCGCTTGGGCCTGTTCGGCGAGGCTGTCGTCGCGATCGACGGCTCGAAGTTCAAGGCTGTGAACAACCGCGACCAGAACTTCACGGCGGCAAAGATGCAAAGGCGCTTGGCCGAGATCGAGGCGGCGGTCGCCCGCTATATGGCCGAGCTGGACGGGGCGGACGCCGAGCCGAGTGGCGGAGAGCGCGTCGAGCACCTGGAGCAGAAGCTCGCCTCGCTTCACGCGTACATGGCCGAGCTGAAGATCGTCGACGAGCAGCTTCGTGCTTCACCCGACGGACAGGTGTCGCTGACCGATCCCGACGCTCGCTCGATGAACACGCGCGGCTCCGGCATCGTCGGCTACAACGTGCAGGCAGCCGTGGAGGCCGAGCACCATCTGGTGGTCACGCACGACGTGGTGATGACCGGCAGCGACCGCGCGCAACTCAGCCCCATGGCGAGTGCTGCACGAGAGGCGACCGGGGCGAGCTTTGTCGAGGTGGTCGCCGACCGCGGTTACTACAGCGGACAAGAGGTACTGGCGTGCGAGAGGGCCGGCATCGCAGTGCATGTGCCAAAGACGATCACGTCGAACGCGGTGGCCGACGGCCGCTTCGGCAAGGACGCCTTCGTCTATGAGACAGCCAGCGACAGCTATCGCTGTCCGGCGGGCCAGGCGCTCACGCGCCACGCCACCTCCGTCGAGAATGGCATGCGGATTCACGTCTACTGGACGAGCGGCTGCGTGACGTGCCCGCTCCGGACCCACTGCACCACAGGCAAGGAGCGGCGCGTCCGGCGTTGGGAGTACGAGCATGTGCTCGACGCGATGGAAGAGCGGCTCGCCCGCCGGCCGAAGCTGATGCAGGTCCGGCGCTCGACAGTCGAGCACGTCTTCGGCACGATCAAGAGCTGGATGGGAGCGACGCACTTCCTCACCCGCGGGCTGGCGAACGTCAGGACGGAGATCAGCCTCCAGGTGCTCGCCTACAACCTGAAGCGGGTGATGAATGTCGTCGGCATCGTACCGCTGATCGCCGCGATCAGGGCCGGCTGAGCCGGATCGCCCGCCACCGTGGACAGGACCAGCCGAGCTGCGCGGCAGGCGCTCAGCGTGCGTCCCGACAAGGCAATGGACCCCATAAACGAGGGGAACCGGCTCGCGGTCCGCCTCAGCACGCAGAAAGGCGAACCAACACGACTTTCTACACAGCCTCGGCCGAAAGCCGAAGGACCGCTTTGAGGGAGCGGGTCGGGGGAACCGGACAGTGCACGCCGCGACTCGATACGGGGTGCGGTAGCACTTGCGAAAGGGCTCCGAGCTCAGGGCCGGTCTCCTAGTACGACGAGGCTCGCGGTTGGCCACGTCGGGCTAATTTGCTCAACACAGCACTAGCGGCGTCGCCAAGATCATGCGGGCGCGAGCTCAGCAACTTGCAACAGAGCAAGATCTGGGTGTCGCGCTCGCTGTGGTTCGAGCTGACATTGATCTTCGTCTGCGCCAGTGAAGCTGTTCGGTGAGTTGCCGCAATGCCACATCGATCAAGATCTCAGATCCTCGAACCGGCTTGGTAGGGACATAATGCTGCGTGGGAGATAGCTTCCACATCATTTCGTCGACGAACAGGGCATGGAGAGAATCCAGGATCATGATCATGGATGGTGGAGATTCCGATGCCGGCGGCATGGACGAAATGGCTTCGCTTGGGCGGCGGTATGGGTTTGTCGATCGCCGGTCGTTTCTGTGCGGCTCTGCGGCCAGTGTCGCCGCGCTGGGGCTGGCCGGCTGCGTGACATCCGACGGGGTGAGCCTCGCCGAGGCCCAGAAAATCTACGGGCCGTTGCCCGAGGAGAAATTCCCGATCCCGGCGGTC
>JBBWZD010000173.1:0-8700 GCA_039648875.1 Actinomycetota bacterium
GAGCTTCAGCCCAAAGGTCGTCGGCTCGGCGTGGAAGCCGTGCGTGCGTCCCATATGCAGCGTCCCGCGGTGCTGCTAGGCGCGCGCGACCACCGCCGCGAACGCCCGGTCGATCCCCTCGAGGATCAGCGCGCCCGCCTCGCGGATCTGGATCGCGAGGGCGGTGTCCACCACATCGCTGGAGGTCAGCCCGTAGTGGAACCAGCGCCCCTCCTCGCCCAGCTGCTCCGCGACGGCGTCGACGAAGGCGGCGGTGTCGTGGTGGAGCGTGGCCTCGAGCTCTGCGACCCGCTCCGGCGACGGCACCGTGGCGTGCTCGGCGAGTGCCTCCGCCGCGTCCCGTGGCACGACTCCGAGCTCCGCCCAGGCCGCCGTCGCGGCGAGCTCGACCTCGAGCCACGCAGTCAACCGGCCCTCGTCCGACCAGATCCGGGCCATGGCCGGGCGCGAGTAGCGGTCGATCACTCGGCCAGTGTAGAGCCGCCTCTGGTCGTCGCGGTGGCCGCGCCGCTCACCCCGGCGGGGGACGACGAGGGCGGAGAGGCTGCGCTACCTTCTGCCGACGAATGTTGTGCGAAAGTTGTAAAGACTTACGGATCGGGGGGCGCTCCGTGGCGCTCGCCGCCGTGGCGTTCGCGCTGATCGCGGCCGGCTCGGTCTCGGCGGGCGCTCACCGCGCCGCCGCGGCCCCTCAGGCTCCGCGCGGTCTCCTGCTCGTGACGGCCGCGCCGCGCGCCGGCGGCACGGTCCGCGCGCAGCTCGTCGCGAGACGCGCCGCGGTGCCGCGCGCGACCACGTCGCTCTACGAGCACACGGTGGGGCGAAGGGCCCTCCGCCGGCAGGGGTGCCGCGCCGCGAAGCGCGGGCTCAGCGGGATCGTGATCCTCGACTTCGGCCAACCGGCCTACAACGGTCACGCGTACGGCACGACCCTCTTCTCGGGCCTCTTCGCCGGCAACAGGCCGATCACCAGGGCGCTCCTTGCCTACGGCGGCGGCTACGTCTACTGCCTCCGCCGCGGCTCGCGTGCCCACATCGCCCTGGCGCGCGGGACGAGCAACTACCGGCCGCAGGTCCCGAGCTCGTACCGGGCCGGGCGCAAATGGGCGCGCGAGGCCAGGGCGTTGACTGCGCTGCTGGCGAGGCACGGCCTCGACGCTCACGTCACCTCGGCCGCCGCCGACGACGTCGAGCCCGCGTGGGACCGCTCCTTCCGCAGGACCCGCGACTTCTTCCGCGGCTACGCCGACGCCCGCACGGGGCACCTGCTCTACAACTACGGCTCGCTCGACGGCGGCGTCGGAGGGATCTGGAGCGCGCACCAGGCGTTCTACGTCGCCTCCGGCATGCGCTACAGCCGCGCGCTGCCGGAGATCTACACCCGGAAGATGGCGACGCAATGGGCCTCGCTCGCCCTGAAGGCGCGGCGGCTCTACCACCGGCCGCTGCGGTTCGCAGGTGTCCTCACGACCCGGCAGGCGGGCACCCGCTTCCTCAGGCCGCGGGAGGCGCACCGGGCCCTCGTGCACGCGCTCACCTCCTACATGAGCGCCGCGCCGGCCGTGCCGGCGACCCTCACGAACATCCGCTGGTCCGAGTAGGTCGCCGTTACCGGTTGAGGATGCGGAGCGCGAGCGCCCCCGCGTTGCGCGCGTTGTCGACGCCGACCGCCGCGACCGGCACCCCGGGCGGCATCTGCGCGATCGCGAGCAGCGCGTCGAGGCCGTCGAGCACGCTCATGCTGGAGCGCAGCGGCACGCCGATCACGGGCAGGTCCGTGTGCGCCGCGACGGCTCCCGGCAGCGCCGCGGAGAGGCCGGCGCCGCAGATGAGCACGCGGAGGCCGCGCTCGCGCGCCGTGCGCGCGTACTCCGCGACGGCATCCGGCGTCCGGTGGGCCGAGCGCACCTCGAACTCGTAGCCGACGCCGCGCTCGTCGAGGAGGTCGAGCGCCGCCTGCATCCGCGCACGGTCGGACTCGGAGCCGACGAGGATGCCGACGAGCGGCTCAGGCATGGGCGAGGTCGGCGATGTCCCTGCGATAGCGCACGCCGGCGAAATCTATGTGCGCGGCCGCCGCGTATGCGGTCTCACGTGCTTCTTCCAGCGTGGCGCCGAGCGCCGTCACGTCGAGGATGCGGCCGCCGTTCGTGACGAGCCGGCCGTCGTGGAGCGCGGTGCCGGCGTGGAAGACGAGCGCACCGGCGGCCTCTGCGGCCTCGATGCCCACGACGGGCGTGCCCGCGTCGCCCCGCTCGGGGTAGTCGGGCGCGGCGAGCACGATCGTCACCGCCGCCCGTTCGGAGGTGCGCACCTCGACCCCGCGCAACTGCCCGGCGGCCGCGGCGGCGAGCGCGTCGAGCAGGTCGCCCTCGAGGCGGGGCAGCAGCGACTGGGTCTCCGGATCGCCGAAGCGGCAGTTGAACTCGAGCACGCGCGGCCCGTCGGCGGTGAGCATCAGCCCGGCGAAGAGCGCCCCGACGAACGGGCTCCCCCGCCGCGCGAGCTCCGCGAGCACCGGGCGGTGCACCGCCTCGACGAGCTCGGCGACCTCGGCCTCGGAGAGCCGCGGCACCGGCGAGTAGGAGCCCATGCCGCCCGTGTTCGGGCCGGCGTCGCCGTCGCCGATCCGCTTGTAGTCCTGCGCCGCCGGCAGCGGCAGGGCCTCCGTGCCGTCGCACAGCGCGAACACCGACACCTCCTCGCCCTCCAGCAGCTCCTCCACGTGGAACGGCTGCCCGAGCGCTTGGGCGGCGCGCAGCCCCGCGTCGAGCTCGGCCTGCGTGTGGCAGACCCAGACGCCCTTGCCCGCCGCGAGGCCGTCGGCCTTCACGACGCACGGCGGCCGCGCCACCGCGAGCGAGCGCGCGGCCGGGACGCCCGCCTGCTCGAGCACGTGGCGGGCGAAGCTCTTCGACCCCTCGATCCTGGCGGCCGCAGCGCCCGGGCCGAAGACGGCCATGCCGTGCCGGCGCAGCTCGTCGGCGAGCCCTCCGACGAGCGGAGCCTCCGGCCCGACCACCACGAGGTCGAGCGCCAGCTCGAGGGCGAGCGGCACGAGCGAGGCGGCGTCGTCGGCGCGGACGGGGTGGCAGCCGGCCAGGGCGGCGATTCCCGGGTTTCCCGGCGCGCCGTGCAGCTCCGTGACGCCGCCGCTGCGTGCCAGCGCCCAGGCGAGGGCGTGCTCGCGCCCGCCCGACCCCACCACGAGCACCTTCATGCGGCCGATCCTATGCGCGCGGCGGGCCGTTGCACACCTCGCCCCGCTGCGGGTTTGAAGGCGCCCCCCGGTGCGCAGGAAACGAGCGATGCGCGAGCCCGGCCTCGACAGGCACGAGTGGGAGAGCGAGATGCAGGCGCTCGAGGACCAGCTCTCCGAGAACCCGGCGGAGGCGCTGCCCGAGCTGGACGCGCTCGTGGCTCGGATGCTCGACGAGACGGGCTACGACCTCGACGACGCGGTCGCGATCGAGGGCGACGAGCGCGAGGTGGTGAGCGAGTTCCTCGCCGCCCGCGAGCTGATGGAGGCGGCCGAGCGCGGCTCGGAGGAGATCTCCCCCGGGGACGTGGCCGCTGCGATCAACGGCTACCGCGCCGTCTTCGACTACGTGGTGACGGCGCGCCCGACCGGCGAGATCCAGCACGAGCCGGACGACGAGCCGCTGCCGTAGCCTTCGTGCCGATGGAGGCTCCGCCCTACGCCGCCGCGACGGTCGACGTGGTGCGGCTGCCGGAGGGCCGGAGCGAGCGCGACGCGGTCGCCGTCGAGGAGCCGCTCGAGATCCGCATCTCGGGCGCGCCGGTCGCGGTCACCATGCGCACCCCCGGCCACGACGAGGAGCTGGCGCTCGGCTTCTGCGTCTCCGAAGGGCTGCGCCCGCGCTCGGCGCGCCTGCCCGAGGATCTCGCGGCGAACACGGTCGAGGTCGACGCTCCCGGCTTCGACCCGGCGCGGCTGCAGCGCAGCTTCTACACGTCGTCCTCGTGCGGCGTCTGCGGCAAGGGCGCCCTCGAGGCGGTCGCGGTCGAGGCGCCCCGCGTCGAGTCGCGGCTGCGCGTGCCGCTGCCGCTCGTCGCGCAGCTGCCGGACCGGCTGCGGGAGGCGCAGGCGGCGTTCGCCGCGACCGGCGGCCTGCACGCGACGGGCCTGTTCGGGGCCGACGGCGAGCTGGTGTGCGCGCGCGAGGACGTCGGCCGCCACAACGCGCTCGACAAGGTGGTGGGGTGGGCATTCGGCGCGGGCCGGCTGCCCCTCTCCGAGGCCATCCTCTGCGTCAGCGGCAGGCTCTCGTTCGAGCTCGTGCAGAAGGCGGCCGTCGCCGGCTGCCCCATCATCGTGGCCGTCGGCGCGCCGTCGAGCCTCGCGGTGGAGCTCGCGTCGGGCCGCGGCGTGACGCTCTGCGGCTTCGTTCGCGGCGGCGCCGCGAACGTCTACACCGA
Organism: Actinomycetota bacterium; assembly: GCA_039648875.1. GTDB lineage: Bacteria > Actinomycetota > Thermoleophilia > Gaiellales > Gaiellaceae > Palsa-739. The sequence continues at coordinate 4,441 of JBBWZD010000173.1, forward strand.
GGCGTGGCGCATCGGCCCCTGACGGGCGTGCTGCTCGTGGGCGGCGCCAGCGTCCGCTTCGGCTCGCCGAAGTCGCTCGCGATCCTCGACGGCGAGACCCTTGCGGCACGCGCGTGGCGCCTGCTCGGCGAGGCGTGTGACGAGCAGCTCGCGGTCGGCAAGGCGGCCGACGGGCTCGAGCTGCCGTTTCCGCTCGTGGACGACGGGACCGACGTGCGCGCGCCGCTCGCGGGGCTCGTCGCAGGGCTGCGCGCCGCCACCCACGACATCGCGGTCGTGCTGCCGGTCGACGTCCCATGGATGACGCCGGCGGGGCTGCGGGGGCTCGCCCGCGCCTGCCGCGACGCGGCCGTACCGCCGAGCGGGCCGCTTCCGGGCGCCTACCGCCGGAGCGCCTTGCCCACGCTCGAGGGCGCCCTCTCCAGCGGGCGCCTGCGACTGCGGCACGCGATCGCCGACCTCGACGTCGCGATCGTCGAGCTTGACGCCGCCCTGCTGGCGAACGTGAATACGCCGGATGATCTTTCGCGTCTCCGATAGCGCATACGACCGCTTCATGGGCCGCTACTCGGCGCAGCTCGCGCCGGCGTTCGCCGACTTCGCGGGAGTCGCCCGTGGGGAGCGTGCGCTCGATGTCGGTGCCGGCACCGGCGCACTGGCGAGCGAGCTTGCCGGACGCCTCGGCGAGGCAAACGTGGCCGCGGCAGAGCCCTCTCCGCAGTTCGTCACGGCGCTGCGTTCACGGCTGCCGGCCGCGGACGTGCAAGAGGCGCCGGCGGAGCGGCTGCCGTGGGGCGACGAGCACTTCGATCTCGTGCTCGCGCAGCTCGTCGTCAGCTTCGTCGCCGACGCGCCGGCCGCCGCGGCCGAGATGCGGCGGGTCGCCCGGCGGGGCGGCGTCGTCGCCGTCTGCATGTGGGAGGAGGATGGGCTCGAGCTCGGCACGCTCCTGCGGGCGGCGCGGGACGCGGTCGTTCCCGAGGCGCCGGGCCCGAGGAAGCTCGGCTACCGGAGCGAGCGCGAGCTGCGCGGCCTGCTCCAGGGCGCCGACCTCCGCGATGTCCAGACGTCGCGCCTCGCCGTCGAGTCCGAGTACGCGGGCAGCGGCGACTTCTGGGAGATCGCCACGGGCATGTCAGGCCCGGACACGGCATGGCTGGCCGACCTCGACGAGGCGCAGCGCGAGGCGGTGCGGCAGGAGGTCCACCGCCGACTCGGCTCGCCGAGCGGGGCATTCACGCTCGGCGCGCGCGCCGTCGCCGTCCGGGCTACGCGCGCGTGAGGACGCTGGCGCGCTCGGCGCCGGTGCCGATCAGCGTGATCTCGACGTCGAGCGCCCGCTCGACGAGCTCCGCGTAGCGGCGGGCGGCGTCGGGCAGGTCGGCCACCGTCGCGCACTCGTCCAGCGGCTCCTCCCAGCCGGGCAGCGTCTCGTAGACCGGCTGCGCCGCGTGGAAGTCGCTCTGGTGGACGGGGAAGTCGGGCGTCTCGGCGCCGTCGCGCAGCCGGTAACGCGTGCACACGGGCAGCTCCGAGAAGTGCGAGAGCACGTCGAGCTTCGTCAGGGCGAGCTGCGAGATGCCGTTGACGCGGACCGCGTAGCGGAGCGCGACGAGGTCGAGCCAGCCGCAGCGCCGGCTGCGCCCGGTGACGGTGCCGTACTCGTGCCCCAGCTCGCGGACCCGCTCGTGGTCGGGGCCCTGGATCTCGGTCGGGAACGGCCCCTCGCCGACGCGGGTGACGTACGCCTTCGCGACGCCGAGGACGCGGTCGATCCGGCCGGGGCCGATGCCGACGCCCGTGGCTGCGTTCGCCGCGACCGGATTCGACGACGTGACGAAGGGATAGGTGCCGTGGTCGAGGTCGAGCAGGGTCGCCTGCGCGCCCTCGAAGAGCACGGCCTTGCCGTCGCGGAGTGCGTTGTCGACGTACAGCGACGTGTCGCTCACGTAGGGGCGCAGCCGCTGCGCGTAGCTCTCGTACTGCGCCGTCACGGCCTCGAGGCTGAAGGGCTCGCTCTCGTAGACGCGCTCGAGCCAGAGGTTCTTCTCGGCCAAAGCCACCTCGATCTTCTGCCGCAGGATCTTCGCGTCGAGGATGTCCTGCACGCGGATGCCGAGCCGCATCGCCTTGTCGGCGTAGCACGGCCCGATGCCGCGCCTGGTCGTGCCGATCGCGAGCTTGCCCAGCCGGCGCTCGCTGGCCCCGTCGATTGCGACGTGCCACGGCATGATCAGGTGCGCGTTCCCCGACAGGTACACCTCGTCGGTCGAGTGGCCGCGGCGCTCGAACTCGTCGAGCTCGCCGATCAGCACCTCCGGGTCGACGACGCAGCCGTTGCCGATCACGCAGGGCTTGCCGCGGACGATCCCGCTCGGCAGCGCGCGGATCTTGTAGGTTTCGTCGCCGACGACGATCGTGTGGCCGGCGTTGGGGCCGCCCTGGTAGCGGCAGACGAGGTCGGAGTTCTGCGCGAGCAGGTCGACGATCTTGCCCTTGCCTTCGTCGCCCCACTGCGCGCCGACGATGACGGTCGCAGGCACGACGCGAAGTGTGCCCGAAGCGTCGGCTACGTCACGGCTTTCTGATGGGGTGGGGGAGCCGGGACGCTTGCGGCGCCGCCTCCGGCTCCCCCCGGGGGGAAGCTTCTAGGGATAGGGGTCGGTCGTCGTGCCGCCCGTGGTGACGGTGGGAATCGGCGCGGGCGCCGGCGCGCCCCGCACCTTCAGGGAGGCCTTCATCCCGTCGGCCGCGTGGCCCGGGATCGGGCACCAGAGCCGGAACGTGCCCCCGCCGAGCTTGACCGTGAGCGAGCGCGTCGCGCCGGGCTTGACGAGCGGCGTCTTCGTCGTCCGCAGGCCGGCGCCGCTGACAGCGAGCGCGTGCGCGACGCGGCCGGTGTTGTGGACGACGAACGTCACCCTGCCCGCCCGCAGCGACGTGGGCGTCAGCGTGATGCGGTACTCGCGTTCGGTCACCCTGACCACCCGCGCGGTCGCCGTCGCCGTGGACGTGGTCAGCGTGGCCAGTGCGGCGCCCGCGGCCGCCAGCGACACCGCGGCTGCGGCAGCCACGAGCGCGAGTCCTCGATTCCTGCGCATGCTGCTTCCTCCCTCTCCCAAGAACAGTGTGCCTCCAGTACGAGGCCCACGTCGAGTCGGATTTACGCTGCGGCCGTCGCACCGCCCTCGCCGGCGCGCGGCTCGAGCCGCTCGACGTGGACGGCATGGCCGCGCCGGCAGAGGAAGACGGCCCCGCCGAGATCGAGGTCGAGCCGCCCCGCGAAGGTGGAGCTCGACCAGCCCGCCGCGGTGTCCAGGGCGAGGCAGAGCTCGCAGATGGCGGTGAAGGACGTGGCGCGCGGCGCGATCGTCACCCGCTGCGCGCCCGGCGGCATCACGCCGCCGCCAGGTCCGCGAACTTGGCGTAGCGCTTCAGGAAGGAGAGCTTGAGCGAGTCGGTCGGCCCGTTCCGGTGCTTGGCGAGGATCACCTCGGCCAGCCCCTGGTCCTCGGAGTCGTCGTTGTAGTACTCGTCGCGGTAGATGAAGATGACGAGATCCGAGTCCTGCTCGATGCTCCCCGACTCTCTCAGGTCGGAGAGGATCGGGCGCTTGTCGGTGCGCTGCTCGACGGCCCGCGAGAGCTGCGACAGGGCGACGATCGGCACCTCGAGGTCGCGCGCCAGGATCTTCAGCGAGCGCGAGATCTGCGACACCTCCTGCACGCGGTTCTCGGCGTTGCCGGCCGAGGACATCAGCTGCAGGTAGTCGACGATGATCAGCCCGAGGTCGGGGTGGCGGGACTTCAGCCGGCGCGCCTTCGAGCGGATCTCCATCATGTTGATCGAGCCGGTGTCGTCGACGTAGATCGGCGCCTTCGCCAGCTTGTCGCACGCCTTCGTCAGGCGCGGCCAGTCGTCGGGGGCGAGCTTCCCGTTGCGCAGGCGCTGCGACTCGACCTTCGCCTCGCTGCACATCATCCGCTGCGTCACCTCGGACTTCGACATCTCGAGCGTGAACAGCCCGACCGGGACGCCGTCCCGGACGGCGATGTTCGTCGCCATGCAGAGCGCGAGCGCCGACTTGCCCATCGAGGGGCGCGCAGCCACGATGATCAGGTTGCCCGGCTGGAAGCCGGAGGTGAGCCGGTCGAGGTCGCGGTAGCCGGACGACGTCCCGGTGACGTCGACGCCCGCCTCGTAGAGGGCCGTGATCCGCTCGAAGCTCTCCCTCAGGAGCTCGTCGATGTGCGTGAACTC
>JBBWZD010000015.1:0-4795 GCA_039648875.1 Actinomycetota bacterium
TCGGCGGCCGCCTCCGCGCCGTGCAGGTCGTCGGGCCACCGCAGCAGGTGCTCGCTCCGCGCGCGCCGGCACGCGGGCTCGACCGCTCCGGCGAGGCCGTCGATCGCGTCGCCGAGCGGCGCCTCGACGAGGCGGGCCAGCCAGTCGAGGCAGCTCGGGGCGACCCCGGTCGAGCGCACCGCCTCCCACGCGATCTCCCGGGCGAGGCCCTGCCACGTGCGGCCGCGCAGCAGGCGAGTAAGCGCGCGGCGGCAGATCTCGCTCGAGGTGGACGACCTCGGCGAGCCCGTCGCCGCACTCGGAGCCTGCATCGCGCCAGATGATCGCTCTCGCGTCGGACGAGCCCCCTCTGCCGGCTGTCAGCGCAGCGCCAGGAAGAGGTCGCCTTCGCGCTCGATCCTCCCGCGCACGTCGGCGGCCGTGAACGTCAGCAGCTCCGGGTCGTCCTCGGCGGCGGCCCGCTCGACCTCCTCCCACCGCACCGGCGTCGCAACCGTCGGCGACGGCAGGCCGCGGAGCGAGTACGGGGCCACGGTCTGCCGCGTCGGGTCGTTCTGGAGCCAGTCGACGTACACCTTGCCGCGGCGGGCGGAACGCCGCATCTCGGCCACCACCTCGTCCGGCCGCTCCGCGGCGACGCGCTCCGCGACCGTCCGCGCGAGCCGCTTCGTGTCGATCGGGCCGCCGAGCGGCGCGTGCACGTGCAGCCCCAGCGAGCCCGAGGTCTTGACGTGCGGCGCCAGCCCCAGCTCCTCGAGCAGCGGCCGCAGGGTGAGCGCGACGCGCGCGGCCTGGACGACCCCGGCGGGAGGGCCGGGATCGAGGTCGAAGACGATCTGGGTGGGCTCGCGCGGCGCGTCGGCCCGCCACAGGAACGGGTGCAGCTCGACGGCGGCGCGGTTCGCGACCCAGACGAGCGCGGCGAGGCCGTCGACGACGCAGAAGCGGAGGAGCCTGCCCCCGCGGCCGCGCGTCTCGCAGACGGACAGCCACTCGGGCCGGTCCCGGCACTCGTTCTCGTGCCAGCTCACTCCGCCGACGCCGTCCGGGAAGCGCCGAAGGGTCAGCGGGCGGTGCGCGAGGTGAGGGAGGAGCACCGGCGCGAGGCCGACGTAGTAGTCGATCATCTGCGCCTTCGTGAACCCGGTCTCGGGCCAGAGCACCTTGTCCAGGTTCGTGAGCGCGAGCTCGCGCCCGTCGATGTCGACGACGCCGCCTGTGACGCGCATCTCCTCTCGTGGCTGCGCGTACCCGCTGCCCGCTTCGGTGAAGCTTTTCGCGGCAGGTTTCCTCACTTTCCGGCAGGGCACGCGGAGCGGGTGGACGGGCCTGTCCTCATCACCGGCGGCGCCGGGTTCATCGGCTCGCACCTCGCGGACGAGCTGCTGCGCTGCGGCAGGCGGGTCCGCGTGCTGGACAGCCTCGTCGAGCAGGTGCACGGCGGCGGCGGGCGCCCCGACTACCTGGCCGACGACGTCGAGCTGGTGACGGGCGACGTGCGCGACCGAGCGGCGCTCAAGCGGGCGCTCGACGGCGTGGACACGGTCGTGCACCTCGCCGCCCGCGTCGGCGTCGGCCAGTCGATGTACGAGCCGGCCGAGTACGCGAGCGCGAACACGGCGGGGACGGCGACGCTGCTCGAGGCGCTGGGCGACCGCCCCGTCTCCCGGCTCGTCGTCGCCTCCTCGATGAGCATCTACGGCGAGGGCCTCTATCGCCGCCCCGACGGGGAGCCCGTCGTCGACGCGGCGAGGACGCGCGAGCAGCTCGCGCGGCGGGAATGGGAGCCCGGTGCCGATCTCGAGGCCGTGCCGACGCCGGAGTGGAAGGCTCCGTCGCTCGCGTCGGTCTACGCGCTCACGAAGTACGACCAGGAGCGTCTCTGTCTGATCTGGGGCGAGAGCTACGGCGTGCCGACGGTGGCCCTGCGGTTCTTCAACGTCTACGGACCGCGGCAGGCGCTCTCGAACCCGTATACGGGCGTGCTGGCGATCTTCGCCGCACGGCTCCTGAACGGCAACGCGCCCCTCGTCTTCGAGGACGGAGAGCAGCGGCGCGACTTCGTCTGCGTCCGCGACGTCGCGCGTGCGGTGCGCCTCGCGCTCGAGTCCGACGCCGCCGGCGGGCGCGTGCTGAACGTCGGCTCGGGCCGCAGCGTCACCGTCCGCGAGATCGGCGCCCTGCTCGCGGACGCACTCGAGGTGTCGATCGAGCCGGTGCTGACCGGCGACGCCCGCGCCGGCGACATCCGCCACTGCTTCGCCGACGTCCGCCTGGCGGCGGAGGCGCTCGGGTTCGAGGCCCAGGTGAGCCTCGAGGAGGGAATCGCCGAGCTCGTCGCGTGGCTCGCGGGCCGCCGGCCGGACGATCGCGTGGAGGCCGCCCGCGCGGAGCTCGAGCGCCGGGGGCTGACGCTGTGAGCCGCCCCGCCCGGCGCGGACTCGTGCTCGTCACCGGCGGCGCCGGCTTCGTCGGCACGAACCTCGCCGACGCGCTGCTCGAGCGCGGAGAGCGCGTGCGCGTGCTCGACAACCTCTCCCGCCGCGGGGTGGAGAGCAACCTCCGCTGGCTGCGGGAGCGGCACGGGGAGCACATGCAGTTCGCGGCAGCCGACGTTCGCGACCGAACGGCGCTGCGGGAGGCCGTCCAGGGAGTCACCTCGGTCTTCCACCTCGCCGCTCAGGTGGCCGTCACCACGAGCGTCGACGACCCGCTCGCCGACTTCGAGGTCAACCTCGGCGGCACCGTGGCGCTACTCGACGAGCTGCGGCGCCTGCCGCGGCCGCCGAGCCTCGTCTTCACCTCGACGAACAAGGTCTACGGCTCGCTGCCGGACGTGCCGCTGCAGCGGGTCGGCGACCGCTGGCTCCCCGTCGACCCGCGGCTCCGGAAGCGGGGCGTCGACGAGTCGCGCCCGCTCGACTTCTGCACCCCCTACGGCTGCTCCAAGGGCGGAGCCGACCAGTACGTGCTCGACTGGACGAAGAGCTACGGGCTGCCGGCCGCCGTCTTCCGGATGAGCTGCATCTACGGTCCGCACCAGCACGGCAACGAGGACCAGGGCTGGGTGGCGCACTTCCTCATCCGCGCGCTCGCCGGGGAGACCCTGACCATCTTCGGCGACGGTGCGCAGGTACGCGACGTGCTGCACGTCGAGGATCTGGTCCGCGCGTTCCTGCTCGGGCGCGAGCGGATCGAGGGCCTCGCCGGCCGCGCGTTCAACGTCGGCGGGGGCGCGGACAGCACGATCAGCCTGCTCGAGCTCGTCGACCTGATCGAGGAGCTCCACGGCGTGCGGCCCGAGCTCCGCTTCGCGCCCGAGCGGCTCGGCGACCAGCGCTGGTACGTCTCGCACACCGGGCGCCTGCGCGAGGCCGCAGGCTGGCAGCCGGAGATCGGCGTCGCAGAGGGAGTCGAGGACCTCCACCGCTGGCTCGCGGCCCGGCCGCTGCCGCTGGAGGCCGTCACGGCGTGAGCACCGCGACCGCGGTGATGGCGGCCGCCGTCGTCGGCGGGGCGCGGCAGGCCCGGCTCGTGCGGGCGCCGCTGCCGGAGCCGGGGCCGGGCGAGGCGCTCGTGCGGCTGGAGGGCTGCGGCGTCTGCGCCTCGAGCCTGCCGGCCTGGGAGGGCCGGCCGTGGTTCTCCTACCCGCTCGAGCCGGGCGCGCCGGGCCACGAGGGCTGGGGAGTCGTCGAGGGTCTCGGAGCCGGCGCCGAGGGGCTCGAGCCCGGCGAGCGCGTGGCGCTCCTCTCGTATCGGGCGTTCGCGGAGTACGACGTCGCGCCGGCGGAGCTGTGCGTGCCGCTGCCGGCGGAGCTCGACGGGGCGCCGGTCCCGCTCGAGCCGCTCGGCTGCGCCGTGAACGTGCTGCGCCGCGCCGACCTCCTGCCCGGGCAGCGCGTCGCCGTGGTCGGCCTCGGCTTCCTCGGCCGGCTCGTGGCGGCACTCGCCGGGCGCGCGGGCGCGGACGTCGTGGAGCTCCGCCGCGGCGACAGCGTCACGGGCCCGTTCGAGCGGGTCGTCGAGTGCGCCGGCACGCAGGCGGCGCTCGACACGGCCTCGGCGCTCGTCGCCGAGCGCGGCCGCCTCGTGATCGCCGGCTACCACCAGGACGGCCTGCGCTCCGTCGACCTCCAGAGCTGGAACTGGCGCGGCATCGACGTCGTCAACGCCCACGAGCGCGATGCCGCGGTCGTGGTCGAGGGCATGCGCGAGGGTGCGGCGCTCCTGGCTCGGGGCGAGCTCGACCTCGCGCTCCTGCTGAGCCACCGCTTCCCCCTCCCCCGGCTGGAAGAGGCGTTCGAAGCCGCGCGCACGCGCCCGCCCGGCTTCGTCAAGGCGTGGGTGGAGCCGTGAGCGTGGTGGCGGCCAGGCCCCGGCTCGGCTTCCTCGGCGTCGGCTGGATCGGCCGGCACCGGCTCGACGCGGTCGCCGAGTCGGGCGTCGCGGAGGTGGCCGCGGTCGCCGACCCGGCGCTGCCGGAGGCGCTCGACTCGCTCGAGGAGCTGCTCGAGCGGGACCTCGACGGGATCGTGATCGCGACGCCGAGCGCGCTGCACGCCGAGCAGGCGAGCACGGCGCTCCAGGCGGGCCTCGCCGTGTTCTGCCAGAAGCCGCTCGCGCGCTCGGCCGCCGAGGCCACGCGCGTGGTCGACGCCGCGCGCGCGGCCGACCGGCTGCTCGCGGTCGACCTCTCGTACCGGTACACGCGCGCGGCGCAGGCGCTGCGAGGGGCCGTCGCCGAGCTGGGCGTCGTCGATGCCGCCGAGCTCGTCTTCCACAACGCCTACGGGCC
>JBBWZD010000030.1:0-14156 GCA_039648875.1 Actinomycetota bacterium
GCTTCGTCCGGAGGTCGTCCGGCTGTACGCGCAGCCAGCCCTGCATCGAGCGGCCGCGCATCTCGGCCGGGCGGGCGGGCGTCGTGGCCACGAGCCTGTCGGACTCGGCCGGGTCGACCCGCACCAGCACGCCGCCCTGGCCGCTCGCCGCGATCGCCATGTTGCCGCCGACGAGGAAGGCGAGGCCGCCGAACATCTTCTTCTCGGTGAGGTCGGCCTCGCCGCCGAGCTCCCGGCGAATCCGATCCGCGAGATCCTCGTCGTATGCCACGGCGCCGATCGTACGCCGAGCCGCTCAGTCGGGGCTCGTCTCCTCCGCGAGCTGCGTGGGCGGGCCCGGCTTCTTCGCGACGATGACGAAGTCCTTGCGGTTCTCGATCACGAGCTCCACGTCGGCCGCTTGGTGCCCCGGCTTCAGGATGAAGTAGTTGGCATTCGCGCGCACGTGCTCGTAGACCTCGCGGCAGACCGTGATCTGCTCCGTGCACCACAGGTCGCCGCACTCGCAGGCGACCGTGAAGTCGTCGCTGACGGCGGCGAAGCTCTCGTTGAGGTCGCTGATGCGCTCGTTGACCTGGCGAAAGAGCGCCTGGTTCTCGCCCACGCGTCTGAGGCGATGGTCAGTCATTGCCGCGCGGGTCGGCGTCGGCATGCACCTCGCCGGGCCGCCCCTCCTTCCTGGTCGTGACGAAGCGGTCGTTCCGATCCAGGACCCGTTCGATCTCCGGGTCCTCGTGGCCGGGATGCGCGATCCCCTGTCGCCCGTCCGCGCGAACCTGCTCGTACTCGGCGAGCATCAGCAGGACCACGCGCGTGCAGTCGATCCTCGGACACTCGCACAGGAACGGGATCAGGGACTCGTCGCCGCCTGCGACGGTGGCGCGCGCCCGCTCCTCGAGCGTCTCGTTCGCCTCCCGGAACGCCCCCTCGTTCTGCGCCTTCCGCTCGGCCGAGGTGGTCATGCCACTGCGCTTCCGCCACCGGTCGCCGTCAAACGCCGCGCCGGCGCGGGACCCCCACGAGCAGCGCGACGGGCGCGACGAGAAGGAGCCACATCGTGACGCCGAGGCCGAGCTGCTGGGCCGCGAGCCCGAGGGCCGCGAGGACGCCGGCGCCGAGGAAGCCTCCGAGGCCGCCGACGGCCACGGCGGTGCCGCTCCGCCCGGGCAGGGCCCCGTAGAGCGCGGCCTTCGGGAGCGCGTACCAGCCGGAGTTGAGGATCCCGAGCAGCGCGAGCAGGCCGAGCTTCGCGGTGGTCGACGGAAGCAGCAGGAACAGCGGATACGCGGCGGCGACGAGCGCGGCGCTGGCCCGAAGGTACGTCCAGCCGCTCAGGCGGCGCAGGACGCCGAGCAGGAGGAGGTCGCCGGCGAGGCCGGCGCCCGTCCACACCGCCACCGCGAGCGCCGCTTCGACGGCTCCCGTCCGGGCGACGTCGACGAAGTACAGGGCGAGGAAGCCGTGGAAGACGTCGAGCAGAAGATCTGCCGACTCCAGCACCAGGAGCCAGCGCAGCACCTCCCGGTCCCGCAGCGCCGCGAGCAGGGTCGACGCGCCGCGCCCTGCATCGTGCTCGACCTGCGGCGCGGCGCTCCCGACACGCCCGTTGCGCACGGCGAAGGCGAGCGGCAAGGCGACGAGGGCGAGCAGGAGCAGCGCGCCCCGCCAGCCGATCCCGATCAGCACAGCGCACGCGATCAGCAGTGGGCCGGCGACGTAGCCGACGGAGCCCGCGACCGTCCAGCGCGCCATGTTGCGCTCCCGTGCCGCCGGGTCGCGGTCCATCAACGTCGCCTGCGCCAGGCTGACGAAGGCTCCGCTCGCCGGGTTGCCGAGCATGAGCGCGACCAGCAGCGTCCAGAAGCCGAGCGCGGCCGCCGACAGCGCGGCCGACACGGCGAACGCCATCCCCCCGGCGAAGACGAGCAGCCGGCGCTGCGGCGTGTCGCCCGCGAGGCCGATCAGGGGGTCGAGCGCGCTGCCGAAGAAGCCCGGGATCGCCAGCACGAGGCCGATCTCGCCGTAGCCGAGATGGAGGTCGTGCCGGATCAGCGGCCACGCAGCCGCCCGCGAGCCGCCCACGAGCTCGTCGAGCAGCTCGATCGCGAGGAGAAGCCATACGGCGGCGCGCGGGCCGCCGAAGAGCCTGTGGAGTTACGGGCTGGCGCGGGTCACGACGGCGCCATCCTACGTCTTCGACCGGAGCGTGCGGAAGGTGATCGAGTAGCGCAGCTCCTTCGTCGGCGGGATCGAGTGCTGCCAGGCGGTTCGCGCGGCTCCCGCGAGCACGTAGCCGGAGCGCGGCTCGAGCACGACCTCCCAGACGAGCCGTTGCTCCCCCTTGCCGCGCTGGAAGCGGAGCCGGCTCGCCCCGCGCAACGAGATGCCGACGACCGCCCCGAACGCCGGCGCGTCGCGGTGCCACCCGATCGTCGAGCCCGCAGGGTACCGCTGCACCAGCGCCTCGACGAGCTCCTCCGGTGCGTGCCCCGCGAGCGCGGCGGCTCGCGCGCGGGCCGGTAGGAGCCACGCCGGAATCGGCTCCCCCGGTTGCGGCGTGCGCGCCTCGTAGTCGTAGCCGAGGCCGTAGTGCCGCGCAGTTCGTCGCGCCGCCTGCCCGTGGATGACGATCGGGTCGAAGCGCAGCGAGTCGATGTGCTCGAGCAGCGCTTCCTCCTCCTCGGGCGACAGCAGCTCCGGCTCGTAGACGAGCCCCTCGGGCTGCTCGCTCGGCGCCCTCGCCATCCCGCGACCGTAGCCGAGCGTCCGCGTTTCTCGACGCAGGCGCCGGGGAGAGAAGCCGGAACCACGACGAGGAGGAGCGGGAATGACCGCAATCGAGGAGAAGCTGGTCGAGTACATCGACGACGCGTACGCGATGGAGCAGAACGTGCTCCGGATGCTCGACAGCATGATCGGCACCACCGACGACCCGCAGATGAAGCGGTCGCTGGAGCGGCACCGGAAGCAGACGGAGCAGCAGGCCGAGAGGCTCGAGGAGTGCCTGCGGGAGCACGGCGCTTCCCCGTCGGCCATCAAGGAGGCGGGCGGCGTGATCGGCGCCATGATGAAGAGCGTCGTGGACGTCGCGCGCGGGGACAAGGTGGGCCGCAACGCGCGCGACGGCTTCGCGACCGAGCACATGGAGATGGCGAGCTACCAGCTGCTCGAGCGGGTCGCCCGGAAGGCCGGCGACAGGAAGACCGTCGCCGTCGCGCGTCAGAACCGCGAGGAAGAGGAAGCGATGGCACGCAGCATCGCGTCGAAGTGGAACAAGATCGCCGACCTCTCGCTGAAGGAGGCCGGCGTCCGCGTCTCCTGAGCGGGCCGCGGCGGCGGCAGGCTACTGCGAGGGCGAGAGTCGCTCGCCGGCGTCCGTGACGGCGTCGGCGAGCGAGCGGACGTCGTCGGAGGTCGTGCGCCAGGAGACGATCGCGGCGCGCTGGCAGAAGCCGTTGCGAAGCTGCGCGCCGGTGTGGAAAAGCTCGCCGGCGCCGGCCACGTCGGCCTGGATGCGCCGGTTGAGCTCGTCGAGCTCGTCGCCGTCGGTCCAGCCGTCGGGCCGGTAGCGGAAGCAGACGACGTTGGTCGGCGCGGGCGCGGTGAGCTCGAGCCGGGGGCTGGCCTCGACGGCGGCCGCCAGCTCCTGCGCCAGCTCGCAGCAGCCGGAGACGAGCTCCGCCACTCCCTCGCGGCCGAGCTGCTTCAGCGCCGCCCACACGCAGGCGCCGCGCCAGCTGCGGCTCGCCTCGATGCCGAGCTCGTGCAGGTTCTCGCCGGCGCCGGGGGTGAGGTAGGCGGCGCTGCCGGAGAAGGTCTCGCGGTGCAGCTCGGCGTCGCGGAGGAGCACGAAGCCGACGCCGTTCGGGACGTTCAGCCACTTGTGCGCGTCGACGGCCAGCGAGTCCGCGCGCTCCATCCCGGTTACCAGCGACGCCGCCGGCTCCCAGAGGCGGAAGAAGGCGCCGAAGGCGCCGTCGACGTGCAGCCAGAGCCCCCGCTCCGCGCAGACGTCCGCGATCTCCGCGAGCGGGTCGGAGGCGCCGGTGTTGACCGAGCCCGCCTGCGCGATCACGATCGCGGGCTCGACTCCCGCGGCGCGGTCGCGCTCGATCGCCTCGACCAGCGGAGCGACCTTCATCGCGTAGTGGTCGTCGATCGGAATGCGCCGGACGCAGCCCGAGCCGAGCCCGAGCGTGCGCAGCGCCTTGTGATCCGACAGGTGCAGCTCCTCCGAGCCGTAGACGGCGAGCGCCGGCAGCGCTCGTACGCCCTGCTCCATCACGTCGACGCCGTGCCGCTTCCCGAATGAGTGCCGCGCGACCGCGAGGGCGATCGTGTTCGCCATCGTCGCGCCGGAGCCGAAGTAGCCGGAGCCGGCGGGGAAGCCGAGCAGCTCGGCGAGCCAGCGGATCGTCACCTGCTCCAGCTCGACCGCGGCCGGCCCGAGCGGCCACATGCCGACGTTCTGGTCGACGGCCGCCGTCCACGCCTCCACGATCGCCGCCGCCGGCAGCGCGCCGCCGGTCACGTAGCCGAAGTAGCGGCCGCCGGTGCCGCCGGCGAGACCGCCGCGGGCGCGCTCTTCCAGCTCGCCGAGGATCGACTCGAGCGGCAGGCCGCGCTCGGGCAGCGGCTCGTCGAAGCGCGCCGCCAGCATCGACGCGTCGAGGGTGACCCCCGCCTGAGCCGGCGGCTCGAGTGCGGCACGGAAGCGCTCGGCGAAGTCGGCCGCAGCCGCGTCGAGCTCTACGCCGGCGAGCGCGAGCTCATCCATTCGAGCAGGTGCAGGTAGTCGCTCCGGGCGGGCGCGAACACGTCGATGTTCTCGACCGTCTCCTCGCCCAGGGGCTCGATGTAGTGGTCGACACCGGCGGGGATCAGCATGACCGATCCGGGCTCGACGTCGTTCGCCTCGTCGCCGACGTGGTAGATCGCGCGGCCTTTCACGATCATCGCGATCTGGTCGAAGTCGTGGCTGTGCGGTCTGACGTCCATGCCCGGCTCGCAGTGGTTGAGCACGAGCATCGCGTCGCGCGTGCCGAAGGCGCGGCGCCGCACGCCCGGGCGCACGGGCTCGTCGGGGATCTCGTCCCACGTGTAGGCCGGCATCAGGCGGTGCTCCTTTCTTCGGAGAGGAAGCCGAGCTCGGCCGAGAGCGCGTCGGCGGCGGCGCGCAGGCGGAGGGCGGCGCTCGATGCAGGGTCGTCCGGCAGCGAGACGATCGTGCCGACGATCGCCATCGCGGCCGTGACCTCGTCGCCCTGGAAGACCGGCGTGGCCATCGCGCGGATGCCGTCGACGAGCTGCGAGTTGACCGCGATCCGCGTCGTCTGGATCTCCTGCCGCTCGCCCGCCGCGAGCTCGCCGGCGTCGGGCCCGAACGCGAGGAAGACCTTTCCCTGAGCCGAGTCGACGCGCGGCAGCCGCGCGCCGGTGCGCACGACGATGCGGACGAGGCGGTCGGTGTTGTCGTCGACGCGCATGACGATCGGCTGCTCGCCGTCCCAGATCGAGAGCACGACCGTCTCGTTCAGCTCGGCGACGAGGCGCTGCATCGTCGGGCCGGCGACGCGCAGGATCCGCAGCCCGGCGAGCGCCGTCGCGGCGAGCTCGACGACGCGCGGCCCGAGCGAGTAGGCGCCTGCGTCGTAGCGCAGCAGGCCGGCGCGGCGGAGGGCGAGCGTGTAGCGGTGCGTCGTCGCCTTGCTCGTCGCGAGCCGCTGCGTCAGCTGCGTCAACGTCAGCTCCGGCTCCTCGGCGGAGAAGAAGCTGAGCAGCCGGACGGCGCGCTCGACGGACTGGTTCACCGGAGCCTCGCTCGTCAGCAGCTGGCTCACAGCGCGCGCAGCTCCCCGAGCAGGACGTCGACGATCCTGTCCGCCTGTGCCGGCTCGAGCACGAGCGGCGGCGAGAGGACGATCTTCTGGCCGCTCGCCCGGACGATCACGCCGTTGCGGCGGGCGCCCGCGGCCACCGGTCCGGCGTCGCGGTCGGACTCGAGCTCGACGCCGAGCATCGCGCCGACGCCCCGCACCTCCGCGACCCCCGGCAGCCCCCCGGCCGGCTTCAGCCCCTCGAGCAGGCGCGCGCCGATCTCGACCGCCCGCTCGAGCAGCGCCTCGCGCTCGATGATCTCGAGGTTCGCGAGCGCGACGGCGGCGCCGACGGGGTGGCCGTTGTACGTGAAGCCGTGCCGGAACGCCGTCCCCTCGAGCAGCTCGACCACTCGGTCGTGCACGAGCACGGCGCCCATCGGCACGTAGCCGCTCGTCAGGGCCTTGGCGGTCACGACCACGTCGGGGTCGAGGCCGTAGCGCGTCGCCGCGAACCACTGGCCGGTGCGGCCGTACGCGGTCACGACCTCGTCGAGGACGAGCAGGATGCGGTGCCGGCGCAGCACCTCCTGCACGGCGGGCCAGTAGCCGTCGGGCGGCGGGATCATGCCGCCCACCCCGAGCACCGGCTCGCCGACGAACGCGGCGATGCGCTCCGCGCCGATCTCGGCGATCGTCTGCTCGAGCTCGGCGACGAGATCGCCGGCCCGCGTGCTGCTCGTCGGCGTCGTCAGGTGGACGAATCCGGGCGGCAGCGGGTCGAAGCCCTCCTTCAGCGGCGCGATGCCGGTCGCCGCGAGCGAGGCCGAGCCGACGCCGTGGTAGGCCCCCTTGCGCGAGAGGATGACGTCACGTTCCGGCTCCCCGTGCGCGCCCCAGGCGAGCCGCACGAGCTTGATCGCCGTCTCGATCCCCTCGGAGCCCCCGTTCGTGAAGAACACGTGGTCGAGCCCGGGCGGCGAGAGCTCCGCGAGCTTCGCCGCGAGCCTGATCGACGGCTCGTTGGAGAAGTCCCAGAACGAGGCGTAGAACTCGAGCGTGCGCATCTGCGCCGCCGCCGCCTCGGCGAGCTCGGCGCGGCCGTGCCCGACGGCGCACTGCCAGAGGCCGCACGTGCCGTCGACGTACTCCTTGCCGTCGGCGTCCCAGAGCCGCGCGCCCTCGCCGCGCGCCCACACGAGGGGCTCGTCGGGCCGGCCGACGACGGCGTGCGGGTGGATGACGTGCGCGCGGTCGAGCTCCGCGAGCGTGCTCATACCGCGTTCCTGACCGTCTTGAGGGTGGTGTACTCGTCGATCGCCTGCGGCCCCTGCTCGTAGCCGTAGCCCGAGAGGCCGCGGCCGCCGTAGGCGGCGTACGGATCGAGGCCGCCGTACATGTTCACCCACACCGTGCCGGCCCTGAGCGCGCGGGCGATGCGGTGGGCGCGCGCGCCGTCGCGCGTCCACACGGCCGCGGCGAGGCCGTAGGGCGTGTCGTTCGCGACCCGCACGGCCTCGTCGGCGTCGGCGGCGCGGATGACCGCGACGGCCGGGCCGAAGATCTCCTCCCGGTTGATGCGCATGTCGTTGGTCGTGTCGACGAAGATCGAGGGCTCGACGAAGAAGCCGTCGGGCGCCGACGCGACGCTCGCGGCGCCTCCGCCGACGACGGCCCGGCCGCCCTCGGCGACCGCCGAGCCGTACAGCTCGAGCACGCGGTCGCGCTGCCGCGCCGACACGAGCGGGCCCATCTGCGCCTGCGGATCGTCCGGCGGCCCGAGCCGCACCGCAGCGACACGCTCCGCCAGGCGCTCGACGAGCGCGTCGGCGACGCGCTCGTGCACGACGAGTCGGCCGCCGGCCGTGCAGACCTGCCCCTGGTTGCGAAAGGTCGCGCGCAGCGCCCCTTCGAGCGCGGCGTCGAGATCGGCGTCCTCGAGCACGACGTTGGCCGACTTGCCGCCGAGCTCGAGCGTCAGGCGCTTCAGGTTCCCGGCCGCGGCCCGCTGGACCTCGCGCCCGACCTCCGTGGAGCCGGTGAACGAGACCTTGTCCACGTCGTCGTGGGCGGCCAGCGCCGCACCCGCCTCGGCCTCGCCGGTGACGACGTTCCAGACACCGACCGGCACCCCCGCCTCGAGCGCGAGCTCGGCGAGCCGCAGCGCCGAGAGCGGCGCCTCCTCGGCCGGCTTGTGCACGACGGCGTTGCCGCACGCGAGCGCCGGCGCCAGCTTCCACGAGGCGATCAGGAGCGGGAAGTTCCAGGGAGTGATCGCGCCGACGACGCCGACGGGCTCGCGGAGCGTGTACGAGAAGACGCCGGCGTCGGCCGGGTTCGTCGTGCCCGTCAGCTTCGTCGGCCAGCCCGCCCAGTAGATCCACGTCCGGACGGCGAGCGCCACGTCGCGCTCCGCCTCGCGGACGGGCTTGCCCACGTCGCGCGCCTCGAGAGCCGCCAGCTCCTCCTGGTGCGCGTCGACGAGCTCGCCAACGCGCTCGAGCACGCGCCCCCGCTCGAACGGATCGAGCTCGCCCCAGTACGGCTGCGCCGCGCGGGCGGCTCGGACGGCGCGGTGCACGTCCTCGGGCCCGCCGAGCGCGAGGGAGGCGAGCGGCTGCGCGGTCGCGGGGTCGACGTCGTCGAACGACGCGCCCGAGGCCGCGGCCACCACGTCGCCGCCGATCAGATGCCCGCGCGTGCCGAGCGACGGCGTCACGTCGCAGGCGTCGGCGTCAGCTCGCCCTGCGCCGCTTCGGCGCGCAGCTCGACGTCGGCCACGCGGCGGCGCGTGGCGAGGCGGGTGACGATCCCGAGCGCCATCCAGCCGAGCATCACGTACGGGGCCCAGCGGTAGATCCCCTTCTGGCCGTAGAACTCGGTCACCTCGGCTACGCCCACGACCACCACGGTGAGCAGCGGCGCGACGTAGATGTCGAGCGGGGTGCCGCCGAAGCGGCGCGAGTGGACGAACCCCGCGATGCCCACGAGCGCGTAGACGGGGAGGATGCCCGTGGCGCCCACCTGGAGCAGCCAGCTGAAGTACGTCACGGCGTCGTTCAGCGTCTTCCCCTGCCAGGCGAGGCCGGCCACGCCGATCAGGAGCGTGATCAGCGCGAGCGCTCCGATCGCGACGTCCGGGCTGCGGAAGCGCGGGTGCGTGCGGCCGAACACGCGCGGCAGGTAGCCGTCGTGCCCCCACGCGAAGGCCGTGCGGGTGGTGAAGTTCGCGGTCCCGAGGGCGGATGCGAAGGACGACACGGCGAGCAGCAGGAGCAGGACCTTGCCGAACCACAGCGCCGCGTACTGCGCCGAGAGCCCGACGACGGCGCCGCCGGAGTCCTGCGGCCAGTGCTTCCCCGCCTCGTCGAGGCCGTAGCCGGTGACGATCGCGAACGTCGTGACGATGTAGAAGACGACCGCGAGCGCGATGGCGCCGAGGACAGCCTTCGGCACCTGCCGTTTCGGCGTGTGCGCCTCCTCGGCGAGGAACACCGCGGTCTCGAAGCCGGAGAAGCCGGTCATGGCGATCCCGACCCCGAGGGCGAAGAAGCCGAAGCCGAAGTGCCCCCGGCTCGACCACGGCGCGAGCGAGGACCACGCCCAGCCGTGGGCGCCGCCCTTGGCGAGGACGATCACGTCGAAGATCAGGAGCAGCGTGACGCCGATCGCCGTCAGCGCGAGCAGGACACGGGCCGAGATCTGGACGCCGAGCCACGAGATCGCGACCAGCACGCCGCCGAGCAGGAGCGCCCAGCCCCACCAGGCCGAGTAGAGGAAGGGATGGCCGGCGGCGACGAGCGAGAAGAAGTTCTGGAGCAGGAAGGCCGCCGCGATAAGCAGGCCGGGGACGAAGATGATCCCCACCGCGAGGACCGTCCAGCCGGCGAAGAAGCCGACGTCGCGGCCGAGTCCGGCGCGCACGATCGCATACGTGCCGCCCGCGCTCGGCACGTACCGGCCGAACCGGCCGTACACGAGCGCGAGGCCGACGGCGCCGACGCCGGCGACCCAGAAGGCGGCCGGGGCGAACCCGCCGACCTTGGACGCGACCACGGCGGCGATCACGACGGCGGAGATCTCGGGCGCCGTGACGCCGAGCGACTGGGCGATCAGGCCCGGGAGGCCGATCGCGTTGCGCCGAAGCCCGCGTCCCTCCTCCTGTCCGGAAGCTTCCACAGTGTCCTCCTCGGAGCGCTCGTGGGAGTGGCAGGCCTTGCGGCCCGCATCACGATGTGAGATAACGTCCCACATGGCTGGACGCCTGTCAAGCCAGCCGGCGTCGCCAAGCCTGCGCGAGGCACTTGGGGAGCGTCGGCTCGCGGGCACCTTCCTGAAGCTGCCGGCGCTCGAGGTGGTCGAGATCGCAGCCGCCGGGCTCGACTTCGCGGTGGTCGACCTCGAGCACTCGCAGCTCTCCGAGGCCGACGCGCTGCGGCTCGTGCGCCACGCCTGGGCGCTCGGCTTTCCGGCGGTGGTGCGCCTGCACGAGCTCGACCGGGCGCTCGTCAACCGCCTGCTCGAGGCCGGTGCGGCGGGGATCCAGCTCTCCAGCGTGCGCCGGTCGGCGGAGGTGGCGGCGCTGCGGGACGCGTGCCTCTACGCTCCCGGCGGCACGCGCTCCATCAGCCTCGCCCATCCGCTCGCGCGCTACGGCGCCACGTCCCTCCGCGACTACCTCGCGGAGCAGGAGCCGCCGCTCGTGGTCGCGCAGATCGAGACGGCCGCGACCGACGACCCGCTCGAGGAGATCCTCGGCGCCGGCGCCGACGTCGCCTTCGTCGGCGTCACCGACCTCAGCGTCGACCTCGGCCTCGACGCCGCGCGGGTGGACGCGCGCATCCGCGAGATCGCGGACGCCGCCGCGGCGGCCGGCGTCCTCCTCGGAGGCTTCGGCGCCGACGAGCGGTGGCGCTACGCCGTGGCCTCGTCGGACCTGGCTCTGCTGCGGGAGGCGTACGCGGGTGGCTGACCTGCGAGTCACGGTCGCCGGGCTCGAGCTCCGCAACCCGGTGCTCGCCGGCTCGTGCGAGGCGACCGCGACGGCGGAGCAGATCCGCGCCTGCCTCGACGCGGGCGCCGGCGCCGTCGTGGCGAAGTCGACGAACGAGTCGGAGGCGGCGAAGGCGCAGCTGCGGGCGGCGGAGTACGTGCTGCTCGACGAGGAGCTGGAGGCGCGCCCGCTCGGCCCGGCGAGCCGCACCGACTCCCTCTTCTGCCGCTCCGGGCTCCTCGACGAGCCGTTCGACACGTGGGTCGAGACGCTCGCGGAGCTCGACCGGGGCGCGGGCGACGCGTACGTGGTGCCGAGCCTGATCGTCGCCGACCTCGACGAGGCGCTGCGGCTGGCCGACGCCTTCCAGCGTGCCGGCCTCCGCTGGCTCGAGCTGAACGTCGCGGCCGCCCACGCCGGGCAGGCCCCGGCCGGTGCCATCCGCACGGGCGCCGAGCTGGTGCGGCCGGTGCGCGAGACGGTGTCGCTGCCGCTCAGCGTCAAGGTGGGGAGCGTCGAGCAGGCGGAGGCAGCGCTCGCCGCGGGCGCCGACGCCGTCGTGCTCGCGACGCGCGCCCAGGGCTTCGTCCCCGACCTGGCGACGCGCCGGCCGGTGCTCGGCACCTTCGCCGCCGTCGGCGGCGCCTGGGCCGTGCCGCTCACCTGCCGGCAGCTCGCGGAGGCGCGGCTGCGGCTCGGCCCGGCCGCCTGCCTCGTCGGCACGAACGGCGCGCGCGACGGGCACGACGTCGCGCGCTTCCTGCTCGCGGGCGCGAGCGCCGCGCAGCTCGCGAGCGCCGTCGTCACCGACGGCCCGGCGGCGCTGACGCGGGCGATCGACCAGTTTTCGGCCTACCTCGACGAGCAGGGGCTCGCGGCACGCGAGCTGGTCGGCGAGGCGGCAGACCACGTCCAGACCTACGAGGAGGTCGCGCTTGAGCGTCGGCACTGAGATCACCGTCGAGCACCTGGAGGCGGATCCCTATCCCATCTACGAGCAGCTCCGGGCGGAGGCGCCCGTGTGCCTCGTCGAGTCGGTCGGGCTCTGGCTCGTCACGCGCTGGGAGGACGTGCAGTACGTCGACAAGAAGCCCGAGCTCTTCACCGGCGACACCGAGCCGTCGACGCTCCGGCGGACGTTCGGACCGAACCTGCTCGCCTCCGAAGGCGCCTACCACGACCGCATCCGCACGCTGATCTACCCGTGGTTCCGCGTCGGCGCGATCGGCGAGTACCCCGACAAGGTGATCGCGCCGGTCGCGCACGAGCTGGTGGACGCTCTCGTCGCACGCGGCGAGGCCGACCTCGTCTCGCAGTTCGCCGAGCCGCTGTCGGCGCGGGTGCTGAAGCGGGCGCTCGGCCTGCCCGACGTCGCCGAGGAGACGCTCCGCCGCTGGTTCGTCGAGCTGGCGACGGGCGCCGCGAACTTCGAGGGCGACCCGCAGAAGCAGGCCGTCGCCGACCGCGCCTCGCAGGAGGTGGACGAGACGCTGGCGCCGGTGATCGAGCGGCTCGAGCGCGAGCCGGACGACACGCTGCTCTCGTCGATGGTGAACACCGAGTTCGAGGGCGAGCGGCTGACGCGGGCTGAGGTGCAGTCGAACCTGAAGGTGATGATCGTCGGCGGGCTGCAGGCGACGACGGACCTGATCGCGCTCTCGCTCTGGGCGATCCTGTCGCACCCCGACCAGCTCGAGGAGGTGCGCGCCGACCCGAAGCTCGTCGACCCGGCGATCGAGGAGGCCGCGCGGTGGCATTCGCCCGTCGGCACCTCCACCCGGCAGGCGACGCGCGACGTCGAGCTCGCGGGCGTGAAGCTCGAGCGCGGCGCGCTCGTCGCGGCGGTGCTCGCGTCGGCGAACCGCGACGAGCGGAACTGGACGGACCCGGAGCGGTACGACATCCACCGGGGCGAGGGATCGCACCTCGCCTTCGCCACCGGGCCGCACCTCTGCATCGGCGCACGGCTCGGCCGCTACGAGGCGCGCACCGCCTGGCGCGTGCTGCTCGAGCGGCTGCCGAGCCTGCGGCTCGACCCCGCCCGGCCGACCGAGATCAGCGGCTGGGAGTTCCGTTCCCCCCACCACCTCCACGTGCAATGGAACTGACACAGGACTACCTGCAGCGGCTGGAGGCCGTCCAGCCGAAGGACCTGCCGCCCGACCTCGACCTGTTCGACGAGCAGACGGCGACGCGCGGCCTGCGCCTGAACAAGGCGGCGTACTCGCTGAAGGACGCGCACCAGCGCGAGCTCTTCGAGCGCGACGAGGAGGCGTGGATGGAGCAGTTCGGGCTCACCGACGAGGAGGAGGCGCTCATGCGGGCGCGCGACTGGATCGGTCTCTGGCGCGCGGGCATGACGATCTACGTGATGGTCAAGCTGCTCGGCGTCACGGGGGTCGCTCTCCCGGACGTCGGCAGGCAGATGCGTGAGAGCGGAGGGGCGGATGGCTAGGGTGATCGGAGGCATCGGCGCGAGCCATGCGCCGTCGATGGAGCACATCTACGACGCGGGCGACGAGGTGCGCCGCTCGTCGGAGTGGGAGCCGCTGTTCGGCCCCTTCGAGCAGGTCGCGAAGTGGCTCGAGGAGCTGAAGCCCGACCGGCTGGTCGTGGTCTACAACGACCACATGGACCAGTTCTTCCTCGACGCGTACCCGACCTTCGCGCTGGGAGTCGCGGAGACGTACCCGGTCGCCGACGAGGGCTTCGGCGCGCGGCCGTTCCCGCCGCTCCCCGGCGACGCGAGCCTCGGCTGGCACGTCGCGCGGTCGCTCGTCGCCGACGAGTTCGACATCACGATCTGCCAGGAGCTCGAGGTCGACCACGGCGTCATCTCGCCGCTGCCGATGGTCGACTTCGCCGAGGGCGAAGGCGGTTGGAAGATCCCGATCGTGCCGCTCGCCGTCAACGTGATCCTGCATCCGCTGCCAAGCCCGCTCCGCTGCTGGAAGCTCGGCCAGGCGCTGCGGCGCGCGCTCCTGTCGTACCCCGACGATCTCGGCATCGTCGTCGTCGGCACCGGCGGGCTGTCGCATCAGCTGACCGGGCCGCGCTTCGGCCGCGTCGAAGAGGACTGGGACCGGAAGTTCATGGAGCTCCTCGCCCACGACCCGGAGGCCCTGACGAGGTACAAGCACGAGGACTTCATCAAGCTCGGCGGGACCGAGTCGGTCGAGGTCGTCAACTGGCTCGCGATGCGCGGAGCGCTCCCGCTCGACGCGAAGCCGGCCGTCGAGGCGTACTACGCCCACCGGATCATGGGGTACGGGCTACAGACCTTCGAGGTGGCCGCGTGAGCAGCGACGTCGTCGACCGGATCCTCGACGGCGCAGTCGACCTGCACG
>JBBWZD010000045.1:0-8110 GCA_039648875.1 Actinomycetota bacterium
ACGGCGAGCTGCGCGTACGAGGAGAACGTGCCCTCGAGCGCCTCCCGCACGGCTGCCTCCACCGTCGGCAGTCCCGGCTGCGCCGCCCACCCGCGGAACGGCGTGCCGTCGTACTCGATCGTCAGCCGCAGGCGCACGTCAGGCGACCCTGACGTCCATTGTCAGGTGTGCCTCATGCTCTACGTACTTGCACATCGCTTGATACATTCTATCCGATGGCGAACGAGCACGCATTCCTGCTGCAGCGCGTCCAGCCGGCGATGGTTGGCCTCGTCGACGGCTCGCTCTCGACCCTCGCCCCCATC
Organism: Actinomycetota bacterium; assembly: GCA_039648875.1. Classification (GTDB taxonomy): domain Bacteria; phylum Actinomycetota; class Thermoleophilia; order Gaiellales; family Gaiellaceae; genus Palsa-739. The sequence goes on from JBBWZD010000045.1 coordinate 306, forward strand.
TTCGGCATCGCCCTCGCCACCCACAACACGCGCTTCGCGTTCGTCGCCGGGCTCGTGACGGCGCTCGGCGCGGGCGTGAGCATGGGCTTCTCCGAGGGCCTCTCCGACACCGGCGAGCTCACTGGCCGCGGCAACCCGCTCGTTCGCGGCGGCATCACCGGCGGCGGCACGTTCCTCGGCGGCATCCTCCACACGCTGCCGTTCCTGATCCCGCACTACCACCTGGCGCTCGTCGTGGCGATCGTCGTCGTCGGCTTCGAGCTGCTCGTGCTGGCGTTCCTCCGCTGGCGCTTCTTCGAGGACGGCTTCGTGCGCGCCCTCGGCATCGTCACGTTCGCGGGGATCATCATCGCCGCCGTCAGCGCCGGCCTCGGCAACGCGCTCGGGTAGCCGTGGTCGCGCTCCGACCGATCACCGACTCGAACCGCGAGGCAGTCGAGGCCCTGCGCGTGTCGGACGCGCAGCAGCAGTTCGTGAGCACCGTCGCAGGCTCGCTGCTCGAGGCAGCCGAGGAGCCGGACGGCCGCGCCCTCTACTGGGCGGTCTACGACGACGAGACGCCGGTCGGCTTCGTGATGATCAGCGACGAAGTCGTGGCTCCCGGCTACATCCCGCACTTCCTCTGGAAGCTGCTGATCGACGAGCGCTACCAGGGGCGGGGCTACGGCGCGGCCACGCTCGACCTCGTCGTCGAGTACTTCCGCCGACGGCCGGGAGTCGACGTTCTGAGCACGAGCGCCGGCCAGGGCGACGGCAGCCCGATCGGGTTCTACGAGCGCTACGGCTTCGAGCGGACGGGCGAGATCGTGTTCGACGACGAGGTCCTGCTGCAGCTCGACCTGCGGCTCTAGGGTCGCCACGGAGTGAGCCTCGAGGTCAGATCCGCACGACGAGGTGACGGAGCCGCACTGGCGCGGGTCTGGCTCGACAACGCCCGGTACTACGTCGGTCGGTTTCCCGATGATTTCCGGCTGCCCGACCAGGCCGGTCTGGCCGAGTGGTTCGAGGCGAAGCTCGCGATGCCGCCGAGTGCTTCGGAGCTGCATCTCGTGGCCGTCGCCGACGGGTCCGTCGGAGCGTTCGCGTACGCGCGGCTGACGGAGCCCGAGGGGGACGCTTCGCGACAGATGCTCGCCGACCACCCGTATCCGCGAGTCCACGTGGAGGCGCTGGGTACAGCCGATCGCTTCCAGCGGCGGGGCCTCGCAACGTCGCTCGTGGAGGCCGTGGAGGCGTGGGCGCGGGAACGAGGCGCACGGACGATCAGCGCCGAGACCTATCTGCAGAGCCCGGTCTCGATCCCGTTCTGGGAGGAGCGGATGGGCTATCGCCGCCGGTCCGTCAAGCTGACGAAGCGTCTGCGATAGCTCCTGATGAGCATGAATCAGCGATTCGAGCTCGCGCGCTCCGCCGCCGCCGCGAGGGCGGCCTCGTACTCGCCGGCGGTGATCCGGACGACGCCGGCCTCGAACTCGGCCTTCGCGCTCTGTGACGGGCCGATGTGCGACAGCACTGCGCTCATCGGCACGGGCGGGTTCCACTCCACGACCTGAGCCAGCAACACGCCGCCACGGGAATCGCCCGGGTACAGCTCTGCCTCCGACGGCGTCCAATCACGCAGGGCCGAGGCAAGCTCCGCGCAGCCGACGAACTCCAGCTCGGGTGCGGCCAGATAGACGAGGACGAGGTCGCCGGGGGCAAGGTCGCTCCCGTGCCGCTCGTCGGCGTCGATGCCCCACAGCCCGAGCCGCATGAACGCGGCCGCTCGTTCACGGGCCGGCGACCCCTTCGCTGCGTCGCCGTCCGCGAAGTTGAAGAGGTAGTGCGCCACCTCCGGAGGGTACCCGCCGGCCTTCGGGAATCTCCCCTGACGAGGGGCGCGCGACACGCGGAGGGAGCCTCCGCTCCCCCCGCCCTCACCGACCGACGAGGTAGCGCACGTGCGTCGCGAGCGGCGAGTGGATGACCTCGACCGGCTCGAGCCGGGGATCGGCGACGCCGTCGAAGAGGCGCTCGCCGGAGCCGAGCAGGACGGGCGCGAAGTCGAGGACGAGCTCCTCGATCACGCCTGCCGCAAGCGCCTGGCGCACGGTCGACGCGCCGCCGGCGATGTCGACGCCGCGATCACCTGCGGCCTCCGAGGCGCGCGCGAACGCGGCGTCGAAGCCGTCGGCGACGAAATAGAACGTCGTCCCGCCTGCCAGCTCGATCGGCTCGTGCTCGTAGTGCGTGAGCACGAAGACCGGAACGTGGTACGGCGGCTCGTCGCCCCACCAGCCTCGCCAGTCGCCCTGCCACGGGCCCCGAATCGGCCCGAACATGTTGCGTCCCATCACGTACGCGCCGCGTGGGCGCAGGAGCAGGTCGCGTGCGCGGGCGTCGCCGTCGTGCAGCGGCTCGCCGAGATGCCAGCGATGCACCTCGATACCGCGACGGCCGAGAGGGTCCTCGAGGCTTTGGTCCGGTCCCGCGACAAAGCCGTCGAGTGACATGGACATGTGACAGGTGGTTTCGCTCATGCTGCTTCGACCGAACCGCTGCGCAGAAATCAGCGGTGTACGTGCCACACTCTTGGCGTGCAGGGGCAACGTCCAGGTCTTCCGCGTCGCAGTGCACCTTATCCACCGGGGGGCTCGCGAATGCCGCCTGAGCGGGAGCGGTGTTTGGCTCGGTACGCTGCCGAGTCGTGAGCGAGCTGGTCGGCGCCGCGAGTAGGTCAGGTGCTGGTGACCGCCGCTCGCACCCGGCGAGTGATGTCTGCAAGACGGCAGACGCAAGCGGCCGACCGGCGTCTCCGTGACGTCCGCGCTCTGAGGTGAAGCGGTTAGCGTGCGCCAGTGTTCCCGAACGACGCCAGAGCGACAGAACGGTAATGGCGGTTCGGTGCCCGCTGTGGTCTGAGTCGCGGCTACCGCCTGATGATGTTGTAGACCTCGAAGACGTGCGGTTGCCCGGAATGCTCGAGTTCGACGTCGTGCAGGAGCGGCATGACCCGCTTCCCGAATGCCTCCAACTGCTCCGGGGAGTCCCAGACTTCGCTCACGAGCAGCTGACCATCTGCAATGAACGCGACGTGATAGTCGAATCCGTCCGCAGGCATCTCGCCTGAGTGCTCGAGACGGCGCATCACCTCGTCGTATTGCTCGATCGTCGATGAGGGCACGGGCGCGTAGCGGACAACGATGCTCATCTCGGCCTCCAGGTCGGGCACCCACCGTATGCGATCCCCCCTGCCTGACGGGAGGGCGGGCCGAGAGTCGAGATTCTCGCGTGGGCCAGCGTTCGCGAATGTCCCCTGAGCGTCTGCGGTTTTCTGGGTCGGACGTCGAGTCTGGCGCCGTCGCGCCTGCGGGATACTCCGATGTCCGCGAATGAACGCGCTCACGAAGATCACGCAGCACGTCTACTGGATGCCGCCGGGGCCGCCCGACCGTCCGTCCCTCTGCGCGGTGCTGGGCGAACGGCGGACGCTCATGCTCGACGCCGGCTCGTCGGCGGCGCACGCCCGGGCATTCCTGAACGCGCTTATGGTCGCGAGCGGGGCGCGCCCGAGCGCGGTCATCTACACGCACGCCCACTGGGATCACGTCCTTGGCGGCGCCGAAATCGGTGGGCTCGTGATCGCCCACACGCTCACCGCCGAGCGGCTGACCGAACTAGCGCAACGAGACTGGAGCGACGAAGGGCTCGACAAACGCGTTGCGGCCGGCCTTTCCACGGCAGATCACGCCGCCGACGTCAAGGCGGAGATGCCGTCGCCGCGAACCGTCGAGATCGCTCCCGCCGACATCGTCTTCCACGAGCGAATCGAGATCGATCTTGGCGGCGTGACAGTCAGTGCCCGCCACATCGGTGGAGACCACAGCGCGGACTCAAGCCTGATGTACGTCGAACCGGACCGAGCTCTCTTCATGGGCGATTGCTTCTCTGCCTCGCCCGCGGGCGTGATGACACCAGAATCCGTCTCGCGATTGCGCGAGGTCATTCTCGGATCCGCCGCCGAACACTACATCGAAGGGCACCACGAGTCGGTTTCCTCTCGGGGCGAGATCGAAGCCTTGCTCGAAAAGGCGCGGCTGGCCGAGCGCGCAGTACGCGAAGGCTCCGCGATCGACGCGCCGGACGAGGACACCGAATACTTCCTCCAAGCCTTCCGGGCAGGCCTCGGCGTGACCTCGTAAAGCGCGATACAACGTTGCTTGCGCGAGTGTGCGGGAATGTCGCCTGAGCATTCCGCGCCGAGGGACATAGGCGGCTACGTGTCGGGAGCGCAGTGCTCCAGTTGGCGCGCGTATTCGTCCTGGTCGTAGGTGCCGCGCGACTCGACGACGAGGCCGTCGTCTCCGATCGTCCATTCCTCAAAGCCGGTGATCCGCACGGTTCGCCCGGTCCCGCCCGGTCCCGTGTTCGTGCCCGTGAACGTCCAGTGGTACTCGACCGTCTCGTCGTTGAGGACGACGTCGTCCATGAACACCTGTATGTCTGGGAACGCGTCGATGAACGAACGCGCGACCTCGGTGACCTCGGTGGGATCTCCACCGTTGATCGCGATCGTCCCGCCCGGGACGAAGTGGTCTGCGACCTTCGTGGGGTCGCGGCTGCACCAGGCGTCGGTGTAGCTGCGCGCGAACTCCCATATCCGGGCCTCGTCGTGTGTCATCTGTTCCTCCAGTCGTGGAGAAGTCGGTCGGGATGCCGCGACCCTAGAGCTTGGCCGCTGGCGAGACAACGCCCGCGTGCGCCAGCGTTACGGAATGTCCCCCGAGCGTGACTAGAGGCGTCGGCCGTCGGGGCTGTACCCGCGCGTCTCGTTCGCCGCGCATCGCTTCTGCAAGGATCCGCCCATGACCGAATCCGTTCGCGAGGCACAATTGAAGAGAACCGAGGCCGGGCTCATCCCTCAGGGTGAGGGTTGGTTCGTTCTTAACGCGCACGACGTCTCGTGGATCCGAAGCGAGGAGCGTGGTCAAGACACCGACTTTGAAGGCGGGCAGGAGTGGGCTCAGCTCGGCTTCCGCATCCATGTGCTCATGCCTGGCCAGCCAAACGGCATGTATCACCGCGAGCGCGGCCAGGAGGACTTCCTTCTCGTTGCCGGAGAGTGCGTGCTCGTGATCGAAGGTGAGGAGCACCGCCTGAAGACATGGGACTTCGTCCACTGCCCGCCTTGGACGCACCACGTCTTCGTCGGCGCCGGTGAGGGGCCGTGCGTCATTGTCATGACCGGCAGCCGAGTGGGCGGCTTCGAGGCCGTCTATCCGGTGAACGAGGTGGCGGCGAAGCACGGCGCGAGCGTGCTCGAGGAGACGTCCAAACCGGCCGAGGCCTACGCCCGCTTCGGACCGGAGGAGCGGTCGGCGTACCGTGAGGGCTGGCTGCCGTGACGTCCATCCCGTCGCCTGCGCCAGTGCGCGCGAATGTTCCCCGACGCCAGAATGGCGTGTGTGACGGCGACGACTAGGGCAGAGGCTCCACGCTCAACACTCGGCCGGTCGCGTCGGCTATACGGACGAGCGCGTACGGCGTGAGATAGGCCGGGCAGGTCCCCTTTGACCCGCCGGGACACGGAAAGAGAAAGGCCTGCGCCTGTAGACGGACGAGCCACCTGATCGCGCCTCGTCGTACCACCGCCCGGGTGCTCAGGACGGTGATCGGCGGGAATGTCCCATTGCTCTGGGTATAGGGTCGCGCCGCTCGGATCGCGATGCGGCCAACCGTCGCGGGCTTGAGATGCGGCTTGGTGGCCGCGAGGGCCATTCCCGCGGCCAGGATTGCTGCCGCGACACCAACTCCCATCACGAGCACGGCTCTTCGTGACGAGAACATCGCTCCTCCTCCTCCCCCCGAAGTGTGCCTGAACGAATCGGCAAGAACCCGCACCTCATGCGACATAAGCATCGGGTGCCCGAGGGTCCTCTCGCCTGACCGGCCGCGCGCCGGCGACGCGCCCGAGCTCCTCGTCCTCCGGGGCTACGGCACGTAGTCCACGAGCTCGAGGTACACCATCTCGGCGGCGTCGCCGTAACGGTGGCCGAGCTTGACGATACGGGTGTAGCCGCCGGGGCGGTCGGCCATGCGCGGGCCGACGTCGCTGAAGAGCTGGTGCACGATCTCCTGCGAGCGGAGGTGGGCGAGGACCTGCCGGCGGGCGTGGAGGTCGCCGCGCCGGCCCAGCGTGATCATCTGCTCGGCGAAGGGCTTCACCGCCTTCGCCTTCGCCTCCGTCGTCTTGATCCGGCCGTGCTCGATCAGCGAGCACGCGAGGTTGGCGTAGAGCGCCTTGCGGTGGGCGGAGTCGCGCCCGAGCTTCTTGCCGGTCCTCGCGTGCCGCATCGGCCCTACTCCGGGAGGCCGCCGCCGAGGCCGCCGTTGTCGCCGCGAAGGGTGAGACCGTGCTGCCCGAGCGTCTCCTTGACCTCCTCGATCGACTTCTTGCCGAAGTTCGGGATCGCCGCCAGCTCGTTCTCGGTCTTCATGACGAGGTCGCCGATCGTCTCGATGCCGACCCGCTTGAGGCAGTTGTACGAGCGCACGCCCAGCTCCAGCTCCTCGATCGGGAAGTTGTCCATCGGGTGCGCGGCCTCGGGACGCGACTCGATGCCGGCGGCCGCGCCGTCGCCGAGGGGCGTGATCTTGTCGAGGTCGGTGAAGATCGCGAGCTGCCGGATCAGGATCTCGGCGGCCTCGGCGAGCGCGTCCTTCGGATCGACGGAGCCGTCGGTGGTGATGTCCAGCGTCAGCTTGTCGTAGTCGGTGCGCTGCCCGACGCGTGCGGACTCGACCGCGTAGGCGACGCGGCGCACGGGCGTGAAGATCGAGTCGATCGGGATCACGCCGATCGTGTGCTGGAAGCCGCGGTTCAGCTCCGCGGGCACGTAGCCCCGCCCGCGGCCGATCGTCAGCGTCATCTCCAGCCGGCCGCGGTCGGCCAGGTTCGCGATCTCGAGCTCCGGGTTGAGGATCTCGAGGTCGGCGGGAGCCTCGATGTCCGCGGCGGTGACGACGCCGGGGCCCTTCCGGGCGATGTGCACCTCGACCTCCGGACTGTCGCCGTGGAGGCGCGCGACGAAGTTCTTGAGGTTCAGCACGATGTCGGTCACGTCCTCCCGGACGCCCGGCAGCGTGGTGAACTCGTGCGCCGTCCCCTCGACCTTGACCGAGGTGACCGCGGCGCCCTCGAGCGACGAGAGCAGCACGCGGCGCAGCGAGTTGCCGAAGGTGTGGCCGAAGCCGCGGTCGAGCGGCTCGATGACGAAGACCCCGCGATGCTCGTCCACGTCCTCGTGCACGATCCGGGGGATCTGGAAGTCCATTACGCGAGTTGCCAAAGAATTCCCTTTCCTTTACTTCGAGTAGAGCTCGACGATGAGCGATTCCTGCACGGGCGTATCGATCTCCCCGCGCTCCGGCTGCTTCAGCACCTTGCCGGTGAGGCCGTCGTGGTCGGCCTGCAGCCACGGCGCCACCGTCGAGACGAGGTCGGTGGCGTCGCGGATCACCTGCTGCGCCGAGGAGCTCGGCGGCACGGTGATCATGTCGTTCGGACGAACCTGGTAGCTCGGGATGTTGACGCGGCGCCCGTTCACCTGGAAGTGGCCGTGGCGTACGAGCTGGCGGGCCTGCGCGCGGGAGGCGGCGAAGCCGAGCCGGTAGACGACGTTGTCGAGCCTGGTCTCGAGCATCCGCAGCAGCTCCTCGCCGGTGACGCCGGAGCGCCGCGACGCCTTCTCGTAGTAGGTGCGGAACTGCTTCTCGAGCAGGCCGTAGTAGCGGCGCGCCTTCTGCTTCTCGCGGAGCTGGAGCAG
>JBBWZD010000084.1:0-18646 GCA_039648875.1 Actinomycetota bacterium
ATCGGCGACGGCGTCCTCACCGCCCTCCGCGACCGAATCGGCTGCGCCGTCAACCTGCGCGGCAACCGCCTCACGCTGAACGGCGAGGAGCCGAAGGTGGCGGATGCGCGGGCGGTGATCGAGGAGCTGGTCGAGCTCGTCGAGGGCGGCCAGGAGATCGGCGCGGGTACCGTCGACACCATTCTCGACGCGCTCGACCGGTCGGAGGACGTGCGCGAGATCTTCGAGGACGTCGTGTGGTCGCACCGCGGCAAGCGCATCACGCCCAAGACGGTGACCCAGAAGCAGTACGTCGACGCCATCCGCAGCCGCACCGTCACCTTCGGCATCGGCCCCGCGGGCACCGGGAAGACGTACCTCGCAATCGCGCTCGCCGTCGCCGCGCTCTCCGACCGGCAGGTGGGGCGCATCATCCTCACGCGGCCCGCGGTCGAGGCGGGGGAGAGGCTGGGGTTCCTGCCGGGAGACGTGCTGGCCAAGGTCGACCCGTACATGCGCCCGCTCTTCGACGCCCTCTACGACACGATGGACCCCGAGCGGCTGAACGCGTACATCGAGCGCGGCACGATCGAGGTCGCCCCGCTCGCTTTCATGCGGGGGCGGACCCTGAATGACAGCTTCATCATCCTGGACGAGGCGCAGAACACCTCGCCCGAGCAAATGCAGATGTTCCTGACGCGGCTCGGCTTCGGCTCCAGGGTGGTGGTGACCGGCGACGTGACGCAGATCGACCTGCCGCGCGAGCAGGCGTCCGGGCTGATCCAGGTTCAGCACATCCTCAGCGCGATCGACGGGATCGCGTTCGTGCACTTCACGCACCGGGACGTGGTGCGGCACAAGCTCGTGCAGCGCATCGTCGAGGCGTACAAGCAGCATTCCGAGGAGACCGGATCCGAGCGCCGCCGGTGATCGAGGTCGAGATCGAGAACCGGTCGGGGGTGACGGTGGACGAGGCGGGCGCGGCGGCGCTCGCGCGGCGGGTGCTGCAGTCCGAGGGTGTGGAGGCGGGCGAGCTCGGCCTGCTCTTCGTCGGGCCGGAGGAGAGCCGGACCCTGAAGCGGGAGCACCTGGGAGTCGACGAGGCGACGGACGCGCTGGCGTTCCCGCTCGACGCGCTCGACGAGCTGCCGGCGGGCCTGCCGCGACAGCTCGGCGACGTCGTGGTCTGCCCGCAGGTCGTCGGCGCCGAGTGGCATGGGCCGCTGGTACACGCGGTGCTCCACCTCGTCGGCTACGACCACGGCGCGGAGATGGCGGCGCGCGAGGCGCTGCACGGATGAGCATCCTGACCTCGCGGCGCGAGCAGCAGGAGGGGCCGCCGGGAGAGCGTCCGCGTAGCTCGCCGCCGGCGCCCGGCCGCGCGCCGACGGTGCTCGACAGCTTCAACTACGCCTTCGAGGGCATCATCCACGTCCTCCGGACGCAGCGGAACCTGCGCATCCACTTCCTCGTCGCGATCGGCGTGATCGCCGCCGCGGCTGCGCTCGGCGTCGGGCGCTTCGAGCTGATCGCGCTCCTGCTCGCGGTCGCCTTCGTGCTCGTCGCGGAGATGGTGAACTCCGCCATCGAGGGCACGATCGACGTCTCGACGACGTCCTTCGACCCGAACGCGAAGCTCGCCAAGGACATCGCCGCCGGTGCCGTCCTGATTGCGACCACCACCGCCGTCGGCATCGGCTATCTCGTCTTCGCCCACGCCGCGGCGCACCGCAGCGCCCGCCTGCTCGACCGGATCCGCGAGGCGCCCGCGGAGCTCACGCTCGTGGCGCTCGTGCTCGTGATCCTGATCGTGATCGGAACGAAGGCGTGGACCGGGCGCGGCACGCCGCTCCGCGGCGGCCTGCCCTCCGGCCATGCCGCGGTGGCCTTCGCGGGCTGGATGGCTTCGACCTACGTCATCGGCGACGACCACCGCTTCCTCATCTCGTCGCTCACGTTCCTGATGGCCCTGCTCGTCGCCCAGACGCGCGTGGAGTCCGGCGTTCACTCGGCGCTCGAGGTGCTCTACGGCGGAGCGCTCGGCGCCCTCGTCACCCTCGTGGTCTTCCAGCTCCTGCCGTGAGGGGCCGCCGCCGGCCGGCGCAGCCGTGAAGTCGGGGTTCGTGGCGGTCGCAGGGCGGCCGAACGTGGGCAAGTCGACGCTCGTGAACGCGCTCTGCGGCGGCAAGGTCGCGATCGTCTCCGACAAGCCGCAGACGACCCGGCGCCGCATCTTCGGGATCGCGAACGGCGACGCTCACCAGCTCGTGCTGGCCGACCTACCAGGCTTCCAGCGGCCGTTCGACGCACTCACCGAGCGGATGCAGCACACCGTCGACACCGCCTTCGACGAGGTTGACGCCGTCCTGCTCGTGCTCTCCGCCCGCGAGCGCATCGGCGCGGGCGACCGCTTCATCGCCGCGCGCGTCTTCGGCTTCGGCGTGCCGGTCGTGATCGCGCTGAACAAGGTCGACCGTCTGAAGCCCGCGCACATCGCGCAGCAGATGAGCGCGGCGTCGCGCCTGGGCGAGTTCCACGCGCTGCACCCGGTCAGCGCGAAGACCGGGGACGGCGTCGGCGAGCTCCGCGGCGAGCTCGTCGGCCTGCTGCCGGAGGGCCCGCTCTACTTTCCCCGGGAGCAGCGCACCGACCTGACGCTCGAGGTGCAGATCGGCGAGCTCGTGCGCGAGAAGGCGCTCTGGCTCACCCGCGACGAGGTGCCGCACGCGCTCTCGGCCGAGGTCGACGAGCTCGGCGAGAAGGTCGTCCGCGCACGGATCCTCGTCGAGACGGAGTCGCAGAAGCAGATCCTCGTCGGTCGCGGCGGCGCGATGGTGAAGGAGATCGGCACGCGGGCCAGGCCGGAGATCGAGGCGCTGCTCGGGCACCCCGTCTTCCTCGAGCTCCTCGTCAAGGTGCGCCCGCGCTGGCGCCGCGACGCGGCGACGCTCGAGCGGCTCGGCCTATAGGTTCGCCGCGAGCTCCCGGGCCGCGGCGTGGTCGAGCCGCAGGCCGGTGGCGGCGTCGAAGAAGAGGAAGCGCGCAGGGTTGACCGCGAGCCGCAGCGGGCGGCCGGCGCGTGCGCTGCTCCCGGGATCGACGCGCGCGGTGAAGATCGCCCGGTCTGCCGGCAGGAGCGCCTCCTCCTCGCCGACCGCCTCGCGCACCTCGCTCACGTCCACCGGCGGAGCGTCGATCGGGAAGATCACGTGCGTGTCGGGGCCGAGGTCCTCGACCACGTCGACCGGCACCTCGACCTGGGGAAGGGACGGGTCCGCGAATGCCGCATCCTCGAACGCCTCCGGCCGGATGCCCACCACGACCCGTTCGGGCGGTGCGACGGGCCGACGCTCCGGCGCGAGGGGGACCGAGAAGCCTGCGAACTCGACCCGGCCGTCCGAGAGCGACGCCTCCACGAGGTTCATCGACGGCGAGCCGATGAAGGCCGCGACGAAGAGGTTGGCCGGACGGTTGTAGAGCGTCTGCGGCGTGTCGACCTGGAGGATGCGGCCGTCGCGCATCACCGCCACGCGCCGGCCGAGCGTCATCGCCTCCACCTGGTCGTGCGTGACGTAGATCGTCGTCGTGTCGAGCCGCGCGTGCAGGCTCGCGAGCTGCGCGCGCATGCTGACGCGCAGCTTCGCATCCAGGTTCGAGAGCGGCTCGTCCATCAGGAACGCCTTGGGCTCGCGCACGATCGCCCGGCCCATGGCCACCCGCTGCCGCTGGCCCCCCGAGAGCGCGGCCGGCCGCCGGTCGAGCAGCTCCTCGAGCCCGAGCATCTGCGCCACTTCGTCGACGCGTCGTGCAGCCTCCGGCTTGGCCGTCCGGCGCACCTTCAAGCCGTAGCCGAGGTTGTCGCGCACGCTCATGTGCGGATAGAGCGCGTAGCTCTGGAACACCATCGCCACGTCGCGCGCGCGCGGGGGCAGGTCGGTGACGTCGGTGCCGTCGATGCGGATCGCGCCCTCGCTGACCTCCTCGAGCCCCGCGACCATGCGCAGGAGCGTGGACTTGCCGCAGCCGGACGGCCCGACGAGGACCAGGAACTCGCCGTTCGCGATCTCGAGCGAGATGTCGTCGACCGCGACGACGTTACCGCTGAACAGCTTGCGGACGTGCTCCAGTACGATCTCGCCCACGGCGGGAAGTCTATACCGGTCCACCACGAAAGATCAATGGCATTGACCACTTGCGAGGCCGCGGCTATAGTCGACTCCGCGATGGCGGTTCCGCAGAAGGTCACGAAGCAGAGCCACACGCGCCAGCAGGTCCTCGACCTGATCGAGCAACTGGGGGTCGGAACCGCCATCCCCTCGGAGCGGCAGCTGAGCGCCGATCTCGGCGTGTCCCGGCTGACCGTGCGGGCGGCGCTCGACGACCTCGCGCGCGAGGGCTACCTCGTCCGCCGGCGGGGCAGCGGGACCTACGTCCAGCACCCGAAGATGTCGCAGGAGCTGACGATGACGTCCTTCAGCGAGGACATGCGCCGGCGTGGCTTCGCGCCCGGAAGCCGGACGCTCTCGATGAGCACGACCCTGGCCGGGGCCCGCCTCGGCCGCTTCCTGCAGGTCTCGCCTTCGGAGCCGATTCGAGTCGTCAAGCGGCTTCGGCTCGCGGACGGGGAGGCGATGGCGATCGAGACCCTGCACATCCCGGAGGCGCTCGTCCCCGGGCTGACGGCGAGCAGCCTCACCGGGTCGTTCTACGAGCTGCTGCAGGAGCGGTACGGCATCGTGATCGCGAGCGGCACGCAGGCGATCGAGCCGACGGTGACGAACGAGGAGGAGTCGGCCGCGCTCGGCGTCCCCCTCCAGTCGCCCGCCTTCCTGTTCGAGCGCACGAGCCGCGACGTCCACGACCGCACGGTCGAGTACGTCCAGTCGGTGTACCGGGGCGACCGCTACCGGATCGTCACCGAGCTCAGCCGCCGCGAGAGCTGAGCCGCGCCGGCGGGACGCGGGCTTGACACGGGGTGGTCCTATGTGCGATCGTCCGCCCGTGGCCAACTGGTATAGACCAATCGGCGCACCGACGACCGCGCGCAGCTCTCGGCCACTGGGCGTGTCCGCGCGGAGCCGGCGTGTCGGCGGCTCGAGGAGACTTGTATGAGATCACGCCTTTTCGCGGTGGCCGTTGCGGCCCTCGCGCTCGGGGCCGTCGCCGCGACCGCGGCTGCAAGCGGTCAGCGGCATCAGGCCAACAAGCTGACGGTCTGGCTGCAGGTCGACGCGCAGTCGGGGTGGCCGGACGTCGTCGCCGCCGCCAGCAAGGAGTTCGAGGCGGACCATCCGGGAGCGAACGTGGACGTGCAGTACCAGAACTGGGGCGACCACCTCCAGAAGTTCGACGCGACGCTCGCCGGCGGCAACACGCCCGACGTCATCGAGATGGGCAACACCGAGATGACGAAGTACATGGCGGCCGGCGCCTTCGCCGACCTGACGTCCTTCAGGTCGTCGTTCGCCAACTCGCGCTCGTGGCTGAAGGGGCTCGCGGCCTCCGGCAGGTACGGCGGCAAGGTGTACGGCGTCCCCTACTACGCCGGCTCGCGCGTCGTCACCTACCGGACCGACCTCTTCAAGAAGGCGCGCATCAACAGGCTGCCCCGGAGCGTCGCCCAGTTCACGGCCGACGCACGCACGCTCGCCAGGGCGAACCGGGCGACCAAGGGCTTCTCGCCCGTCTACACCGCCGGCACCGACTGGTACTTCGCGATGAGCTTCGTCTACGACTACGGCGGAACGATCGCGAGGACGCGCGGCGGCAAGTGGACGGGGACGCTCAACTCGAAGCAGTCGCTCGCGGGCCTCACCGCCTTCAAGCGGTTCTTCCTCGCGGCCTCCAGGGCGAGCAAGACCTCGGACGAGAACCATCCCGCCCCGTACGACGTGTACTCGCAGGGCGGAGCAGGAGCGATCATCGGACCGGCCTGGTTCAGCTGCTGCGTCGGGAACAAGTACAAGGCCGACACGGCGCAGTTCGTGATGCCGAGCCACGTCACAGGCAAGTCCATGCCGGGCTTCCTCGGCGGCTCAGACCTCGCCGTTCCCGTGACCGCCTCGAGCAAGTCCCTCGCGGCCGACTGGATCAAGGACTTCACGAGCACGGCCGCGGAGCGCTCGTTGCAGGCGAAGGGCAACATTCCGAACGCGACCAACCTGCTCGGGTCGAGCGTGAACGAGCGGGCCGCCGTCCGCAGCTGGTTCGTTCCCACGGCGAAGCACTGGGTCGACGTGGAGAACAGCAACGTGCTGCGCACGATGCTGGCGCAGATCCTGACCGGCAAGGCCAGCGTCAGGAAGGCCGCAACCTCTGCGAGCCGCACCATCACCTCGGTGCTGAACGGCTCGTAGCGCCAGTTGGCCAGGCCGGAGGGAGTGGCGATCGCCGCCGGGGCAGTGCCCCGGCGGCGTCGCCGCCTCACGTGGCGGCGCGCGCTCCGAGGCTCGGTCCCGTACTGGCTGATCCTTCCCGTCGCCGCCGCGCTCGCGGCGATCCTCGGCTATCCGATCTACAGCCTGTTCAGGCTGTCGCTCCAGCACTACACGCTGTTCGAGCTGATCAGGCACGAGGGGCAGTGGGTCGGCCTGCACAACTTCGGCTCGGTCCTCCACGACGCGGTCTTCTGGCACACCGTCGCCCGTACCGTCGTCTTCACGATTGCGAACGTCGGCATGACGATGGTGCTCGGGACGCTCGTGGCGTTGCTGCTCGTGCGGGTCAGCGCCTGGGCGCGCATCCTCGTCACCGCGGGCCTCGTGCTCGTATGGGCGATGCCGCAGGTCGTCGCGGTGCAGGTGTGGTACTGGATGACGAACTACCAGAACGGCGTCGTCAACTACGTGCTCACCGAGCTGCGCCTCGGCGACTTCTTCCACCACGACTGGTACGCGACCACCTTCTCGCAGCTGGGCCTCGTCACGGCGCTGATCGTCTGGGGCGCGCTGCCGTTCGTCGCCATCACGGTGTACGCGGCGCTGTCGCAGGTGCCGGCCGAGCTGGTGGAGGCGGCCGAGATCGACGGCGCCAGGCCGTCGCGCGTCTTCCGCGACATCACGGTGCCGATCCTGCGGCCGGTGCTCCTCATCCTCACCAGCCTCTCCATCCTGTGGGACTTCGGCGTCTTCACGCAGCCGTACCTGCTCATCGGCCAGGCGCACATCCACCCGGGCAACTACCTGATGGGCGTGTACCTGTTCGAGGAGGGCTACCTGCACTCGGACTACGGGCGCGGCGCCGCGATCTCGCTGCTGATGCTGCTGATGGTCGCGGCGATGAGCGTCGTGTACGTGCGCCGCATGGTCAAGATCGGCGACGTCGAATGACGCCTCGAGCGATGCGCCGGGCCGGCTGGAACGTCGTCGGCGTCATCCTCTTCGCCGTGATGGTCTTTCCGGTCTTCTGGATGATCTCGACCGCGTTCAAGCCGGACGACCAGATCAACAGCGAGAATCCCACGTGGATCTCCGGCAGCCCGACGCTGCACCACTTCGGCGACGCGATCCACACGCCGTTCTTCTGGAACGACGTCAAGAACAGCCTGATCGTCGTCACGATCACCGTCGCGATCGCGATGGTCCTGGCATTCGTCGCCGCGGTCGCGCTCGCGAAGTACCGGTTCACCGGCCGCAAGGCCTTCATCGTCCTGATGATCGGGATCCAGATGCTCCCCGGTGCGGGCCTGATCATCCCGCTCTTCGTGGCGCTCAGCCGGGTGCACCAGGTCGACAAGCTCAGCGGCCTGATCATCACCTATCTCACCTTCGCGCTGCCGTTCTCGGTCTGGACGCTGCGCGGCTTCATCCTCGGCATCCCGCGCGACCTCGAGGAGGCGGCGATGGTCGACGGCAGCACGCGGCTGGGTGCGTTCGTCCGGATCCTGCTGCCGCTCGTGGCGCCCGGGCTCGTCGCCACGTCCATCTTCGCGTTCATCACGAGCTGGAACGAGTACATCTTCGCCCGCATCCTGCTGAGCGACCAGTCGAAGCAGACGCTGACGCTGTGGCTCTCGTTCTTCCTCGGCACGAGCCGGCACACCGACTGGGGCGCCCTGATGGCCGGCTCGACGCTCACCGCGATCCCGGTCGTCATCTTCTTCCTGCTCGTGCAGCGCCGGATCGCCTTCGGGCTGACCGCGGGCGCGGTACGCGGATGAGTGGTACGTACCAGTTGGGGAACCGGCGGCCTTGAGCGCCGGCTGCTCGTACTTCGGGGTCCGGATCGCCCGTCACGTGCGGCGCGACCTGGCGGACCTCGCCTCGCGCGGCTACACGGGCGTCCTGCACACGTTCTCCGAGAACGACCTCGCCTACTACGGGGACACCATGCGCGAGCTCGTCGACGCCTCACGGGCCGCCGGGCTGACGGTGCAGGCGAGCCCGTGGGGGCTGGGCCGCACCTTCGGCGGCGAGGCCGAGAGCCGCTTCGTGGCCTTCCACCCGGAGGAGTGCCAGGTGCTCGACGACGGCCGGCGGGTCGCGGCGGCCTGCCTCAACAGCCCCGTGTACCGCGCGTTCTGCAGGGACTGGGCGGACTGGGCGCTCGGCTGCGGCGTCGACTCGGTCTTCTGGGACGAGCCCGCGTGGGTGGTGCCGGCGCACGTCGGGGTCGAGGACGCGGCGCGCTGGAGCTGCCGCTGCGGGCACTGCGCCGAGCGCTTCGGCGGCGAGCTGCCGGCCGAGCGGACGCCCGAGGCGCAGGCGTTCCGCGAGGCCTCCGTCGTCGAGTTCCTACGCGAGGCCGTGGCGCACGTCGCCGCGCGCGGCGGCAGCAACACGATCTGCCTGCTGCCGGCGACCGCGGGATCGCACGGCATCTCCGACTGGGACGTCGTGGCGTCGCTACCCGGCCTCACGACCTTCGCCACAGACCCCTACTGGAAGCACTGGGACGAGGCCGCGGGCCCGTTCGTGCGCCGCTTCGCGCGGCTGCTGTACGAGACCTGCGCGCGGCACGGCGTCTCGGCGCAGCTCTGGCTGCCGAGCTTCGGGCTGACGCGTGAGGAGATTCCACAGCTCGAGGCGGCCGTCGCCGCCGCCCGCGAGGAGGGCGTCGACGACCTGTGGACGTGGGGCTACGAGGCGTGCGGCCACATGACGAGCCTCGCGACCTCCGACGCGCCCGCCGTGTGGGAGGCGGTGAGCGCCGCGCTGACTCGGCGGGCGCAGAAGCCGACGGAATCGTGGTCGCCGCGCTTCGCCGACCTCGAGCTCCGCACGACGCGCGAGCTGGTCGGGCTGCTCAACGAGGAGGATTCGACGGTCGCCGGCGCCGTGGCAGAGGCAGGCGACGCCCTCGCGGCCGCGGTCGACGCGATCGCCTCTCGCCTCGCCCGCGGCGGCCGCCTCGTCTACGTCGGCGCCGGCACGTCGGGCCGGCTCGCCGCGCTCGACGCCGCCGAGTGCGGGCCGACCTTCGGCTGCCGGCCCGGCGAGGTCGTCGCGCTCGTCGCCGGGGAGGGCGAGGACGCCGAGGACGACCGGCAGCGCGGCGCTGCAGACGTCGCGTCGGTCGGCGTCGGGCCCGGCGACGCGGTGGTGGGCGTCAGCGCGAGCGGCTCGACCCCGTACACGCTCGCCGCCCTCGAGGCGGCCGCCGAGGCGGGTGCCCTGCGCGTCGCCGTCGTCTGCGCCCGCGGCAGTCCGCTGGCCGCGCTCGCCGACCACGAGGTCGCCGCCGTCGTCGGCCCCGAGGCGATCGCCGGCTCGACGCGGCTCAAGGCGGGCACGGCTCAGAAGCTCGTGCTCAACAGCATCTCCACGGCCGCGATGGTGCGGCTCGGCCGCACCTTCGCCGGCCTCATGGTCGCGGTGGACCCGGATAACGCGAAGCTGCGGGCACGCGCCCGCCGGCACCTTGCGCTCGCGGCCGGCGCGCCGGAGGAGGAGGTCGAGGCGGCGCTCGCCGCGGCCGGCGGCGACGCCCGCGTGGCCCTCGTGTCGCTGCTCGCGGGCGTCGATCCCGTCACCGCGCGGGAGCGGCTGGTCGAGGCGAGCGGCTCGGTGCGGGTCGCGCTCGGGGGCGGGCCGTGAGGCTCGGCGTCGAAGCGGCGGTCGTCCGCGGGGAGCTCGTCGCCGGCGACGTCCAGGTCGAGGAGGGCGTCGTCGTCGGCGTCGGACTCGTCGGCGGCACGCGCGGGCGCGTCGCCGTGCCGGGGTTCGTCGACCTGCAGGTGAACGGCTTCGCCGGGGTCGACTTCCTCTCCGCGTCGACCGGCGACTACGCGCGCGCCGGCGAGGCGCTCCTCCAGACCGGCGTGACGGCGTTCCAGCCGACGTTCATCACGGCGGCGGAGAGCACGCTCGTGGAGGCGCTCCGCGCACTCCCGCCCGACGGCGCCCGCCCGCGTGTCGTCGGCGCCCACGTCGAGGGGCCGTTCCTCTCCGCGAAGCGGCTGGGCACGCACCCGGGCGCGCATCGGCGCGACCCCGACCTCGAGCTGCTCGACCGGCTGCTCGACGCCGGCCGCGTCAGCGAGATGACCCTGGCGCCCGAGCTGCCCGGGGCGGGCGCGCTGATCCGCCGCCTGCTCGAGCGTGGCGTGGTCGTGGCGGCCGGGCACACGGACGCGACCGCCGCAGAGGCGCGCGAGGCGTTCGACGACGGGGTCTCGACCGTGACGCACCTCTACAACGCGATGCGTCCCTTCCGCTCGCGCGACCCGGGGATCATCGGCGTCGCCCTCACGCGGCGCGACGTCTTCCTGCAGCTCATCGTCGACGGCCACCACCTCGCGGACGAGACCGTGCGCCTCGTCTGGGCGGTCGCGGCCGGGCGTGTCGCGCTCGTCACCGACGCCACGGCCGGCGCCGGTCTCGACGGCGGCGTCTACCGCCTAGGCGACGTCTCGATCGCCGTCACCAACGGCGTGCCGATCAGGGAGGACGGGGTGCTCGCGGGCACGGTGCTGACGATGATCGAAGCCGTACGGAACCTGCATGCGCTCGGGATCCCGTTCGAGCAGGCGATCGGCGCGGCGACGGCCGTCCCCGCGCGCATCCTCGGGCGGCTGGACGTCGGCGTGCTGGAGCCGGGCGGTCCGGCCGACCTCGTCGTGCTCGACGATCGGCTCGAGATCCAGAGCGTGCTCTGCGCAGGCGAGGCGTATGTCGTGGCTTGAGTCGGAGCTGCTGGAGCAACCGGCGGCGCTCGCGCGGCTGCTGGAGCTGCAGGCCGGCGCGGCTCGTGAGACCGCGGCCCTGCTCGCGCGCGACGACATCCGCTACGTCCTGATCGCCTCGCGCGGGACCTCCTCGAACGCGGCGCGCTACGCGCAGTACCTGCTCGGGCGCGCGCATCGCGTCCCCGTCATGTTCGCGACCCCGTCGCTGTACACGATCTACGAGCAGCCGCCGCGGCTCGAGGGCGCGGTCGTCGTCGGCATCTCGCAGTCGGGCGAGTCGCCCGACGTCGTCGCCGTGCTCGCGGAGGCGCGGCGGCAGGGACGTCCGACCGTCGCGCTGACCAACACGCCCGGATCGCCGCTCGCCGAGGAGTCGGACGTGGTGCTCCTGCTCGAGGCGGGCGAGGAGCGCTCGGTCGCGGCGACGAAGACGTACGTCAACTCGCTCGGAGCGATCGCCCTCGTGTTCAGCGCCGCCGACGGCGGGGGGTCGCGCGCCGAGCTGGAGCAGATGCCGCGGTCGCTCGAACGGCAGCTCGAGCTCTCGCTCGCCACTGCGCCGTCGTTCGCGGAGTACGCAGGCGAGACGGGCGCGACCGTGGTCGCGCGGGGGGTCAACTACGGCAGCGCGCACGAGATCGCCCTGAAGGTCCGGGAGCTCGCCGGCCTCGTCGTCGAGCCGTACTCGCCGGCCGACCTGCTGCACGGCCCCATCGCGGCGATCGGGCCCGGCTGGCCGGTGGTCGCCGTCGCGCCGACCGGCCCCGCCTACGAGACCGTCGCGGGGCTCGTGCCGGAGCTGGAGGAGCGAGGGGCGCGGCTGCTCGTGGTCTCCGACGTCGAAGAGGTGCTGGCGCGCGCGCACACGCCCCTGCCGCTGGTCGGCGGCGTGCCCGAATGGCTGAGCCCGCTGACGGCGGTGGTACCGGGGCAGCTGGCGGCGCTCGCGCTCGCGCAGCTGCGCGGGATCGACGTCGACCGGCCGCACGGGCTGCAGAAGGTCACGCTCACTCGTTGAGGCTCGCGCGCGGCCTGTAGTAACGGGCGAGCCAGCGCGAGAGCCCGTCGAGACCGGGGAAGAGGACCCGCTCGGTCACGTTCGCCTGGTCGAGCTTGTCCCGGACCTCCCACTTCAGCTCGGCGGGGATGACGACGCGGTGCCCGAGGGCCGGGTGCGCGTCGATCCAGTCGTCCAGCCGCACCTCTGCCGGGGAGACCACCGAGAAGAGCGCGTACTGGTTCACGATCCGCGCGTCGAACGACGGGGGCTCGACGAACAGCACGAACTCTCCGGCGAGGTCGCCGAGCTCGGGTGCCGCCGACGCGAGCAGCTCGGTCGTGAACACGTCGGCGCCCTCCTCCGTCAGCGCCCCCCGGAGGGGCGGCGGCAGCAGCTCGTGGGCGCGCGCGTAGTCGACGCACCAGACAACGCCGTCGCGGTCGTAGCGCTCCAGGTTCTGGGTCGCGAAGTGGAGCGCGACGTACGGCGAGTACGTCCAGTCGAGCAGGCGCGTGGGCAGCCCGTGGTGCTGCCCGAGCGCGAGCCAGTCCCAGTCCGTGTCGTGCGGAACCGCGTTCTGCGCCGCGTACTTGCGGAACGCCCGCATCAGCTGGCGCTCCAGCTCCTCGCCGCCGCCGAGTCGCGCCAGCGAGTGCGTCAGCCCGGCGCCTGCGTCCGACGCGCCGCGGAAGGCATGGCTCGAGCGGAAGAGCGCAAGCCGGTCGTTCCAGGCGTCCGCGAACAGCAGCTCGTGCAGCTCGGCCCAGCCTGCGACGCGGTGCTCGCGCATCTCACTCCTTTCGCAGCAGCACGATGTCCTGCGTTGGGTTGCCTCGTGCTCCCTCCGGTTCGAGCTCCACAAACGCGAAGCCCTGCGCGAAGGTCTCCCGGAGGTAGCGCTCCGGGTGGTAGGCGCTGCAGAGGTTGGTGCCGGCGACCTCCCCCCAGCGGACGACGAGCTCGCCCCCGTCGAAGCGCTCGCGCTCGCCGCCGGTCAGGCGTGGCAGGTACGAGCGGCCGTGCGTCGACAGCAGCAGGCGACCGCCGGGGCGAAGCGCGCGGCGCAGCTCGTCGCGCCAGGCGAGCTGCAGGTCCGCGGTCAGGTGCGTGAACACCGAGAGCGCGTAGACGAGATCGAAGCTCTCGTCGGCGAACGCGAGCGGCGGCTCGAGGCCGTTCTCCTCGAACCGCGCGAACGGCAGGTGGCGCCGGCACCAGACGACGGCGTCGGCGCTCAGGTCGCTGCCGGACACGGAGCCGGGGAAGGCGTGCCAGTAACGGGTGACGCGGCCGCAGCCGCAACCGAAGTCCAGCACCGACCCGAGGTCGTCCGGGGGGACGTGCGCGACGATCGCGTCGTAGCTCGCGCGTCCGCTGCGCAGGAACCAGTCCGCGTCGGCGGTGCCGGCGACGCGCACCATCAGCCGCCGCGGCGGCAGCGGCGGGCCGTCGAGGACCGTGACGCGCGCCGGGCGGAGGGCGACCAGCCGCTCGTACGCGCGGAAGGCCGGCCCGATCAGCCGCGCGCGCGAGAGCGCTCGAAGCAGCCCCCGCTTCACGGGGGCGACGGGGACGCGGCGACGATGGCGAGCCCGGAGGCGGTCACTCGGTGGACGCTATAGCGTCGCGGCTGCCGATTCTTTGCAGCGAGGAGGAGCGATGAACGTGACGACGGTCGCGGCCGGCGGCGTGGAGATCGTGGTGCGCGAGTGGGGAGCCGGCGACGGGCGGCCGCTCGTCTTCTGGCCCGGGCTCAATCCGTTCGGCGCGCTCCAGCTGAACGAGGCCGGTCCTGTGTGGGCGGCACGCGGCTACCGCGTCCTGGCCGTCGCCGCGCCCGGCGGAGGGGAGTCGCCGCCGCTGGCCGACCGCGAGGCCTACCTGCCGACACGGCTCGCGCGGCTCGTCCTCGCGGTGGCCGACCGGCTCGGGCTCGGGGCGTTCGTCTTCGTCGGCTGGTCGTGGGGCGCGAGCATCGGCGTCCACCTCGCCGCGCGCCACTCGGCGCGCCTGCGCGCGCTCGTCCTGCTCGACGCGGGCCACACCGACGTCGAGCTCGAGGGAACGCTCGAGACGCTCGAGCGCGAGTTCGCCCGGGACCAGGAGCGCTACGCGTTCGCGGGCTGGGACGAGTACCTCGACGCCGTCCGGGGGCGCGCGAGGTCGTGGCGCCCGGCGCTCGAAGACCGCTTCCGCGCCGGCATGGTCGAGCGCGACGGCTCCGTCGTGCCGAGGTCGGACCCGCGCGCCGCGGCCTGGGCGCTCCACGGCGTCGCCGCCGAGCCGCCCAGCTCCACGCACGAGCTGCTCGGCCGGCTCGATCTCCCCATCCTGCTCGTCCTCGGCGCCGAGAACGACACCGCCCGCGAGGCGGCGCACTTCCGAGCGGCGGTTCCCCATGCCGCCGTGAGCTCCATGAGGTCCGGCCACGACCTGCTCGCCGACGCGCCCGACGAGACGGCGAATCTGGTCGGTGACTGGCTGGCGGCAGTCGACTAGGGTAGGTGCGTCAGGGAATGCCCCAACGCCGCTTCAGCCATGCGATCGCCGAGGGCGACGGGATCTCCGTCATCGCGGCGGTCGAGGACGCCGACTCCGCTCGAGCAGCCGAGGAACAGCGGGCCGAGGCGCTCGTCGTCCGCGGGAACCCGGCGGCGGTGCGCGAGGCGACCTCGCTGCCGATCCTCTGGCGCGCCGACGTCGCCTTCGACCAGGCGTCGGGGGCCGCCGACGCGGTGATGCTCGTGTTCGACGCGCTCGACGACGACGACGGCCGGCTCGAGCGCTTGCACGGCCACGCCGTGGAGCTGGGGCTCGACTGCGCCGTGGAGGTGCGCGACGAGGAGGAGGTCGAGCGGGCGCTCGACCGCGTCGACCCCGAGATCTTCCTGCTCTCGCCCGCCGCCGCCGACGACGAGTCCCCGCTGGATGTGGTGCTCGACCTGCTCGCGGCCGTGCCGGCGGGCAAGCTCGCGATCGCCGATCTCACCCCCAGCACGCGCGCCGACGTGCTGGAGCTCGAGCGCGCCGGCTGCGACGCCGTCGTCGTCGAAGGCGCCGAGATCGCGCCCCTCGTCGGCGGCCCGCCGCCCGAGGTCTAGGCGGCGCGGCGTGCGCGTCGACCGCTGATGGGCGTCACGCGGCGCCGGCTGCTCGGCGGCGCGGCGGCCGCCGCGCTCGGCGGCGCCGGCCTCTACGAGCTCGTCGACCGGCTCTCGCCGGCCCCGCGGCGGACGCTCGGCCGGCCGTCCGGCCTGCCGGCGGAGCAACACCTGCTCGAGCTCGGCACCGTCCGGCGCGAGGGCGTCGACGTGGTCGTGCCGCCGCTGCACAGCGAGGTCGTCACCGCGACCCTCGACGTCTCGAGCCTCCGGGACGCGCAGCGGGAGCTCGAGGCCGCGTTGCGCGAGCTCGACGCGCACCATCCGCTCGACGCGGCGGGCCTCGGCGTGACGGTCGCGTGGGGGCTGCCGTACTTCGAACGGTACGTGCCGGCGCGCGCGAAGCTCCACCTGCCGCTGGACCGGCGCGCCGACAAGCCGGTGCTCCTGCCGACGCGCACGTTCCCGAGCGACCCCCACGACACGCTCCTCGAGCGCAACGACGTGGCCGTGCTCCTGCGCAGCGACCGGCGCGAGCACGTCGACGACGCCCGGAAGGCGCTCTTCGACGACCTGCCGTTCTTCCACGTGACGAGCATCCGCAGCGGCTTCGCCGGCGGCGGCTTCCACGGCGGGCAGAGCCTGCCGCAGCGGATGGCGCTCGCCGCGGGCGTGCCGGGCGCAGACCTGATCCCGGACGGCTCGGAGCTCTTCCTCGGCTTCACCTCGACGCAGAGGTCGGCCATCGGGCCGCGGCTGATCGCGAACCACGAGACGCTCGGCTTCGTCGACGTCGGCTCCGGCTACTTCCGCAACGGCACGCACATGCATCTGTCGCACCTCGCGGAGGACCTCGAGGAGTGGTATCTCAACTTCGACTTCGACGAGCGGCTGCTGACGGCCTTCAGGCCCGGCATGACGCACGTGCGCCAGAACGCGCAGACCGTGCCGCAGGGGCCGAAGGGCGTGTCGACGGCGGAGCAGCTCTCGCGGCAGTTCGAGCAGACCGGCCGCTTCGGGCACAGCGCGTCGATCCAGCCGACCTCGCGCCTCCAGAGCGACGTGGTCGGGCCGGACGGGACCGTCTACCCGAAGGGGACGGCGATCCCGCAGCGCGCCGACTTCAACACGCTCGACAACCCGTTCGCCTTCAGTGCCGACGCGAGCCGTGACAGGTACAGCGAGCGACCCGCGGCGGGCGTCCACTTCGTCGTCTTCAACCCGTCGAGCGACGACTTCGCGCGCAACCGCCTGGCGATGGACGGCGTGCTCCCCGACGGCACGCGGCTGGCCGTGCCGTCCCGCGCGCGCACGCAGGGCTTCAACTCCGTGCTCAGGACCACGCACCGCCAGAACTTCCTCGTGCCGCCGCGGCGCCACCGCTCGTTCCCGCTCGCCGAGCTGTGACCGGCGGCGGCAGCTCGCTCCGCGAGGTGCAGGCCCTGCTGCGCGTGCTCGCCGCAGGGCGCGACGTGGCGGAGCTCGGCACCGCCTTCGGCGAGGGCGCCGCAGCGATGGCCGAGACCGCGGCGAGCGTGG
This sequence comes from Actinomycetota bacterium, assembly GCA_039648875.1. Classification (GTDB taxonomy): domain Bacteria; phylum Actinomycetota; class Thermoleophilia; order Gaiellales; family Gaiellaceae; genus Palsa-739. The sequence continues at coordinate 16,745 of JBBWZD010000084.1, forward strand.
TGACGGTCGAGCGAGATCCCGAGCGTGCGCGGCTCGCCCGCCGGCGGCTCGGGGGGCTCGCGAACGTCGAGCTGCTCGAGGGCGACTGGCGGCAGGCGCTCGCCGGGCGCGGCCCGTTCGGCCTCGTGTTCGCCGACGGGGGCAGCTACGACTGGGACGCGATCCTCGAGCTCGTCCGCCCGGGCGGGCTGCTGGTGAAGGACGACCTGACCGTCGGGCGCCCGCTCGACGGCGACCCGGTGCGGGAGTTCCTGCTGCGCGACCCGCGGCTCGCGGCGGCGGAGATCCTGACGACGCCGGCGAAGGCGGCGATCGTGGCGGTCAGGCGCTAGCCACGAGCCGCTCGAGCACGAGCGCGACGCCGTCCTCGTCGTTCGACGCGGTCACCTCGTCGGCGACCTCGGTCAGCTCGGGGTGGGCGTTGGCGACCGCGACCGCCTGGCCGGCCCACGAGAGCATCGGCAGGTCGTTCAGGTGGTCGCCGAAGGCCACGACGTCTGCGGCGGCGATGCCGAGCTCGTCGCAGAGCTCGGCCAGCGCAGCGGCCTTGTTGACGCCCGCCGCCGAGACCTCCACCACCCACGAGCCGGAGATCGAGACCGTCGCTTCGTCGCCCGCGAGCTCTCGAGCGAGCGCGGCTACCGCCTCCAGCTCGTGGCCCTCGTGCCGCACGACGAGCTTCGTCGCAGGCTCCGCCAGCAGCTCGAGCGCGTCGCCGACGCGAGTCTCGGGCGGCGGCGACCAGTTCCAGGCGGCGAAGCCGGGCTCGTGCGCGAATGCTTCGCGCTCCACGGCGAAGAGCACTCCGGGCAGCCGCTCGCGCAGCGCGCGCACCAGGCGGATCGCGACGTCGGTCTCGAGCACGCGCTGCCGCCGGATCTCGCCCGTGGCAAGGTCGACGACGAGCGCGCCGTTGCTGCAGATCGCCTCGCCGCTCACGCCCAGCTCGGCCGCGAGCTCGCGCGCGGTGCGCGGGCCGCGGGCGGTGACGAGCACGATCTCGATTCCCGCGTCGGTTGCGCCGCGCACCGCCGCCTTCGTCCGCCCCGAGATCGTGCCGTCGCCGCGGAGCAGCGTCCCGTCGAGGTCGATCGCGGCCAGCCGCAAGCGCTACCCGAAGAACGCCTGCGCGACCGCGTACCACGCCGGCGGCACCGTCTTGAGCTGCGCCGTCGCCTCCTCGAGCGAGACGGAGACGACCTCGTCGCCGCGGAGCGCCGCCATCTGCCCGAACTCGCCTGTGTGCGCGAGCTGGGCCGCCTTCAGCCCGAAGCGCGTCGCGAGAACGCGGTCGCGCGCGGTGGGAGAGCCCCCGCGCTGCACGTGGCCGAGCACCGTCACGCGTGTCTCGAAGCCGGTGCGCTGCTCGATCTCGCGTCCGAGGATCTCGCCGACGCCCCCGAGCGCCACGTGCCCGAACTGGTCGCTCGTGCGCGCCTCGCCGCCGACGACCCGGCTCTCGCCGTCCTGGTAGCTCAGCTCGTAGCCCTCGCTCACGACGACGATCGAGAAGCTCTTGCCGCGCGCGTGCCGGCGCCGCAGCTCGTCGCAGGCCGCCTCGACCGTCATCGGCTGCTCCGGGATGAGGATCACGTCGGCGCCGCCGGCGATGCCGCTCATGACCGCGATCCAGCCGGCATGGCGGCCCATCACCTCGACGACCATCACGCGGTTGTGCGACTCGGCCGTCGTGTGCAGACGGTCGATCGCCTCGGTCGCGATGGAGACGGCGGTATCGAAGCCGAACGTGTAGTCGGTGCCGGAGAGGTCGTTGTCGATGGTCTTCGGGACCCCGATGACGTGGACACCCTCGCCGTGGAGCCGGTTGGCCACGCCCAGCGTGTCCTCGCCCCCGATGGCGATCAGCGCCTCGATGCCGAGCTCGTGCAGCGTGGATTTGCA
>JBBWZD010000087.1:0-8447 GCA_039648875.1 Actinomycetota bacterium
GAGGTCGCCTTGACGACCGCGGCCGCCGGGTCACCCGGCTTCAGGCCCAGCTCCTCGACCGCGTCGCGGGTGACGATCGCGACGACCCGCGCCGGCTCGGTGACGGCGATCTCGACCTGCGCCAGCAGCCCCTCGAGCTTGACGCTGCGGACGGTGCCGCGGAAGCGGTTGCGCGCGCTCATGTGCTGCGTGCCGTCGCCGCCGCGCAGGCGGCCGATCTCGGCGGCGTCGACGACGCGCCGGTTGCCCCGGTCGCGCGACGTGTGGATGCGGCCGTCGCGGTCCCAGCGCCGCAGCGTGTCGAGACTGATCCCGAGCGCCTGCGCCGCCTCGCGCGCCGTGTACGACTCCTTCGCCACCAGGCGATCCTACCTAGGAGATGCCTAGGTTTGCTAGAGGCCGCGGATGTGGGCCGAGGTGCCGATCACGATCAGCGGCCGCGCCGCGGGCCGCAGCCGGCGCAGCAGCCAGAGGAGGCGGCGCGGAGGAAGGCTGACGCAGCCGTTGGTCGCGCTCCCCGTGCTCGCATGCAGGAAGATGGCGGAGCCGCGGCCGGCCCGTACGGGGCTCATGTTGTAGTCGATCACCGCGAGCTCGCGGTAGGCGACGGTGGCGCGCCAGAGCGCCTCGCTGGCGCCGCCGAAGGGCGGGCGCGCGCCGCAGGCCACGTGCCGGAAGGTGTTGTACGTGGGGGAGCGCGGGTCCTCGTCCCACCAGTCGCCGCAGGCGAGGCGGTGGTAGGCGGTGCGGAGGCCCGGGTCGGGCGCGACGCCGTAGACGACGCGGCCGAGCGCGTACGCGCCGGTCGGAGTGGCTCCGTCGCCCTCGCGCTTGCGTTCGGAGAGGCCGCTGCGGCCGACGCGCGCCGTCCATGGGCCGGCCACCCGGCGCCAGCAGCCGCCGGAGCGGCTCCAGAGCACGAGCGACGCGGTCGTGGCGCGGCGGTCGGCGGCCACGACGGTGACGAGCTGGGATGCGTCCCGCGTCGATGCGAGCTGGTTGGCGAGGCCCGGACAGGGAGTGCTGAGCGCCGCGGCCCACGCCGCTGCGATGGCGAGTAGCCTCACGCCCGTATGGTTGCGGTCCCGGTCGCCGTCCCGCCGCCCTTCGTCGCGCGCGTCGAGCGGGTCACCGCCGCCGACCTGCGCTGGTCGTGGCGCCCCGGCTGCCCCGTCGGCCCCGCCGCGCTACGGCGCATCCGGCTCCGCTACCGGGGCTTCGACGGCCGGGCTCGCCTCGGCACGCTCGTCGTCAACGCACATGTCGTGGACGACGCCGTCGCCGTCTTCCGCGCGCTCTACGCCGCGCGGTTCCCGATCAGGCGGATGCGGCCGGTCGACGCCTTCCACGGCGACGACGCGCGCTCGATGGCGGCAGACAACACGTCGGGTTTCAACTGCCGCACCGCGGTCGCGCCCGGGCCGAGGTCGTGGTCGATGCACGCCTACGGCGACGCGATCGACGTCAACACGTTCGAGAACCCGTACGTCGAGGGCGGGCGCGTGCGGCCGGCCGCCGCTCGCGCGTATGCCGACCGGACGCGCGTGCGCCCGGGCATGGCCGTTCCAGGAGGAGTCCTCGTGCGGGCCTTCGCCAGGGTCGGCTGGGGGTGGGGCGGCCGCTGGTCGGGCTCGCCCGACTACCAGCACTTCTCGACGAACGGGCGCTAGCTGACGCGCCGGGCTCGTGCCGGCGCGTCAGCGTCACTCGGAAGGCGTCCCCGCCGGCCGGGGAGGGGGAGAGGAGCCGGCGGGGCCGCGGGGGGTGCTGCTCAGGAGGGCCGGACCCCGAGCGTGACGGCGACCGTGCGGGAGGCGCCGTGCCTGGAGAGCGTCAGCGTGACCTTGTCGCCGGGCGCCCGCCTGCCCAGGACCTCCGTGAGCTGGTCGGCGCCGCTCACGGCCTTGCCGTCGACAGCTGTGACCACGTCTCCCGCCTCGAGGCCCGCCTTGTCGGCGGGCGAGCCGGCGATCACCGTGCCGACGCGGGCGCCGGTGCCGCTCGACACGTCGCCGACCTTGACGCCGAGGTACGCGTGCCGCACCTTGCCGCCGGCCACGAGCGTCGAGGCGACGCTCTTGACGGAGTCGATCGGGATCGCGAAGCCGACGCCGTCGTTGCCGCCGGAGTCGCTCTCGATCTGCGCGTTGACGCCGATCACCTGCCCGCTCGCGCTCAGCAGCGGGCCGCCGGAGTTGCCGTGGTTGATCGGCGCGTCGGTCTGGATCGCGCCGGAGATCGAGAAGTGGTTGGGGGCCTCGATCGTGCGGTCGACGGCGCTGACGATCCCGGAGGTCATCGTCCCGGCGAGCCCGAACGGGCTCCCGATCGCGATCACCTCCTGCCCCGGCTGCACGCCCGCCGACGACCCGAGCGTCAGCGGATGCAACGCCGTAGCGGCGGCGTCGACCCTGATCACGGCGACGTCGGTGGACTTGTCGGCCCCCACGAGCGTCGCCTTCGCCGTCTGGCCGTTCTGGAAGCGGACCGTGATCGACTTCGCGCCGTCGACGACGTGCGCGTTCGTGACGATGTCCCCCCTCGTGTCGTAGACGAAGCCCGAGCCCTCGGCGCGGCTCTGCTGCTGTCCGCCGAAGTCGAAGCCGCCCTGCGTGGTCGAGGTGACGGTGATGTCGACGACGCCGGGCGTGACGGACTTGTAGAGCTGCGTCAGCGTCGAGAACGTCTGCCTCGCCGCGGCGGGCTGCGCCGCGACGACGGTTGTGGTCGCGGGTTGGGCGCTCTGGCTCCCGCCGCTCGTGGCCGCGTAGATGGCGGCGCCGGCGCCGCCCCCGGCCACGAGGGCCGCGACGGTCGCCGCGGCGCGGCGGAGGATGCTCTTGTTCATTTCTCTCTTCAGCTCCTTCGTCGTCTTGTCGCGACCATCGTGCCCGCGCCGCCTAGGAGCACACTAAGAGGCCTGTGAGACTTCGGTAAGGGCGGCGGGAGGAGTCGCAGGCGCTGCGCAGAAGACGGCGCGGTCTTTCACACGAGACTCGTCGCCGCGATGAAGACGGCCGCGGCGGCGGGGGGTGGGAGGTCCCGGGGACGGGGCCTCCTTCATGAAGAGGCTCGATCGAGCGCGGCGCGGAGCGAGGCGACGTACGTGTGCAGCGCCTCCGGTCCCTCCTCCGCGACCGCGACCGCGCGGGAGCCGACGACGACGCCGTCGGCGAGAGCCGCCACGGTCCTCGCGTGCTCCGGCGTGGCGATGCCGAAGCCGGCGTAGAGCGGGGCCTCGACGAGCCGCCGCGCGCGCTCGACGAGCGGCGGCAGGGACGCCGAGACCTCTCCGCGCGCGCCGGTCGTGCCCGTCACGGCCACGAGGTAGAGCCAGCCGTCCGTCTGCTCCCCGGCGAGGCGGATCCGCTCGTCGGTCGACGTCGGCGCGACGAGCTGCACGCGCTTGCACTCGGGCCGCTCGCCGGCGGGGAGGTCGGCGACGATCATGCTCGCTCCGCCCGCGGCGCGCACGTCGTCGGCGAACCTGCTCCAGCCGTACGCCTCCAGGAGCGACGAGTACGTCATCGGGATCAGCGGCGTGTGCGGGACGAGCTCGTGTGTCCTGGCCAGCACCTCCAAGCAGGCGGCCGTGCGCATGCCGCGACCGAGCGCGCGTTCGGCCGCTCGGCGGATCGCCGGACCGTCGGCGAGCGGGTCGGAGAACGGGAAGCCGAGCTCCACGACGTCGGCGCCGCCGTCGACCGCGGCGCGCGCGAGCTCCGGCGTCTCCGGCTCCGCCATCAGGTAGACGACGAGGGTCTTCACGATCCGGCGCAGGCGATCTCAGCCATCGAGCCGCTTCAGGGCCGCGAGCGCCTCGGCGAGGTCCTTGTCGCCGCGGCCGCTCAGGCCGACGAGGATCAGCTCCGCGTCCAGCCCGCGGGCGCGGGCGAGCGCGTGCGCCGGCTCTAGCGCCGGGATGATTCCTTCGCAGCGGGCGAGGTCGCGGAACGCCGCCAGCGCGTCGGCGTCCGTCGCGCGGACGTACTCGGCGCGGCCCTTGTCGCGCAGGAACGCGTGCTCGGGCCCGACCCCGGGGTAGTCGAGGCCGGCCGAGATCGAGTGGGCGTCCGCGATCTGCCCGTCCTCGTCCGCGAGCACCGACGAGCGCGCGCCGTGCAGGACGGCCGCGCGCCCGGCGCCGAGCGAGGCTGCACCGGCCGCCTCGACGCCCACGAGCCGCACCTCCTCGTCGCCGAGGAAGCCGTGGAAGATCCCGATCGCGTTCGAGCCGCCGCCGACGCAGGCGACGACCGCCTCGGGCAGCCTGCCCTCGGCGTCCAGGTGCTGCTCGCGCGCCTCGTGCCCGATCACCGACTGGAGCTCCGCGACGAGCTCCGGATACGGCGCCGGGCCGACGCACGAGCCGATCAGGTAGTGCGTCGCCTCGACGTTCGTGATCCAGTCCCGGATCGCCTCGCTCGTCGCTTCCTTCAGCGTCCTCGTCCCGAACCCCACCGGCCGCACCTCCGCGCCCAGCAGGCCCATCCGCTCGACGTTGGGCTGCTGGCGGCGCATGTCCTCCTCGCCCATGTAGACGACGCATTCGAGACCGAAGCGCGCACACACGGTGGCGGTCGCGACGCCGTGCTGGCCGGCGCCGGTCTCGGCGACGATCCGGCGCTTGCCGAGCCGCCGCGCGAGCACCGCCTGGCCGAGCGCGTTGTTGAGCTTGTGCGCGCCGGTGTGGAGGAGGTCCTCGCGCTTGAGGTAGATCCGCTTGCCCGGCGCGAACCGCTCGGCGAGGGTCAGCGGCGTCGGCCTGCCGGCGTAGGAGGTGAGGAGGCCGTGCAGCTCCGCGCGGAAGGAGTCGTCGGCGAGCGCGCCTCGCCAGCCCTGCTCGAGCTCGTCGAGCGCGGGAATCAGCGTCTCCGGGACGTAGCGCCCGCCGTAGGCGCCGAACACGCTCGCGCTCACCGCCGCGCCTCGCGCACGTACGCGCGCACGCGCTCGTGATCCTTCACGCCCGGCTCGACCTCGAGCGAGGACGAGGCGTCGACCGCCCACGGGCGCACCGCGGCGATCGCGTCGCCGACGTTCTCGGGGCCGAGGCCGCCGGCGAGCACGATCCGCCCCTCCGTCGCGGCGGCCGCGTCCCAGTGCGACGGGTCGTGCTCGTGCCACGGCTGGTCGAGCACGCGCGCGACCCGCACACCGTCGCGAAGCAGCAGCGCCTCGCGGCCGCGCACGCCGCCGCCGCGCTCCGGGTAGAACTGGACGAGGTCGGCCGGCGTCTCGTGCGTCTCGTCGACGAAGACGGAGACGCTCAGCGCAGTCTCCGGGACCTCGAGGACGGCGTCCGTGCGGCGAGGGCTCTGCGCCACGTGGATGAACCCGAGCAGGTCGGCGCCCGCGTCGACCGCGGCGTCGACGTCCTCCTGCCGCGTCAGGCCGCACACCTTCACGAGCGGTCGCGAGACGAGCTCGCGGAGCTTCGCAGGGGGATCGTGCGCCTGCATCAGCGCCGAGCCCACGAGCACGGCGTCCGCGCCGGCGAGCTCCGCAGCCGCGGCCTGGGCGCGCGTGCCGATTCCGCTCTCCGCGACCACGACGGTCTCGCCGTCGCGCGGTGCCCGGGCCACCAGGTCGAGCTGCGACCTCCGATCGATGTCGAACGTGGAGAGGTCGCGGGCGTTGACGCCGACCACCGGCGCGTCGAGCGCCATCGCGCGCTGCAGCTCGCCGGGATCGTGCGCCTCGACGAGCGCGTCCAGCCCGAGCTCCTGCGCGTACGCCAGCAGGCGTGCGCAGGTTGCGTCGTCGAGGTCGCGCAGGATGAGCAGCGCGGCGTCGGCACCGGCATCCCGCAGCTCGCGCAGGTGCTCCTCCGTCGAGAAGAAGCCCTTGCCCAGCAGCGGCACGTCGCTCGCGGCGCGTGCAGCGCGCAGGTCGTCGATCGTGCCCGCGAACCGCTCGTCGACGAGCACCGACACGGCTGCGGCGCCGGCGCCGGCGAACTGCGCCGCGAGCACCGCCGGGTCGGCGTCCGGCCGCAGGTCGCCGGCCGAGGGCGAGCGCCGCTTGACCTCCGCGATCGCACCGAGCCCTGGCCGCCGCAACGCCTCGGCGAACCTCATGCGGCCTCCCGCGAGAACGCGACGAGCTCGTCGAGCCGGGCCGCGGCCGCGCCCGTGTCGAGGGCGCGGCGGGCGAGCTCGACGCCCTCGCGCAGGTCCTCCGCATGCCCGCCGGCCGCGACGGCGCCGGCGGCGTTGAAGACGATCGCCTCGCGGGCACCGCCCTGCTGCCCCGCGAAGACGGCGCGGATCGCAGCCGCGTTCTCGGCCGGCGTGCCGCCCGCGAGCTCCGCGACCGAGCAGCGCGCGACGCCGAGCTCCTGCGGGTCGATCGTCCGCTCGCGCACGCTCCCGTCCACGACCTCGCAGATGGCGTTCGGGCCCACCGGCGACAGCTCGTCGATCCCCCCTGCGCCGTGCACGACGAACGCGCGCCGGGCGCCGAGCTGCACGAGCGCCTCGGCGATCGGGCGGACGAGCGACGGCGAGTAGACGCCCACCACCTGCGCGCGCGCCTGCGCCGGATTCGTCAGTGGCCCGAGCACGTTGAAGACGGTACGCGTTCCGAGCTCCCGCCGGACCGGGGCGGCATGCCGCATCGCCGGGTGGTGCGCCTGGGCGAACATGAAGCCGAAGCCGAGCTCGTCGATCGACCGCGCGATCCGCTCGGGCGGCAGCTCGAGCTGGAGCCCCAGCGCCTCCAGCACGTCGGCCGAGCCGGTCTGCGAAGAGGCGGCGCGGTTTCCGTGCTTCGCGACGCCGGCGCCGGCCGCCGCCGCGACGAGCGCCGCGGCGGTCGAGATGTTGAGGGTGTGCATGCCGTCGCCGCCGGTGCCGGCGGTGTCGACGAGGTCGCGGCGCCGCGGCCGCACGGGCAGCACGTGCTCGCGCATCGCCTCCGCACAGCCTGCGATCTCGTCGGCCGTCTCGCCCTTCGCGCGGAGCGCGACCAGGAAGCCCGCGATCTGCGCCTGCGTCGCGTCGCCGAGCATGATCTCGTTCATCGTCTCGCGTGCCTCGGCGCGCGAGAGGTCGTGACCGTCGAGCAGCCGCGCCAGCGCCGACTGGATCACAGCCGGCCCTCCAGGAAGTTCCGCGCGAGCGCGGGCCCGTCCGGCGTCAGCACCGACTCCGGGTGGAACTGGACGCCGGCGAGCGGCAGCGTACGATGCCGCACCGCCATCACCTCGCCGTCCTCGGCGTACGCCGTGGGCTCCAGCTCCTCGGGGAGCCGGGTCGCCGCGAGCGAGTGGTAGCGGCCGGCCTCGAACGGCTGCGGCAGGCCCGCGAAGAGCCCCGTGCCGTCGTGCAGCACCGGGCTCGCCTTGCCGTGGAGGAGCTCGCGGGCGTAGCCGACCTCGCCGCCGAACGCCTCGACGATCGCCTGGTGGCCGAGGCAGACGCCGAGCGTCGGCGTGGTCGGCGCCAGTCGGCGCACGATCGCGACCGTCGCCCCGGCGTCTGCGGGCCGCCCTGGCCCGGGGGAGAGAACCAGGTGGGACGGCGCCAGCCGCTCCGCGCCGTCCGCGTCGACCTCGTCGTTGCGCAGCACGGTCACGTCGGCTCCGAGCGCTCCGAGCAGATGCGCGAGGTTGTAGGTGAACGAGTCGTAGTTGTCGACCAGGAGGATCATGCGCCGTCCTGCTCCCGCTCGGCGAGCTCGATCGCGGCCTCGAGGGCCTGCAGCTTGTTCAGGCACTCCTCGTGCTCGGCCTCGGGGTCGGAGTCGGCGACGATGCCGCCGCCCGCCTGCAGGTACGCGACGCCGTCGCGCAGGACGAGCGTGCGGATCGCGATGCACGTGTCCAGCTCCTGCTGCTCCGGGAACGCGTACCCGACCGCGCCCGCGTAGATGCCGCGGCGGTGTCCCTCGAGCTCCGAGACGATCTGCATCGCGCGCACCTTCGGCGCCCCCGAGACGGTGCCCGCCGGGAAGCACGCGCGGAGCAGCTCGAACGGCGTGGTGTCCGGGCGCAGCTCGCCCGCCACCTCCGACACGAGGTGCGTCACGTGCGAGTAGCGCTCCGGCGTCATGAAGCGCTCGACGCGCACCGAGCCGGGCACGCAGACGCGCGAGAGGTCGTTGCGGCCGAGGTCGACCAACATCACGTGCTCGGCCCGGTCCTTCTCCGACGAGAGGAGCGCCTCGGCATCGCCCTCGCCGCGCGCGACGGTGCCGGCGATCGGGTTGACGGCGGCGCGCGAGCCCTCGCACTTGACGACGGTCTCGGGGGAGCTGCCGACGAGAGAGAGGCCGTCGAGCTCGAGCAGGAAGAGGTAGGGAGAGGGGTTGACGCGGCGGAGCGCGCGGTAGAGCTCGAGCGCCGAGGCCGAGGTCGGCCGCTCGGCCCGCTGCGAGATCACCACCTGGAAGACGTCGCCCTCGCGGATGTGCTCCTTCGCCCGCTCGACGCGCCGCAGGTGCTC
>JBBWZD010000105.1:0-7906 GCA_039648875.1 Actinomycetota bacterium
TGGGGCGACCCGCACACCTATCCGCATGCGCCGCATCCGATCGCCGGCGCGGCGGCGAAGGCCTGGGAGGGCGCGGCCGAGTACGGGATCGAGATGCGGGTGGGGCCGGTGTCGATCACCAACGGCGTCTTCGGCAACCGCCCGCACTGCATCTACCGCGGCTTCTGCCTGCAGGGCTGCAAGGTCAACGCGAAGGCCTCGCCGCTGATCACCCACCTGCCCGACGCGATCGAGTACGGCGTCGAGGTGCGGGCCGACTCGATGGCGACGCGCGTCGAGGTGGACGAGGCCACCGGCCGCGCCACGGGGGTCACCTACGTGCAGGACGGCCGAGAGCACTTCCAGCGGGCCGACGTCGTCGCCGTGTGCGGCTACGCGATCGAGACGCCGCGGCTCTTGCTGAACTCGACGAGCCGGCGCTTCCCGCGCGGGCTCGCGAACGGCGAGGACCTCGTCGGCCGGTACGTGATGGTGCAGGGGGCGACGCAGGTCGCCGGGCGCTTCCCCGAGCTGATGCGCATGTACAAGGCGCCACCGCCGGAGATCTCGAGCGAGCAGTTCTACGAGACGGACGAGGCGCGCGGCTTCGCGCGCGGCTTCTCGATCCAGACCATCTCGCCGCTGCCGATCGGCTGGGCCGAGCACGTGGTGGCGGAGGGGCACTGGGGGCAGGCGCTGCGGGAGTACATGCGCGACTACAACCACTGGACCGTGCTCGGCGCGCTGAGCGAGCTGATGCCGCTGCCCGAGAACCGGGTCACGCTCGCCTCGCAGCGCGACCGGTTCGGCATGCCCGTCGCCTGCTTCCAGTACAGCCTGTGCGAGAACGACCGGAAGAACATCGCGTACACGGGCAAGGTGATGGAGGAGATCTGGGAGGGCGCGGGCGCGCAGGACCAGCTGAAGATCGACCGCTACGCGCACCTCGTGGGCGGCTGCCGGATGGGCTTCAGCGCGCGCGACTCGGTCGTCGACTCCTCGCACCGCGCCTGGGAGGTGCCGAACCTGCTCGTCGCGGACGGCAGCGTCTTCCCGACCGAGGGCGCCGCCAACCCGGCGCTCGTGATCATGGCCCTCTCGGATCGCCTCGCGGGGCTCCTCGCGGACAAGCGGGTCGAGCGGGGCGCGGCGGCCGAGGCGCAGGGCGCGGCGCGGCGGACACGGCTGCTGCGGCGGGGGGAGCCGGCATCGCCACGCTGAGCAACCCCCGCGACCTCTTTCTGCTCGAGCTCGCCGAGCTGCTGTGGATCGAGCGCATCCTGGAGTTCCAGACGCTGCCGAAGCTCCGGGACGAGGCGCACGACGAGGAGCTGCGTGGCGCCTTCTCGCAGCACCTGGAGGAGACGCGGCGGCACGTGGCGCGGGTCGAGCAGGCGTTCCTGAGCGTGCGGGCCGAGCCGGCGTCGGCGCGGAGCGGCGCGCTCGAGTGCCTGAGCGAGCAGCACGAGGAGGTGGCGGGCAACGTCAAGGAGCCGGCGCTGCGCGACCTCTTCCACGCCGGCGGCGGCGTGCGGACGGAGCACCTGGAGCTCGCGGTCTACGAGTCCGTGATCGGTCTCGCGAAGCAGCTCGGCCACGACCAGGCGGCGGGGCTGCTCGAGGAGAACCGCCGCGACGAGGAGCGGGCGCTGAAGCTCCTCGAGCAGCTCGCGGGCAAGCTCCGCGCTGCCCTCCCGCAGGGCTGAGCGTCCCCCCACCGTGGACGCAAGACGTGCCCCCGCCGGCCGCGGCCCCGCCGAACACCCGGGGTCAGGCCCGGGCCAGACCCCGATTCGGAAGTGTCGCGAGATCGTCACGGCGGCTGGGTCCAGCGGACGCCGCGGTTGGGCCGAACGGCCCATTGCGCGGAGGGTGCAGGGCCGCGAGGCTTGGGCCCACGATGCTCCACGCACTCTTCATCTTCGGCGCGGCCGTGCCGGTCGCGGCGATGCTGGGGTCGCTCTCCGCCGCCGCCTGGATCCACGAGGGCCGGCGCCGCGAAGCGCCGGCCCGTCGTCGCTAGGTAGAGACCCGGGGCTCAGCGGGCCCGGGCCGGCATCGCCGCCGCGCCGCCGGCCCGCGAGCGCACGGCGCTGAGCGGCCGTGCCACCGCCTCGAGCGGCCGCTTCTCGGCCGCGACGCCCAGCAGGATCTCGACGATGCCGCCGATCGCCATGATCGCGCCGCCGATCACGAACGCGATCGTCACGTAGCCGACGGAGTTCGTCTCGATCAGCTTGCCGAACGTCCACGGCGCGGCGATCGCGACCGCCGTGCCGCAGGCGTAGAACAGGGCGATCGCCATCGCGCGCGTCTCCATCGGGAAGATCTCGCTGACCGTCAGGTAGGCCGCCGACGCGCCCGCCGAGGCGAAGAAGAAGCAGATCGACCAGCAGACGGTGAGCGTCGTGGCGGAGAGCACCTGCTGGTGGAAGAGGTACGCCGTCACGAGCAGCATCGCGCCCGAGAGGAGGTACGTGCTCGAGATCATGAACTTGCGCCCGACCGTGTCGAAGAGCGGCCCGAGCAGCCACGGCCCCAGCAGGTTCCCGATCGCGAACGGGATGATGTAGAGCGGCGCGTTCGCCTTCGACGCGTGGAAGAACGTGGTCAGGATCGAGGTCATCCCGAAGAGCGTCGCGTTGTAGAGGACCGCCTGCGAGGCCATCAGCGAGAAGCCGAGCACGCCGCGACCGGGGTACTCCTTCATCACGTGCTTCGCAATCGAGGCGAAGCCGATCGAGCGGCGCTGCTCGATCTCGAGCGGCTCGCCCTCGGGCTCGGGCAGGTCGGGGTGGGACTTCTGCACGTCGGCCTCGATCTGCCGCACCACCTGCTCGGCCTCGTCGGCGCGGCCGTGCGTGAGCAGCCAGCGCGGGCTCTCGGGCACGGCGTTCCGCACGAAGAGGATCCCGATCGCGAGGATCGCGCCGAGCGCGAAGCCGACGCGCCAGCCGAGGTTCGCCGAGAGCGAGTTCAGCAGCACGACGGTCAGGCCGGCGGCGACGGCGGTGCCGATCCACCACGAGCTGTTGATCGCGAGGGCGACGCGGCCGCGCACGCGGGCCGGCACCAGCTCGTCGATCGCAGAGTTGATGGCGGAGTACTCGCCGCCGATGCCGGAGCCGGCGAGGACGCGGAAGATCATGAACGACCAGAAGTTCCACGCCAGCGCCGTCGCGACGGTGAAGACGAGGTAGACGCCGAGCGTGATCATGAACAGCTTGCGGCGCCCGAAGCGGTCGGTGAGGTAGCCGAAGAGGAGCGCGCCGCCGACGGCGCCCGCGAGGTAGAAGCTCCCCGCCGCCGTCGCCTGCGCCGTCGAGAGGCCGAGGGTGCTCTTAGAGGTCAGGCTGGCGGCGATCGAGCCGACGAGGGTGACCTCCAGCCCGTCGAGGATCCAGGTGACGCCGAGGGCGACGATCACGATCCAGTGCCAGCGGCTCCAGGGCAGCCGGTCGAGCCGGTTCGGTATGTCGGTGGTGACGGATTTTCCTGTTGCCCCGGTGACCCCGATCCGCTCGCCCGCCGCACTCGCGCTCATCTTTTGCCTCCTCCTCCCGAGGGCTGTCGGTGACGTCCAGAAGAACGCCGCAGAGCCGGGCGGGGGTACGGGAGAACGGCCGAACTTTCGCTACACTCCCCCGGCGCGCGGGGCGCCGTAGCTCAGCTGGTTAGAGCGCTGCACTCATAATGCAGAGGTCGGTGGTTCGAGCCCACCCGGCGCTACTTCAACGCGTTCACCTCGAGCTAGGGAAAGAACAGATGGCCACCGGAGTCAGAGTCGCAATCACGCTCGCGTGCACGGAGTGCAAGCGGCGGAACTACCAGACGCAGAAGTCGAAGCGGAACTCGCCCGACCGGGTGGAGTTCAAGAAGTACTGCCGCTGGTGCGGCCAGCTCCCGGCGCACCGGGAGACGCGCTAGGCGCGATGGCCCGGCAGACGCGTCAGCAGCGGCGTGCGCGCCGCGCCCAGGGCATCGAGACCGCCCCTGCCGGCGGGCCGCCTGCGCCTCCGCCCGTTCGTCCGGTCGCGAACGGCGGCGCGCAGCCCGAGCGCCGGCCGCCGCCGCCGGCCGAGCGGCGCCGCGCGCCCGGCTTCGGGTTCGTCCGTTTCGTCCAGGAGGCGATGGCGGAGCTCAAGAAGGTCGAGTGGCCGGACCAGAAGGCCGTGATCGGCGGGACGGTCGTCGTGCTCGTCGCCTGCGTGATCGTGGGCGCGTGGCTGTACGCGAACGACCGGGTGTGGCAGTACGTCGTCCAGCACGTCCTGCTGCGATAGAGAGGGCTCCATGTTCCGCTGGTACGTGATCAATACCTATTCCGGGCACGAGAACAAGGTGAAGGCCAACCTCGAGCACCGGATCGAGTCGATGAACCAGCGGCCGCGCTTCCGCCGCGTGGTCGTCCCCACCGAGCAGGTGATCGAGACGAAGGACGGCCAGAAGGTGCAGGCGGAGAAGCGCGTCCTGCCCGGCTACGTGCTCGTGAACATGGACCTGAACGACGAGGCCTGGGGCGTGGTGAAGAACACCCCGGGCGTCACCGGCTTCGTCGGCGCCGGCTCCAAGCCCGTGCCGCTCTCGCAGCCCGAGGTCGACCGCATCCTGCACACCGGCGCCGGCACGGCGCTCGCGGCGCGGGCCCAGGTCGAGTTCCAGCTCGGGGAGTCGGTCAAGATCACCTCCGGCCCGCTGGCGGACTTCGACGGCGAGATCACCGACGTGAACGCCGACGGGCAGAAGCTGCAGGTGATGGTCAACATCTTCGAGCGGCAGGTGCCGGTCGAGGTCGGTTTCGACAACGTCAAGAAGCTGGACTAGGGGAGCTCACGTGGCGAAGAAGGTCCTGACGATGATCAAGCTCCAGATCCCCGGCGGGCAGGCGAACCCCGCCCCGCCGGTCGGCCCCGCGCTGGGCCAGCACGGCGTCAACATCATGGAGTTCTGCAAGGCGTTCAACGCCCAGACGGCCGACCAGAGCGGGCGCATCACGCCGGTCGAGATCACGGTCTTCGAGGACCGGTCCTTCACGTTCATCACGAAGACGCCGCCGGCGGCCGTGCTGATCAAGGAGGCGCTGCGGCTCGACAAGGGCTCGGCCGAGCCGAACCGCAACAAGGTCGGCCGGCTCAGCCGCGACCAGGTGCGCCAGATCGCCGAGACGAAGCTCCAGGACCTGAACGCGCGCGACGTCGAGCACGCGGCCCTGATCATCGCGGGCACGGCCCGCTCGATGGGAGTGGAGGTGGACGCGTAATGGCTGCGCGTGGCAAGCGGTATCTAGGCGCCCGCGAGACCGTCGACCGCGAACGGCTCTACTCGCCGGTCGAGGCGCTGCGGCTGCTGAAGTCGCTCGACGGCGTCAAGTTCGACGAGACCGTCGAGGTGCACTTCCGGCTCGGCCTGAACGTCCGCCATGCCGACGAGCAGTTGCGCGGCACGCTGATGCTGCCGCACGGCTCCGGCAAGGACGTCCGCGTCGCCGTCTTCGCCGAGGGCGACAAGGCGCGCGAGGCCGAGGAGGCCGGCGCCGACGTCGTCGGCTCCGCCGACCTCGCGGCGCGGGTGCAGGAGGGCTTCACCGAGTTCGACGTCGCGATCGCCACGCCCGACCAGATGGGCAACGTGGGCCGCCTCGGCCGGATCCTCGGCCCGCGTGGCCTGATGCCGAACCCCAAGACCGGCACCGTCACCTTCGACGTCGGCAAGGCCGTCCGCGACGCCAAGGCGGGCAAGCTGGAGTACCGCACCGACCGCGGCGCGAACGTCCACGTCTCGATCGGCAAGAAGAGCTTCGACGAGCGCACGCTGCTCGAGAACTACGCGGCGGTCGTCGAGGAGATCGTCCGCGCGAAGCCGGCGGCCGCGAAGGGCCGCTACATCCACCAGATCACGCTCACGAGCACGATGGGCCCGGGCATCCACGTCGACCCGGCGCGGACGAGGGGCATCGTCGACGAGCTCGAGGAGCGAGAGGTCGCTACAGTAGGCGCCTAACCAGACTAGACCGCCGAAGACCGCCGGCAGCCGAGAGGCAGAAGACCGGCGCAGGTGGGGCGATCAGGACGGGCGGCGCCTTCGGCGAAGCCTCTCCGCCCTCGGCCCGCCTCGGCGGGCCTCGTCGTCTCCGGGAGGGACTGAGAGTGAAGAGAGAGAGCAAGGAGAGCGTCGTCTCCGAGCTGACCGAGCGGCTCCGAGCCTCGGAGACGCTGCTCGTCGCCGACTATCGCGGCTTGACGATGCCGCAGATCGACTCGCTGCGCACGCGCCTGCTCGAGAGCGGCGCCCGCTTCACGGTCGTGAAGAACACGCTGACGCGCCGAGCGGCCGAGGCGGCCGGCGCAGATGCGCTGCTCGCCCTGCTCGAAGGCCCGAGCGCGATCGCCTTCCTCGAAGCGGACGGCGACATGGTCGCCGCGGCCAAGGCGCTCGCCGACTCCGCCCGGGAGACGAGGGTGCTGGCGATCCGCGGCGGCGTCCTCGAGGGCCGGCCGATGAGCGCCGCCGAGGTCGAGAGCCTGGCGACGCTGCCGCCCCTCGAGGTCCTTCGCGGCCAGGTGCTGGGAGCGATCGTGGCGCCGCTGACGGCGCTGCTGGGCCTCGTCACGGCCCCGCTCCAGAACCTGCACGGCCTGCTGGACGCCCGCATCGAGCAGCTGGGCGGCGCGGCGGAAGCCGAGGCCACGCCTGTCCAGGAGGAAGCCGAAGAAGCCAACGCCGAGCCGCAGCCTGCTGCGGAGCGCACAGAGGAGGAGCCAGGATGACCGCAGTCGAGACGATCTTCGAGCAGCTCGGGACGATGTCCGTCCTCGAGCTGGTCGAGCTGAAGAACAAGATCGAGGAGGAGTGGGGCATCACCGCCGCCGCGCCGATGGCGGTCGCAGCGCCGGGCGGCGGCGACGGCGCCGCGCCCGAGGAGGAGAAGACGGCGTTCGACGTGGTCCTCACCGGCGCCGGACAGCAGAAGATCCAGGTGATCAAGGTCGTCCGCGCCCTCACGGGCCTCGGCCTCAAGGAGGCCAAGGACCTCGTCGACTCGGCCCCCAAGCCGGTCAAGGAGGGCGTCGCCCAGGACGAGGCCGACAGCGTCAAGGCTCAGCTCGAAGAGGCCGGCGCCAGCGTCGAGATCAAGTAGCGCCAGGCCGGCCACGGCCCGCGACCTGGTCGCGGGCCGTGGCCGTTCCGGCCCGGCTGGACGCCGCGGCGGCCGCGCGCTACAGTTCCAGGCCTCGCCGGCTGTGGGCGCAGGCTTCTGCTTGCGTAAGAGGGGGTTGCTTCGGTACTCTGGCTGGTTGCGCCGACGTTCCGCTCGTCCGCCGTTCCGCTGCCCGTATACGCCTGATCTCGTCCGTCCCCAAGGGAGGCTGCTTTCGTTGACCAGCACGGTCGCTTCGCCCCGCGCGCGTAGTTCCTTTTCGCAGATCGAGCACGTTCTCCACCTCCCCAATCTGATCGACATCCAGAAGGCCTCGTTCCGGTGGTTCCTGGACGAGGGCCTGCGGGAGACGATCGACGACATCTCCCCGATCGAGGACTACACCGGCTCGCTGGCCGTCGAGTTCGGCCAGTACCTGTTCGGCCAGCCGCAGTTCTCGATCAAGGAGTGCCGCGAGAAGGACCTGACCTACCAGGCCCCGCTCTCGATGACCGTCCGGTTCGTGAACAAGGAGACCGGCGAGATCCGCGAGCAGACGGTCTTCATGGGCGACTTCCCGATGATGACCGAGTTCGGGACGTTCATCATCAACGGCACCGAGCGCGTGATCGTGACGCAGCTCGTGCGCTCGCCCGGCGCGTACCTGATGGAGCCGAAGGACGCGACGAAGCAGGTCTTCACGGCCAACCTGATGCCGAGCCGCGGCTCGTGGCTCGAGCTCGAGATCGACAAGAAGGGCATCGTCTACGCCCGCATCGACCGGAAGCG
>JBBWZD010000112.1:0-22765 GCA_039648875.1 Actinomycetota bacterium
GCAGGTCGTCGAGCGCACGCGCGGCTTCCTCGACCACCTGCGCCGCGACTGGGAAGGTCGCCGGGTCTGCGTCGTCGCGCACTCGGCGAACCGCTGGGCGCTCGACCACCTCCTACACGGGATCCCGCTCGTGGAGCTCGGCGACGCGCCTTTCGCGTGGCGCGCGAGCTGGGAGTACCGCCTCTCGCCCCGAGCCTCAGTTCCGCAGGAAGGACGGCACGTCGACGTCGCCGCTGCCGCCGGGCGTCGACGGCGACGAGAGGCCCGGCCGGCGGATGCGCGTCCGCGGACCGATGCCGGTCGCGACGACGGTCACCCACACCTGGCCGTTCAGGCGCTCGTCGATCGTCGCGCCGAAGATGATGTTCGTGTCGTCGGTCGCGGCGGCGCGGATCACCTCCGCCGCCTCGTTCACCTCGATCAGGGTCATGTCGTCGCCGCCCGCGATCGAGAGCAGGATGCCCGTGGCACCGCTGATCTCCTCGTCGATCAACGGCGAGCGAAGCGCTCGCTCTGCGGCCTCCTGCGCGCGGTTGTCCTCGCCGGAGGAGAAGCCGATTCCCATCAGCGCCGTTCCGGAGTCGCTCATGATCGTGCGGACGTCGGCGAAGTCGAGGTTGATCAGGCCGGGCATCGTGATCAAGTCGCAGATGCCCTGCACGCCCTGCCGGAGCACGTCGTCGGCGACCCGGAACGCGTCGAGCATCGACGTCGAGCGCTCGAGCACCTCGAGCAGCCGGTCGTTCGGGATCACGATCGTCGTGTCGCAGGCGGCACGGAGCGCGTTCACGCCCTGCTCGGCCTGGTGGCGGCGCTTCGTGCCCTCGAACTTGAAGGGGACGGTGACGATGCCGACCGTGAGCGCGCCGAGCTCGCGCGAGATCTTGGCCACGACGGGCGCCGCCCCCGAGCCGGTGCCGCCGCCCTCGCCCGCCGCGACGAACACCATGTCGGCGCCCCGCAAGGCATGCCGGAGCTGGTCGTAGCCCTCCTCGGCGGCACGCCGTCCGACGTCGGGGTCGGCGCCGGAGCCGAGGCCCTTCGTCAGCTCGCGCCCGATGTGGATCTTCACCGGCGCGTCGCTCATGTGCAGCGCCTGCAGGTCGGTGTTCACGGCGAGGAACTCGACCTGGTCGAGGCCGGCGTCGATCATCCGGTTGACGGCGTTCAGGCCGGCGCCGCCCACGCCGACCACCTTGATGACGGCGAGGTAGGAGGCGCTGTCGGGCCGCGGCGCCACGTGCAGGCGCGCCGGCTGCTCCGGCAGCGGCTCGACCGTGAGGCGCGGCCGTGCCTTCTCTCGCAGCTCGGGCGGCTGGGGCGGCGGCAGCGGGTCGGGGGACGGGCTCGGGACGGGCGGCTGCGGGTCCGGCGTCGGCGGGCCCGGCAGCGGGTCCGGCCGCGGCGACGGCGGCGCGGGCAGGGGCATCTCCGCGTGCGTCGCCTCCTCCCAGCTCGGGACGTGCTCGACCGTGCGCTCGTCGGGCTCCGGCTTCGGCGCCGGCACGGGCGCGGCGCGACCTGCCGCCTCGGCCTCCGCGGGCTCCTCGCCGCCCTGCTCGCCCTGTCGCTGGGCGGCCTCCGTCGCGCGGAACAGCTCCGCGAGCGGGCCTTCACGCATGCTGGCGCGTCGACGCGCCATCGAGCACCTCCTTGGCGAGGTCACGGTACATCTCCGCCGCCTCCCCGCTCGGGTCGTATTTCAGGATCGACTGCCCCTTCACCGGGGCCTCTGCGTAGCGGACGGTCTTGCGGATCTTCGTGTTGAGGACGAGCTCGCCGAAGTTCTCCTTCAGGATCTCGATCGCCTCGCGCGAGTGCAGCAGCCGCCGGTCCCACATCGTCGGCAGGATGCCCTGGATCTCGACGTGCGGGTTCAGGTTCTCGCGGATCATCGTCAGGGTGTTCTCGAGCTGGACGAGGCCGCGCAGCGACAGGTACTCGCACTGCACGGGGACGATGACGCCGTGCGCGGCGACGAGGGCGTTGATCGTCAGCAGCCCGAGCGACGGCGGCGTGTCGATCAGGATGTAGTCGTAGCGCTCGAGCTCCGGCACGAGCGCCTTCTCGAGGGCGCGCTCGCGCCCGATCATCGACGACAGCGAGAGCTCGGCGCCGGCGAGGTCGATCGACGAGACGGCGACGTCGACCTCGTGCGTCCGCACGATCTCGGCGAGCGGCAGCTTGTGGACGAGCACGTCGAACATCGAGCGCTCGATCTCGTCGGGGTTCCACCCCTGCGACATCGTCAGGTTGCCCTGCGGGTCGAGGTCGACGAGGAGGACCCGCTGCCCCTTCTCCCGGAGGGCGACGCCGAGGTTCAGCGTGGTCGTCGTCTTGGCGACGCCGCCCTTCTGGTTGGCGAACGCGATGACCCTGGCCAGTGCCGGACCCCTATCCGTCGTCGCCCGCGGCTGCGGGCGCGGTAGCAACCGCGTGAGCGCCATCGTCGCTCACCTTTCGGATCACGCTAGCACTTTCCTTCTCCAGTACGTTTCCGCCCCGTGGACCGCAAGTGGCGCACGCTGATCATCGTCTGCGTCGCCATTTTCATGCTCCTGCTGGACATCACGGTCGTCAACGTGGCGCTCCCCGACATCCAGCGCGAGCTCCACACGTCGTTCACCGATCTCGAGTGGGTGATCGACGCCTACGCTCTGATGCTCGCGACCGTGATGCTGAATGCGGGGTCCCTCGCCGACCTGCTCGGGCGGAAGCGGGTGTTCGTGGTCGGCGTGGTGCTGTTCACCGCCGCGTCCGCCGCCTGCGGGTCCGCCACGACGCCGCTGTTCCTGAACCTGGCACGCGGCGCGCAGGGAGTCGGCGGCGCGATCATGTTCGCGGTTTCGCTGGCGCTCCTGTCGCAGGAGTTCCACGGACGCGAGCGCGGGACGGCGTTCGGGATCTGGGGCGCCACGGTCGGCGCCGCCGTTGCCATCGGGCCGATGGTGGGCGGCGCCATCACGACCTGGCTCGGCTGGCGCTGGATCTTCTTCGTCAACCTGCCGATCGGCGCGGCATGCGTCGCCGGCGCGGTCCGCGAGCTGCGCGAGTCGCGCGACGAGGAGCACGGCGGCTTCGACCTTCCCGGCTTCGCCACCCTGTCGGCCGGGCTGTTCGCGCTCGTGCTCGGCCTGCTCCGCGGCAACGACTGGGGCTGGTCGAGCGGTCGCGAGCTCGCGCTCCTCGCCGCCGCAGGCGCGTCCGTGGCGGCGTTCGTGGCCGTGGAGTGGCGGCAGCGGGAGCCGATGCTCGACCTGTCGCTCTTCCGGGTGCCCACGTTCACGGGCGCGCAGATCACCGCGTTCGCGATGTCGTCGGCGATGTTCTCGCAGTTCCTCTACCTGACCCTGTACCTCCAGAACGTGCTCGGCTACTCGCCCATCGGCGCCGGCCTGCGCTTCCTGCCGCTCTCGATGCTGTCGTTCGCCACGGCGCCCCTCGCGGGCCGGCTCTCGGTGCGCATCCCCGTCCGCGCGCTGCTCGGGGTCGGGCTCGCGCTCAACGGGGCGGCGCTGCTGCTGATGCACGGCATTACGGTGAGCTCGGGCTGGACCACGCTGCTGGCGGGCTTCGTCCTCGGGGGCATCGGGATCGGGCTGGTGAACGCGCCGCTCGCGGCGACGGCGGTGAGCGTGGTGCCGCCGCGGCAGGCGGGCATGGCCTCCGGTATCAACAACACCTTCCGTCAGGTCGGCATCGCGACGGGAATCGCCGGGCTCGGCGCGATCTTCCAGCAGAGCGTGCAGGCGAGCCTCGGCGGAGCGCCCGCGAAATTCGGGCGCGCCGTCGCCTCGGGCAACGTGCGGACGCCGGCCGCGCGGGCAGCGTTCGTCCACGGCCTCAACGAGATCCTGCTCGTCGCCGCCTTCGTCGCGATCGCCGGCGCCGTCCTCGCCTTCGCGCTCGTCCGGCGGCGGGATCTCGTCCCGCACGCTCCCGCCGCGGTCGGCGAAGGCTGACGCGCGCGCGCGCGCTAGGCGCGCTGCAGGTGCGGCCGAACGCGCAGGGCGAGGTGCCAGGAGGCGATCAGGAGCACGACCGCCGCACCGGTGACGATCACGAGCGCCTGCGCCGCAACCGAGAAGGCGATCGCCTCCGTCGCGTGCACGCCGCTCGCCACGAGGATCGCGGCGCCGGCGCCGGCCTGCGTGGCGGCGCCCGCCGGCGCGATGGGCAGCGCGGCCGACGCGGCCGAGGCGCAGAGGAAGGCGAGCGCGAGCGGGAACGAGCTGTGCATCGAGAGCGCGTTCAGCAGGAGGAAGACGGCGGTTCCGCGCAGCGCCCAGGAGACCGAGACGAGCAGCCACGCCGCCCACGCATCGCGGGTGCAGTGCGTGTGCGAGGAGAGCCAGCGTCCGAGCCGGAAGTCCATGACGCGGCGCCAGCCGCCGAAGCGCGGCAGCAGCGCCACGACGACCGCGGCGAGGACTCCAGCGCCCGCGAGGACGGCGAAGCCGAGGCGCACGGTCCAGGAGCTCGCGTCCGCGGCCGCGATCGAGGCGAGAGGCGTGAGCGCCGCGTTGTCGAGCATCCCGAGGACGAGCAGGCTCAGCCCGAGCGTGCCGAGGCCCGCGCGCGTGCCGGGGTAGCGCTTCACCACGGCGATCCGGAGGGCGTCGTCGATCCGGCCGGGCAAGGCGATGCCGCCGACGCACGCCGCTCCGCCCGCGAACGCGAGCGCGCCCGCAGCGGGCCGGTCGCCCTCGGCGAACAGCCGCTGCCAGCCCCAGGCCTTGAACGCATAGGCCACGAGGAAGAGGAGCGCCGCGGCGGCGACGAGGACGGGGTCGGCGTGCCTCAGCGGCCAGCCGGTGTGGACGAAGTGCCTCGTGCTGAAGACGGAGACGGCGAGCAGGCCCAGACCGAGCCCGCCGTTGAGCGCGATCTGGAGCTTCCTGTTGGAGAGAGAGGCACGCACCGCAGGCCTAACGGGACTATCGGATAGGCGGGTGCGCAGAGGAATGACCCTTTCGGGTGGAACGCCGGCGAAGGGTTGGCCGCGGGCCGTGCGGTCTGCGGACTACGTGGGCTCGCCGTCGGAGTACTCGAGCGCCTCCAGGCGGGCGATCAGGCCCACGCCGCGGAAGAAGACCTTGTTCGAGCGGGGATAGAAGCAGATGTCGTTCGGCTCGCGCGTGCCGTAGGCGAGGAACGTCAGCGGCGAGTCGCCGGTGCGGAAGCAGTGCGAGACGCGGGTGCCCGGCGGCCGCGAGACGACGTGCCCGCGGCGGACGGCATGCGTCTCCTGCGGCTCCGTCGCCGGCCCCTGCCCCGGCCGCGGCGGCCCCCAGAGCTCGAGCGTGCCCTCGCCCTCGAGCACCACGAAGAGCTCCTCCTCGGCCGAGTGACAGTGCGGCGGCGCGCCCTCCTCGTGCGGCGGCAGCGAGATCCAGTTCAGCCCGGTGCGCTTCGCGCCGGCGGCGCGGCCGAGGTGCTTGGCGATGCCGCCGTAGGCGCCCTCGACGTCGTCGAGGTTCACGATCGAGCTCGGGCGGGGCGTCGGCTCGGGCCACTCGAGCTGCTGCTCGCGCTCGAACGGGTGCTCCCCCTGCCCCACCTCCGCCCACGTCGGGTAGAGCCAGTAGATGCCGGCCCTGGGCAGGTAGCCGCCGCCGAGGGGCGTGCGCTCGCCGAACGCGAGCACGTCGAGGCCGCCGTCGCCGGCGCGGAGCGTGTGCGCCTCGCCCCGCGCGAGGTGCGCCAGGCAGTCGCCCGCCCGGACCTCGTGCGTCGCGCCGTCCTGCCACGAGAGCCCCGAGCCGCCGAGGACGAAGAAGATCTCCTCGTCGCCCCCGTGCACGTGTGCGGGCGTCGAGATCTCGCCCGCGTCGAGCTGGATGCGGTTCACCCCCACGCCCTGGGAGCCGGCCGCGCTGCCGAGCCGGCTCCAGGCGCCGCCGACCGCCGGGCGCGGCGGGCGCCGCGACTCGAGCTCGTCCCAGTGCGCGATCGTCACGCCGGGACTATCGCATCCGCCTTCTCGAGAGCGCCCGCACACGCTGCGGCGGCCGCGGCGGCCGCCGGGTCCCGCTCCCGCCGGGCCCAGACCTCGGCCTCGTGCACGAGCGCCCGCAGCTCCGGGAGGATCGCGAACGGCGGCGCACCGTCCCGCTCGAGCTCCTCGATCCGCTCGAGCCGTGCCAGCACCGTCCGCGCCTCGTCCACGCTTCGACACTACAGCGCCGCATGTGTCAGCTCGCTCGCAGCTCCGCGACGCGAGCGGGCCCGGCGCCGAGGCCGAGCAGCGCCTCGTCCAGCTCGCGGAGCAGGCGGGCGCGGCCGCCGTGCAGGAGCAGCGCGACGAGCAGGCGGCGCACGAGGTCGGCGGTCGGGGCGTGCAGGAGCTCGGCGAGCTCGACCCGCTCGCGCCCGGTCTCGCCGAGCAGCGCCGCACCGCGCATGGCCGCCGCCCAGGGGCCGGCGCCCTCCCCGAGCGCCGCGTCGAGCGCCTGCCGCAGCTGCTCGCGGCGGAACGGGTCGTCCTGGAACAGCGACAGCTCCCAGCGGTCGAGGGCGTCGCCGAGCCTTGCGTCGTCGTCGGCGACCTCAAGCTGCGGCCGCAGCTTCGCCGCCACCGAGCCTCGAAACGGGTCGAGCCGCGTCGGCTCCCCGGGCGGAGGCGTCGCCGCGATCGGGAGCACCGGCCGGATTCCGTAGGGGCGCCAGTCGAGCCGCTCGAACAGCACGGGCCCGGCGGCGAGCGGCGCAGCGGTGGCGAGCCGGAGCGCCGTCACGGCGTCGGCGAGCTCTCCCGGCGCGTCGGGCACCTCGCGGGCGCCCCTGTCGAGCGTGCGCTCGAGCTCGAGCACGCACAACCGGTCGGGCTCACGGCCGAAGTCGCGCGGGAGCAGGCCGGCCGCCTCCGGCCACATCGCCGCCAGCTCGCCCGCGGCCGCGACGCGGACGCGGATCCCGTCGCCGAGGTCGATCGCGGCGCCGCAGCTGACCCCGACGACGGGGGCGACCGCGCCGTAGGAGTGGCCGTCGCCGAAGAGCGCCGCCTCGAGCTCTGCGTACGCGCGGTCGAAGGCGCGGTCGTCCCAGTCGAAGCCGCCGCAGCCTTCCGCCGTACGAACGAGCAGCGGCACGAGCACGCTGCGGTAGAGGGCGCGCGCGTCGTCGGGCGCCCCGCCCTCGTGCGCGCGCGCGAAGATCCTCGCCGCCGGCTCCCGCCGGAGGTCGTCGACCGCGGCGCGCACGTCGTCTCGCTCGTACAGACGCTCGGTGCGTGCCTCGACGAAGCCGCGGACGAGCGGCCGGTACTCGTAGAGGGTCGGCCGGCCGTACGAGCCGTGCTCCTCGAAGGCGAACGGCAGGCTCGCGCCGGCGTCGAAGTCGCGGTGGAAGACCGCGAAGGCGCCGAGGCAGAACCTGCGCA
This sequence comes from Actinomycetota bacterium, assembly GCA_039648875.1. GTDB lineage: Bacteria > Actinomycetota > Thermoleophilia > Gaiellales > Gaiellaceae > Palsa-739. Next base: position 7,382 of record JBBWZD010000112.1, read on the forward strand.
GCGTCTCGTAGAGGAACGGCGAGCGCATCCCGACGTTCCACCTACGACAGCGGCTCGCGTCCTCCTCTCTGGCAGCCGGGGCACCAGTAGGCGGTGCGCGCCGCCTCGCCCTGCCCGTGCGAGCGCACGAGGGTGCCGCACCGGCGGCAGGGGCGGCCGGCGCGACGGTAGACGCGACGGGGCGGCCGCATTCCCTCGGTGCTCGCCCGCATCAGCCGGTGCGCGACCTCGAGCACGTCCCGCAGCTCCGCGTCCTCCACCTCGCCGAGCGGCCGCCACGGCGAGACGGATGCCTCCCAGAGGGACTCGGCCTTCCAGAGGTTGCCGATGCCGGCGACGAGGCGCTGATCGAGCAGCGCGTCCCCCACCTCCCGCTGCTGCGGTATGGCCCGCAGCCGGTCGACCATCGCCTCGAGGTCGGGCGGGCCGGCGAGGATGTCGGGCCCGAGCGTGTCCACGCGTGGCTTTCGGCCGAGCTCGAGTACGGGGCCGTTCCACAGCACCGCCTCGTGCTCCGCGCCTCGCAGGACGAGCCAGGGGCGTCCGCTCCGGCGCGTGCCGCGCGGCTCCACGCGCCAGCGCCCGCTCATGCGCAGATGGCTTCGCAGCACGAGGCCGCCCTCGAAGCGGAGGAGCAGGTTCTTGCCGACCGCCTCGACGCTCTCCAGCAGCAGGCCGTCGAGGCGCTCCGCGAGACGCTTGCCTGCGGCGCGCGGGTGGGGCGTCTCGACCTCAACGCGCTGGCCCGCGAGCACCCGCAGCCGCTGCGCCGCCCGGTGCAGCGAGTCCCCTTCAGGCATAGCCGGCAGCGTAGTGGGCATGGTGTCTGCGAACAGATGACGGCGGGCCTGAATATCGCGGCGCTCGCGCGCCGCACAGGGGTGGCGCCGGACACGCTGCGCAAATGGGAGCAGCGCTACCACATCCTCCAGCCCGCCCGCACCGCCGGCGGCCAGCGGCGCTACTCGCAGCGCGACGTCGCGCGGGTCGAGTGGCTGCGCGAGCGGCTGCGCGAGGGCTATCGCATCGGCGAGGCGGCGTCGCTGCTCGGCGAGGCCCCCGTCGAGCCCGCGGCGTCGCCGAGGGAGGAGCTGCGCCGCATCCTGGACGCCGTCGAGCACGGCGACCCCGCCGAGATCGGCGCGCTCCTCGACCAGGCCTTCGCCCTCGACGACCTCGAGCGCATACTGACGCGGACGGTGCGGCCGCTGCTCGAGGCCGTGGGCGAGCTGTGGCAGCGGGGCCGCGTGACCGTTGCGCAGGAGCACCTTCTCAGCGAGGCCGTCCGTTCGAGGCTCGCGCACCTGCTGGCCGACGCGGGCGGCGGAGTCCGCGGCGCCGCGGTCCTCGCCTGCGCACCCGGCGAGCGGCACGAACTCGGCTTGATGACCGCCGCGATCGCGCTGCGGCGCGAGGGCTGGAAGGTCGCCTACCTCGGCAGCGACACGCCCGTCGCCGACGCCCTCGCGCTCGCCGAGCGCATCTCGGCGCGGCTGCTCGGGATCAGCCTCGCGATGCGCGAGCGCGGCGCCGCGCTCGAGCAGGCGCTGCGGGAGCCGCGCCGGCCGGCCGATCTCGCCATCATCCTCGGCGGCGGCGGCGCGACTCCCGAGCTCGCCGGGCGCGTCGGCGCCGCCTGGTGGGGGACCGACCCCCGCCGCGCCGTGTCCGCGCTGCGCGCCTCGCCGAGATAGGCCTACGATTGAGCCATGACCCGCCGCTTCATCGGCGTGCGCTGGTGGCTCGGGGCGGCGTTCGCCGTCGTGGCGGCGGTGTCGACGTCGATCGTCGTGTCGCAGTTCTCGACGCGCTCCGAGAACGCGTTCCGCGGCAAGGCGCAGGAGCTGGCCACCGCGAGCGCCTTCGACGCGGCGGGCGCGGTCAACGGCTGGGCCCGACGCGGCCGCCCGCGCGCCGGCCTCGGGCAGATCGCGAGGCAGCAGAACCTCGAGCTGCACGTGTACGACGCGGCAGGGCGTCGCGTCGCGTCGGCGTCGCCCGCGTCCGGCGGCAGGATCGCGGCGCCGGGGCAGGAGCGAGAGGCGCTCCGCAGCGCCCTCGGCGGCGGCCGCTTCCGGACGAGCACGCCGAAGGGCGGCGTCTTCGTCGTCGGCCTGCCGCTCCGCGGCGGCGGCCTCGGCGCACTCGTCGTGCTCAGCGCCCGTCCCGACGTCGCCAACGCCATCGGCGTCGTCAGCGACCAGGCCCTGCGCGCGGGCGTGATCGCCGGCCTGATCGGGGTGCTCGTGGGCCTCGTGCTCGCGCAGCTCATCGCGCTGCGGCTGCGACGCCTGGCGGCCGCGGCCGAGGCGATCGCGCTCGGCGACTTCGAGACGCCGCTGCGCTACCGCTTCCGCGACGAGTTCGGCGCGCTCGCACACAGCTTCGAGCGGATGCGCAGGCACGTCCGCCGGACCTTCAGGCAGATCGAGGGCGAGCGCGACCGGCTGCGGCTCCTGCTCGAGCGGCTGCACGAGGGCGTCGTGACGGTCGACCAGGCGCTCGTCGTCCACTTCGCGAACACGGAGGCGCGACGGCTCCTGGGCGGCCGGCTGGCCGAGGGCGACCCGCTGCCGGACCCGTGGGACGGATTCTCCCTGCGCGGGTTCGCGGAGCGGCTGTTCGAGGCGGACGCGTCACTCGCGCAGGCACACGTGCGCTCCGCCGAGGAGCGTGCGTTCGCCCTCGTCGGCATCCCCGCGCAGCCGGAGGGCGACACGGTGATGATCGTGCTCGACGACCTGACCGAGCAGGAGCGGCGGGAGCTCGCGGAGCGGGAGTTCGTGGCGAACGCCGCGCACGAGCTGCGGACGCCGCTCACCACGATCCTCGGCGCGGTGGAGGTGCTCCAGGCGGGGGCGAAGGACGACCCGCTCGAGCGCGACCGCTTCCTCGCGCACATCGACCGCGAGGCGGCGCGGCTCGCGCGGCTGGCACGCGCGCTGCTCACGCTCGCGCGCGCACATGCGGGGCAGGAGCGGCCGCGGCGCGAGCCGGTGCATCTCGCGCCGCTGCTGCGCGAGGTCGCGGACGACTTGCGTCCGCGCGACGGCGTCGCGGTCGAGGTCGACTGTCCGCCGGACCTCGCCGGGTACGTCAACCGCGACCTGCTCGAGCAGGCCCTGCGGAACCTCGGGGAGAACGCCGCGAGCCATACGGCCGCCGGCCACGTCGCGTTTCGCGCGTACGCCGCCGGCAGCACCCTCCGCGTCGAGGTCGAGGACACCGGCGTCGGCATGACCGCCGACGCGCAGCGACACGTCTTTGACCGCTTCTTCCGCGGCAAGAGCCGCGACGCCGAGGGCTTCGGGCTCGGGCTCGCGATCGTCCGGCAGGCGGTGCGGAGCCTCGACGGCCGGATCGAGCTCGACTCGGCGCCCGGCGAGGGGACGCGCGTGCGGATCGTGCTCGAGCGCGCGCGGGTGCGGGAGAAGGCGCCCGCCGCTTGAGCAACCTCGGCAGGGTTCTCGTGGTCGACGACGACCCCGGCGTCCTCGACGTGGTGGCGTTCACGCTGCGGCGCGAGGGGTTCGAGGTCGACGAGGAGCGCACCGGCGCAGCCGCGCTCGAGGCGGGGCGCAGGGGCGGCTACGACATCGTCATCCTCGACGTGATGCTGCCGGAGCTTTCCGGCACCGACGTGTGCCGGGCCCTCCGCGCCGAGAGCGACGTGCCGATCGTGATGCTCACCGCGCGCGACGCGGAGCTCGACCGCGTGCTCGGCTTGGAGCTCGGAGCCGACGACTACGTGACGAAGCCGTTCTCGACGGCGGAGCTCCTCAGCCGCGTGCGCGCGATCCTACGCCGGCGGGAGCTCGACCGGGCGAACGGAGCTCCCGCCGTGCGCGACCTCGGCGGGCTCCACATCGACCTCGGCAGGCACGAGGTGCGCGTCGACGGCGAGCGCGTCCACCTGACGCTGTCGGAGTTCAAGGTGCTCGCGCTGCTCGCCGAGCAGCCGGAGAGCGTCGTCTCGCGCCGCGAGCTGATGCAGCACCTCTGGGCCAGCGAGCACGTGGGCGACGAGCACGCGTGCGAGGTGCACATCTCGAACCTGCGCCGGAAGATCGAGCGCGACGCGTCGAAGCCGGAGCGGCTCGTCACCGTCCGCGGGCTCGGCTACAAGCTCGTCGCAGCCTGACTGCGAGGCTCTGCCGGCGCGGCCGAGGGCGCGCCCGAATCGACTGCCGCCTGCGGGGCCCCGACGAGCTGGCCGGCGGGGCACTCTCCGGCGCGCACGCGCCGTCTCGGATTGACGATCCCGACCGCGCCCGCCAGGCCGCCGGTCGCGAGGAGCGCAGCGCAGATGAGGACGACGTGGTGGAACGCGCGCACGGAGGCGGCGTTGGCGGCGAACGTGTCGCCGGCGAGCGTGTGGGCCACGACGACGCCGACGACGGAGACGCCGACGAGCCCGGCGACGCGGGCGACGGCGTTGTTGATCGCCGACGCGATGCCGGCGTCCGTCTCGTCCGCGTCGGCCAGCACGGTGGCGGTGAGGGGAGCGACCGTCAGTCCGAGGCCGAGACCGAACACGAGGAGCGCCGGCAGCAGGTCGGCGAGGTAGGACGTGTGCATGCCGGTCCGCAGCAGCATCAGGATCCCGGCGGCCGCGACGAACGGGCCGGCGCCCATGAACAGCCGCGGGCCGTAATGGTCGGCGAGGGCGCCGAAGCGGCGCGAGAGCGTGAACATGACCGCCGTCACGGGAAGGGTCGTGAGGCCGCTACGCAGTGCGCTGTAGCCGGCGACCTGCTGCAGGAAGATCACGAGGAAGAAGAAGAGGATCGCGAGGCCCGCGTACATCGCCAGCGTCTCGACGTTGCCCACGGCGAAGTTGCGGCGGCTGAACAGCTCGAGCTTCAGCATCGGCTCGTCGCCGCGACGCTCGTACGCGAGGAAGGACGAGAATGCGGCGACGCCGACGGCCAGCGGCACGAAGATCGCCGGGCTGCTCCAGCCGTAGTTCGGCTGCTCGATCAGCCCGAACACGAACGCGCCGAGCCCGAGCACGCACAGGGCGGCGCCGAGCACGTCGACGCGACGGCCGCTGACGCGCGCCGCCCGCGGCACGGCAACCGAGATCAGCACCAGCGTCGTGAGGACGAGGGGGACGTTGATCGCGAAGATCCACCGCCACGAGGCGCGATCGACGATCCAGCCGCCGGCGAGCGGCCCGGCGATCAGCGCGGCGCCGCCCCACGCGGTCCACGAGCCGATTGCCGACCCCCGCTCCCGCGGCGAGAAGGCGCCGACGATGATCGCCAGCGAGCTCGGCGTCAGCAGCGCGCCGGAGGCCCCCTGCAGCGCCCGGACGGCGACGAGCACCTCGATCGTCGGCGCGACCGCACACGCGACCGACAGCACGCCGAAGGCGGCGACGCCGATCGTGAACACCCGCCGCTCGCCGTAGATGTCCCCGAGCGAGCCGCCGATCAGGATCAGCGAGCCCAGCGCGAGCAGGTAGGCATTCGAGACCCACTGCTGCGCCGGCAGACCGCCGCCGAGGTCGCGCTCGATCGCCGGCAGAGCCACGCCCACGATCGACCCGTCGACCGCTGCGACGCCGGAGCCGAGGATCGCGGCGACGAGCGTCAGCCGCTGTCTCCGGCTCACCTCCCCACCTGCGCGGCGGCGCGGCGCGGGCGGGCGTGTCGGCGGTGCCAGGTCACGCGCGGAGGACCGCGCGCCGGGGCCCGGCGAGGAAGCCGGCCTCGACGAGCAGCGGCATCGCGGCCGTCTCGGCGACGGGCTCGCCGTCGAAGCGCTCCACGGCGAGGCGCTTGACACCGCCGCGCCTGACGTGGGCGACGAGCGCGGCGAGGGCGACGCGCACCCACTCGTCCTCGGGGTCGCGCAGCGGCACGAGCGAGCGGCCGCCGCGCTCGACGAAGAGCGCGGCCTCGCCGCCGAGCAGCACGACGTGCGCGCCGGCGACGCGCGCGGCGCGCGCCCCCGCACGCTTCGGCCACGGCAGCGCGGCCCCGTACGGCTGCGCCGGGTCGGCGGCGGCGAGCACGAGCGGCTCCGGCTCGTCGCCGTCGCGGGGGCGCAGCTCGCGCAGCCGCTCGACGGCGCCGCCGAGGGCGAACTGCGCGCCGCCGAGGCCCTCGACGAAGTAGCCGCGCCGGCACGTGCCGAGGGTCTCGAGCGCGCGGAGCTCGGCATAGACGGCGCCGTAGCCGCCGGGAACGCCCTCGCCGCGGACGCCGTCGCGCGTGACGATGCCCTGCCGCTCGAGCAGCAGCTCCGCGAGCGCGCGGCTGTCCGGCTCCCCTGCGAAGCGCGCCGCCACGAGCGACCAGCGGCCCTGCGTCGCGGTCACCGCCGCGGCGCGGGCGCGCGAGAACCTGCGCACGCGCCGGTCGGGACGCGCGGCCTGGTAGCGCCGCTCCGCCCGCAGCGGCGCCCAGGCGTCGTTTGCCACCTCGCCCGCCCAGACCAGATCCCACAGCGCCGGCAGCGCGACCGCGTGGTCGAGTGCCGTCGCCGCCAGCAGGTCCGACCAGAAGAGGGCGCCGCCGCCGAGCGCCGCCCGGAGCCGCTCGTGCTGCTCGTCCTCGGGCGCCGGCGCGGCCGCCGGCCGCCCCAGCACGGGGGCGTCGTCGCGGAAGAAGACGGCGACGCGATCGAGGCCCGCGCCGACCCAGATCAGCTCGCCCGAGGCGCAGAGCTGGTCGAGCTGCTCGGGCCGGTAGGCCGGCACTCGCCGCGGCAGCACCTCCGCCTCCCACAGCGACACCGGCAGCGCAAGCCCCTGGAGCGGCACGAGCGCCTCGCGCAGCGACGCGCGCCGGTCGATCCCGTGCCAGTGCGGCAGGAACCGTCCGAGCGCCGCCTGCTCGGCCGGCTCCACCTCGCGCCGCAGCGCCGCGAGCGAGGCGCGCCGCAGCCGGCGCAGCACCTCGGGGTCGCACCACTCGCGCTCGCTGCCGCCCGGCCGCAGCTCCCCGCGCACGAGGTCGTCGTCGCGCTCGAGCTCGCGCAGCTGCGGCTCGACGTCGACGCCGAACCAGGCGCCGGCCTCCGCGGTCGTGAACGGGCCGCGACCGCGCGCGTAGCGCCGCACCAGGCTGCGCCGCGAGTCGCGGCCGCCTTCGAGGAAGGTCTCCGGCAGCCCGCCGGGCGGCATGACGCCGAGCGCGTCGCGGTAGCGCCCCGCGTCCTCGGCCGCGACCAGTCTGTCCTCGCCGGCGAGGCGGACGCGGATCGCGCGGCGCTCCGCCTCCAGGATCGCCGCGTGCGCCTCGTCGAACTCTCCGACGCGCAGGTCGCCGCGGAGGCGCAGGAGGTCGTGCAGGTGATCCGGGCTCGAGACGAAGGGGCGCAGCGAGCGCTCCACCTCGGCCAGCGCGTCGAGGTCGATCAGCTCCCGCAGCTCCTCCTGCCCGAGCAGCTCGCGGAGCAGGTCGCGGTCGAGCGACAGCGCCTGTGCCCGGCGCTCCGCCGGCGGCGTGTCGTCCTCGTACATGTACGTCGCGATGTAGTCGAAGAGGAGCGAAGCCGCGAAGGGCGACGCGCTCGCCGTCTCGACGTCGACGAGGTCGATCTCGCGCGTACGCAGACCGTGCAGCAGCCGCTTCAGCGCCGGCAGGTCGAAGACGTCCTGCAGGCACTCGCGGTACGTCTCGAGCACGATCGGAAAGCTCTCGTACTTGCGGGCGACCTGGAGCAGGCCCTGCGCCTTCAGCCGCTGCTGCCACAGCGGCGTCCGCTCGCCGGGCCGCCGTCGCGGGATGAGCAGCGCTCGGGCCGCGTTCTCGCGGAAGCGCGCCCCGAAGAGCGCCGTCTGCCCCACCTCGGCGAGCACGAGGTCGTCGAGCTCGGCGGCGTCGAGCACCAGCAGGTCGGTGGACGGCGGCGCGTCGGCGTCGGGCAGGTGGAAGGCGATGCCGTCGTCGGACCAGATCGACTGCACCTCGATCCCGAGCGAGGCGCGCAGGCGCGCGCCGGCGGCCATCGCCCAGGGCGCGTGCACGCGCGCCCCGAACGGCGACAGGATGCAGATCCGCCAGTCGCCGATCTCGTCGCGGAAGCGCTCGACGACGACCGTGCGGTCCGAGGGCACCACGCCCGTGCTGCGTTCCTGCTCCCGCAGGAACGCGACGAGGTTCGCCGCGGCTCGCGCATCCAGGTCCGAGCTCAGGCGCTCCAGCGCGCGGGGCTCCTCCAGGGAGAGCAGCTCCCGGGAGAAGCGGCCGATCGCCTCGCCCAGCTCATAGGGGCGGCCGACGCCCTCGCCCTTCCAGAACGGGACGGCGCCCGGGACGCCCGGCGCCGGCGAGACGAGCACGCGGTCGCGCGTTATCTCCTCGATCCGCCAGGAGGAGGCGCCGAGCATGATCACCTGGCCGGCGCGGGCCTCGTAGACCATCTCCTCGTCGAGCTCGCCGACGCGGCCGCTGCCGTCGGCGATGAAGACGCCGAAGAGGCCGCGGTCCGGAATCGTGCCCGCGTTGGTGACCGCGAGGCGCCGTGCGCCCTGGCGCCCGCGGACGACACCGGCGGTGCGGTCCCAGATCACCCGCGGCCGCAGCTCCGCGAACTCGTCGGAGGGGTAGCGGCCGGCGAGCATGTCGAGCACGTTCTCGAGCTGCGTCCGAGACAGGTCGGCGAACGGATAGGCGCCGCGGACGAGCCGGTGCAGCTCCGCGACCTCGATCTCCTCGTCGGCGCAGATCGCCACGATCTGCTGCGCGAGCACGTCGAGCGGGTTGCGCGGGATGTGCGTCTCCTCGATCGCGCCCTCGCGCATCCGCGCCACGACGACCGCGGACTCGAGCAGGTCGGCGCGAAACTTCGGGAAGATCCGCCCCTTCGAGACCGCCTCCAGCGTGTGTCCGGAGCGACCGATCCGCTGCAGCCCGCGCGCGACCGACTTCGGCGACTCCACCTGCACGACGAGATCGACGGCGCCCATGTCGATCCCGAGCTCGAGCGAGGACGTGGCAACCAGGCACGGGATGCGCCCCGCCTTCAGGTCCTCCTCGATCAGCAGCCGCTGCTCGCGCGACAACGAGCCGTGGTGCGCGCGTGCGATCTCCTCCTCCTCCGCCAGATCGTTGAGGCGCAGCGCCAGCCGCTCGGCCAGGCGCCGGTTGTTGACGAACACGATCGTCGAGCGGTGCGCCCGCACGAGCTCGAGCAGCGCCGGGTAGATCGACGGCCAGATCGACCGGCTGCCGACCTCGAGCCCCGGCGTGATGCCAGAGTCGGCCGATTCGTACTGCCGCTGGTCGAGCGCGGCGTTCGAGCCCAGCTCGCGCATGTCCTCGACCGGCACCACGACCTGGAGGTCGAGCTGCTTCGCCACGCCCGCGTCCACCAGCTCGATCGGCCGTCCACCCGACACGAAGCGGCCGATCTCCTCGAGCGGACGCTGCGTCGCCGAGAGGGCGATGCGCTGGAGCGGCGCGTCCCGCAGGCGCTCGAGCCGCTCGACGCTCAGCGCCAGATGCGCGCCGCGCTTCGTGCCGGCAACCGCGTGCACCTCGTCGAGGATGAGCGTGTCGACCGAGCGCAGCAGCTCCCGTGAACGCGACGTGAGCAGCAGGAACAACGACTCGGGCGTCGTGATCAGGATGTCGGGCGCGTCCCGCAGCATCGCCGCCCGCTCCTTCTGCGGCGTGTCGCCCGTGCGCACCGCCACCCGGAGCTCCGACCGCAGCCCCGCCAGCGGCCCGCGCAGGTTCCGCTCGACGTCGTAGTTGAGAGCCTTGAGCGGCGAGACGTACAGGACGCGCAGCCCCTTCCCCGGCGACGGCGTCAGGCGATCGATGGCGTACATGAAGGCGGCGAGGGTCTTGCCCGAGCCCGTGGGGGCCTGGATCAGCGTGTTCGCGCCGGAGGCGATGACCGGCCAGCCGAGCGCCTGAGCCGGGGTCGGGGCGGCGAACGCCCGCTCGAACCAGGCCCGCGTCGCCTCGGAGAAGACGTCGAGCGGGCTCATCGCCGGAGCGTACCTCCGGGTGTCGAAGCGACGAGGGCGGCAGGCTAGGATCGTGGCCGTGGCGACGCCCGACCGGCTGTACTTCACGGACGACGACGCAGCCTGCAGGCTGATCGCGAGCGATCCGTTCGCGCTGCTCGTCGGCTTCGCGCTCGACCAGCAGGTGACGGTGCCCACCGCCTTCGCCGCGCCGCTCAAGCTGAAGCAGCGGCTGGGCACGCTCGATCCGCAGGCGATCGCCGAGCTGGATCCGGTGCGGCTCGCGGAGGCGTTCCGCGAGAAGCCGGCGGTGCACCGTTTCCCGGGCGCGATGGCGGCACGCGTGCGAGAGCTCGCGGCGACCGTGGCCGAGGACTACGGCGGCCGCGCGGAGCGGATCTGGACGGAGGCGCGCGACGGTGACGACCTGCGAGCGCGGATCGCGGCGCTGCCCGGCTTCGGCGAGATGAAGATCACGAGCCTGGGGGCGGTGCTCGCGAAGCGCTACGGCGTCGCGGCGGCGGAGCCGCTCGTGCCGGGCCATCCGACCCTCGGCGACGTCGACTCGGGACAGGCGCTGGCCGAGTACCAGGCGGCCAAGCGAGCGCACAAGGCGTCGCTCCGCGCGGCGAAGACGCGCTGATCGAGATCCGCACGCTGACCGACGGCGGGCAGCCGGCGGAGGAGACGGCGAGCGCGCTCGCCCAGTTCGCGTCGGCCGCCGAGCGCACGCTCGAGATCGCGATCTACGACCTGCGCCTGCCGGAGCCGCTCCGGCACATGGTCCAGGGCGCGCTGACCGACGCGACGAGCCGCGGGGTCGCAGTGCGGCTCGCGTACAACGTCGACCACGGCAAGCACGCGCCCGTGCCGCCGCCGCCGGGCACCGATCCGGCGCTCGTCGAGTCGCTGCCGTGGGCGACGGCGGCAATCCCGGGCGTGCCCGACCTCATGCACCACAAGTACGTGATCCGCGACCGCTCCGCCGTCTGGAGCGGCTCCACGAACTGGACCGCCGACTCGTGGACGCGCGAGGAGAACGTGATCGTGACCGTGGACTCGCCGGAGCTGGCGGCGCGCTTCGGCGAGGACTTCGAGCAGCTCTGGAGCAGGCGCGACGTCAGGCACAGCGGCAAGGTCGACAGCGCGCCGCTGCAGGTCGGCGGCACCGCCGTCCGCCCCTGGTTCTGCCCCGGGCGCGGCGAGAAGCTCGCGCAGCGCATCGCCAGAGCCGTCGGCACGGCGACGCGGCGCGTCCGCATCGCGTCGCCCGTCATCTCCTCGGGCCCGATCCTGGGGACGCTGGCGCAGGTCGCCTCCGACGGACGCGTCGACGTCGCGGGCGTGGTCGATCTGACCCAGGTGCAGCAGGTGCTGGAGCAATGGCGGGCGAACGGCAACGCCTCGTGGAAGGAGCCGCTCCTGCGCACGTCGCTGACGCGCGCCCCCTTCTCGGGGAAGCGCTCGACGCCGTACGCGCCGGGATCCGTGCACGACTACATGCACGCCAAGGTCACGGTGGCCGACGACGTCGTCTTCGTCGGCAGCTTCAACCTCTCGCACTCCGGTGAGCTCAATGCCGAGAACGTGCTGGAGATCGCCGACGCCGCGCTGGCGGAACGTCTCGCCGCCTTCGTCGACGAGATCCGCAACCGCTACGAGCCGGTCGCTCTGTGAGGCGCCGCTGTCACCCGCGCGACGGCGGACCCTTCCCGCGGAGCCCCAGGTCGCGCAAGGCGACCGAGGCGGCGGCGAAGCCGCACATGCCGTGCACGCCGCCGCCGGGTGGAGTCGAGGCCGAGCAGAGGTAGACGCCGCGGAGCGGCGTGCGGTACGGGACGAGGCTCGCCACCGGCCGCTGGTAGAGCTGGCGCAGGTCCATCGCGCCGCCGTTGAGCTCGCCGCCGACGAGGTTGCGGTTGTGCGCCTCGAGGTCGCGCGGCCCGAGGGAGCTCCGCGCCAGCACGAGCTCGCCGAAGCCGGGCGCATACCGCTCCACCTGCGCCTCGACGACCGCCGTCAGGTCCGCAGTCGAGCCGTTCGGCGCGTGGCAGTACGCCCACGCCGTGTGCCGGCCCGCGGGCGCGCGCGTCTCGTCCCAGCGGCTCGGCTGCGCCAGCAGCACGAAGGGGCGTTCGCTCGCCCGGCCGAGCCAGGGCGCCCGCTCCGACGCCGCGATCTCGTCGAGAGAGCCGCCGAGGTGCACCGTGGCCGCGCGCGTGCAGCGCTCGTCGCGCCAGGGGATGGGCTCGGCGAGCGCCCAGTCGACCTTGAACGCGCCCGGGCCGTAGCGGTAGCGGCGGAGCGCCCGCTCGTACCGGCCGGCGAGCCGCCCCCGCGCGAGCCGCAGCAGCTCCGGCGGCGACACGTCGCAGAGGACGACGTCCGCGCGCGGCAGCTCCTCGACGGGGCTCGACGTCCGGATCTCGCCGCCGGCCTGCCGCAGGCTCGCCGCGAGCGCGTCGGCAATCGCCTGGGAGCCGCCGCGCGGGAACGGCCAGCCGACGGCGTGCCCGAGCACGAGCAGCGCGAGGCCGAAGCCGGCGCTCGGGCGCCGCTCCAGCGGGAGCATCGAGTGCGCGGCGTTCCCCCCGAAGAGGGCGCGGCCCCGTGGCGTCGAGAACAGCCTGCGGGCCAGCGGCTCGGCGGCCGCGAGCGCGGCCCGCACGCCCCGCGCCGACGCGCCGGGGCCGACGGTGCGCAGCAGCCGGAGCACCGCGCGCGGCTCGAGCGGGAACGGCCCGAGCAGGACGGGCTCGACCGCCTTCCAGCCCACGACGAGCGGTCCGACGAGCGCGCGGTACGCCTCGGCGTCCGCCCCGAGACCCGCTGCGGTCTCCTCGACTGAGCCCACCACCAGCGCGGCCTCCTCGTCGTCGAAGGGATGCGCGACGCACGCGGGCGACTCGACCCATTCGACGTCCAGGTCGAAGTCGGCGAAGCAGGGCGACGACCGGCCGAGGGGATGGATGGCCGAGCAGACGTCGTGCCGGAACCCGGGCAGCGTCAGCTCCTCGGTACGCATGCCGCCGCCGATCCGTTCGGACGCCTCCTGCACCACGACGTCGAGGCCGGCTCGCGCGAGCGTGATCGCGGCTGCGAGGCCGTTCGGCCCCGAGCCGACGACGACGGCGGTGCGTCTCGCGGGGACCGTCACACGCCGGGAAGCGCGGCCGCGATCAGCGTGCGGAGCTCGGGGACGATCGCCGGGTCGATTGCATGATCGATCGGCGACTCGCGGTAGAGCGGCTCGGCGCCGGCGCCCTCGAGCAGCGCCCGCGCGCGCCGGGCGAACTCCACGGGGATCACGCTGTCGTAGACGCCGTGGCCGATTGCGATCGGCGGGAAGGGCGGCTCGAGGTCCGGCTTCCAGCCCTCGACCGTCGGCACGAAGCCGCTCAGGGCGAAGAGCGCGGCGGGGCGCGGCCGGCCGCTCCCGAGCCCCAGCGCGTAGCTCATCACCGCGCCCTGCGAGAAGCCGCCGAGCACGATCCGCTCGTGTTGGAATGGGAGCGCGTCGAGCCACGACGACGCCGCGGCGAAGCCGATGCCGAAGCTGGCGGGATCGGGATAGCCCACGCGCGGCACGACGTACCAGTGGGCGCCGCCGGGCGGCAGGGCCAGTGGAGCGCGCGGCGTGTACCCGTGCAGCCGCCGCTCCGGGTCGAGCGCGTCGAGCAGCGGGAAGAGGTCGTGCTGGTCGGCGCCGCGGCCGTGCAGCAGCACGAGCGCGCCGGCCGCCTCGCCTGCGGCGGGGCGCTCGAGCGCCAGGAGGTGGCGCCCCGGCTCTACGCCCGGGCCCAGTTCGCGCGCGGATCCGGCAGCGGCGTCAGCTTCGGCTCGACCTGGGCGCGCAGGTGCTCGAAGTCAGGCGGCAGGATGAGCTGCTCGCCGAGGTGCTCGGGGTCCTCGTCGGTCGCGAAGCCGGGGCCGAGCGTCGCGATCTCGAAGAGCACGCCGCTCGGCTCGCGGAAGTAGATCGACCGGAACCAGAAGCGGTCGACGATCGGGGTCGGCCGGCCGCCGGCCTCGATCACCCGCCGCCGCCACGCTTCGTGGTCGTCCATCGTCGAGGCCCACGCGACGTGGTGGACGGTGCCTCCGCCGGGCATGCCCGGCTCGTCGGGCGGCTCGCCGTATCCGATCCAGCCGCCGCGCGAGTCGCCGCGGGTCTCCCAGGCGTCCCCGGCCCGCTCGAAGCCGAGCGACTCGAGGAGCGGCTCCGTGCGCACGTCCGGGTTCCGTGCGTACGCGCGGACGCCCTCGAAGCCCTGGAGCGCGTGCCCGTGCGGGATCTCCGGGTGCTCGGCCGTGAGCGGCCGGTCGGGGACGTGCGCGACCACCAGCTCGTGCCGCAGCCCCTCGGGGTCGGCGAAGGCAACCGTGTCGCCGTCGCGCTCGACACCGAGCCTGCCCGCCCAGAAGTCGAGCGCCTCGGCAGAGCCGACCCGCCAGACGACGCTGTGGATCATCCCCGCGCCGGCGCGGCCGGGCCCGGCGCCCGGATACTCGAAGAAGGTGATGTCGGAGCCGGGGCTCCCCTGCTCGTCGGCGTAGAACAGGTGGTAGACGGTCGGGTCGTCCTGGTTCACCGACTTCTTCACGAGCCGCAGGCCGAGCGTGCCGGTGTAGAAGTCGACGTTCTGCGGCGCGTCGCCGGTGATGCAGGTGACGTGGTGGATGCCGTCGAGCCTCACCGTGACCTCCTAGCCCACTCCCGCCAGGAGAAACGCACGGCTCTCCTTCAGCATCTCGCGGGCGATCACGAGCCGCTGGATCTCCTGCGTGCCCTCGTAGATCTGGGTGATCTTCGCGTCGCGCATGTAGCGCTCGACCGGGTACTCGCGGATGTAGCCGTAGCCGCCGAGGACCTGCACCGCCTCCGTGGCGACGGCCATCGCGACGTCGCCGCACTTCAGCTTCGCCATCGCGGAGGCCTTCGTCAGCTCGGTTCCGTCGACGCCGTTGTCGGCCATCCGGCCGAAGCGGTACAGCAGCCCCCGCGCCGCCTCGCACTCGGTCTCCATGTCGGCGAGCTTCGCCTGGATGAGCTGGTGCTGCGCGATCGGGCGGCCCATCGTCTCGCGCCCCTTCGCGTACTCGAGGGCGTAGTCGGTCGCTCCCTGCGCGATCCCGAGCGCCTGCGCGGCGACGCCGGGGCGGGAGCGATCGAGGATCCGCATCGCGATTCGGAAGCCCTCGCCCTCCTCGCCGAGCAGGTTGCCGGCGGGGATCCGGCAGTCGTCGAACGCGAGCTCGCCGGTGGTCGAGCCGCTGATGCCCATCTTCGGCTCGAGCCGCGTCACCGAGAAGCCCGGAGTGTCGGCCTCGACGACGAACGCGGAGATGCCGGCGTGGCCGGCCTCCGGATCCGTCTTGGCGAAGACGGTGTACAGGCCCGCGACGGAGGCGTTCGTGATGAAGCGCTTCGAGCCGTCGAGGACGTACTCGCCGCC
>JBBWZD010000159.1:0-12533 GCA_039648875.1 Actinomycetota bacterium
GGCGGCCTCGCCCACCTCTCGTGGGTCGTCACCGCGTACCTGCTCGCCTCGACGGTCACGGGGCCGCTGTACGGCAAGCTCGGCGACCTGTACGGCCGCAAGGTCGTGCTGCAGGTCGCGATCGTGATCTTCCTCGTCGGGTCGGCCCTCTGCGGGGTCGCGCAGAACATGGTCGAGCTGATCGGCTTCCGCGCCCTGCAGGGGCTCGGGGCCGGCGGTCTGCTCGTGACGACGATCGCGGTGGTGGGGGACATCATCCCGCCGCGCGAACGCGGCCGCTACCAGGGGCTCTTCGGCGCCGTGTTCGGGGTCTCGACCGTGGTCGGGCCGCTGGTCGGCGGCTTCTTCGTCGACCACCTCTCCTGGCGCTGGATCTTCTACGTCAACCTGCCCGTCGGGGCGGCCGCGCTGCTCGTGATCGGCGTCGTCTTCCGCTCGCGTGCCGAGCACGTGCGGCATTCGATGGACTACGCGGGCGCGGCGCTGCTCGCCGGCGGCCTCATCGCGGTCATCCTCTTCACGAGCCTCGGCGGCACGACGATCGCCTGGGGATCCGCCGAGAGCATCGCCCTGGTGACGGCGGGCGTCGTGCTGCTCGCGCTGTTCCTGCTCATCGAGCTGCGCGCGCCGGAGCCGATCCTGCCGCCCGCGCTCTTCCGCAACCGCGTCTTCGCCGTGACCAGTGCGGTCGGCTTCGTCATCGGCCTGGCCCTCTTCGGCTCGGTCACGTACCTGCCGCTGTTCCTCCAGATCGTGAAGGGCAAGAGTCCGACCGCCTCCGGCCTGCAGCTCACGCCGATGATGGGCGGCCTCCTCGTGACGTCGATCGTCAGCGGGCGGCTGATCAGCCGCTTCGGGCGCTACCGGCCGTTCCCGATCGCGGGCACGGCGCTCGTGACGGCCGGCATGGTGCTGCTCTCGAGACTGAGCCTGCACTCCTCGTCCTGGGCCGCGGCGCTGTCGATGCTCGTCGTCGGCCTCGGCCTGGGGATGGTGATGCAGGTGCTCGTGCTCGCGGTGCAGAACGCCGTGGGGTACCGGGTCATGGGCGTCGCCACCTCCGGCTCCGTGCTCTTCCGGCAGGTCGGCGGCTCGGTCGGCGTGGCGCTCTTCGGCGCGATCTTCGGCAACAGCCTGCACCGGAACCTCGCGCGCCTGCTGCCGCCGGGCGTCCACGCGCCGCGGACGGCGAGCCCCGCGATCGTCAACCGCCTGCCGCCGCCCCTGCACCACGCCTATGCCGCGGCGATCGCCGCGTCGCTGCGGCCGGTGTTCCTCGCCGCCGCCGGCATCGCTCTCTGCGCCTTCCTGCTCTCCTGGCTCCTGCGCGAGGTGCCGTTGCGGACGACCTCGCGCGCGGCGACGGGGGAGGAGCTCGCCGGCGCGGCCAGTGCCGAGACGAAGATCCCCGCATGACCGAGGAGCTGGAGCTCCTCGACTGGAAGCGGCGGGTCTTTCAGCTCTACGCGGACGTGCGCGCCGCCGCCGACCCGGAGCAGGGGTGGCGCGGCTGGCGCGCGGGCCGGGACGAGCTCTTTCGCGCGCACCCGCAGTCGCCGCTCGCGGCGGGCGTGCGGCAGTCGTTCCCGGGCCTCGACTACTTCCCGTACGACCCCGCGCTCCGCGTGGTCGCCGAGGTGGACCCGGCCGAGCCGGAGACGCGCGAGATCGCCGGCAGCGCCGGCTCGGCGACCCGCTTTCGCCGCTTCGCCCGCGCGTCGGTCGGTGGCGGGACGCTCGAGCTCTACTGGCTGGAGGGGTACGGCGGCGGTGTCTTCCTGCCGTTCGCGGACGCCGCCAGCGGACGCGAGACGTACGGCGGCGGCCGCTACCTGCTGGACACGGTCAAGGGTGCCGACCTCGGCGTCGACGGAGGCCGCATCGTGCTCGACCTGAACTTCGCGTACAACCCCTCGTGCGCCTACGACGCGCGCTGGGCGTGCCCGCTCACGCCGCCGTCGAACCGGCTCGCGTTCGAGGTCCGCGCCGGCGAGCGCGTCCCCGGCGGCTGACCGCCCGCGGCGACCGCCGGTCGGGGCTGCTACGCTGTTGCCCACGGACGACAACGGGTCGTCCTGTGAGATTCAGCTTCTCGTTCCTCCTTCGGTGGTTTCGAGCAGTGTGATCTCGAACCGCATCGAATTTGACGAAGGAGTCGAACATGCAGGAAAGCTTCCACGCGCTCGGCGTGAGCGCGGCCGTCGAGCGTGCGCTCGCGGACCGCGGCATCGCCGAGCCGTTCCGGATCCAGGCGCTCGTCCTCCCCGACGCGCTCGAGGGCCGCGACGTCCTCGCGCAGTCTCCGACCGGCTCGGGCAAGACGATCGCCTTCGGCATCCCGCTCGTCGAGCGCACGCCGCGCGACGGCAAGGGACCCGGGGCCCTCGTGCTCGTGCCGACGCGCGAGCTCGCGCTGCAGGTCGGCGAGGAGGTCGGCGCCTGCGCGGCGGCCAAGGGCCTGCGCGTCGAGATCGCCTACGGCGGCGTTCCGGTCGCGCAGCAGGCCAAGCGGCTGCGCGGCGCCCAGATCGTGATCGCGACGCCGGGCCGGCTGCAGGACCTCGTCGAGCGGCGGCTGATCTCGCTCGACGACGTGCGCATCCTCGTCCTCGACGAGGCCGATCGCATGCTCGACATGGGCTTCCGCCCGCAGGTCGAGCGGATCGTCCGCCGCCTGCCGCAGAGGCGCCAGACGATGCTCTTCTCGGCGACGCTCGACGGCGAGGTGGGCGACCTCGCGCGCGCGTACACCCACGATCCGTCGCGGTTCGAGTCGCGCCGGATGCCGGAGAGCGCCGAGGACGGCATCACGCATCACGAGTTCGTGCCCGTCACCGCTGACGACAAGGTCGAGAGACTCGTCGAGCTGCTCGAGCTCGAGGACGGCCTGTCCCTCGTCTTCGTGCGAACGAAGCGCGGCGCCGACCGGCTCGCGCAGAAGCTGTCGCGCCGGGGCGTGGGAGTCGTCACGATGCACGGCGACATGTCGCAGCCGCAGCGCGAGCGCGCGCTCGAGCGCTTCCGCTCGGGCCGCGCGACGACTCTCGTCGCCACCGACGTCGCGGCCCGCGGCCTCGACCTCGACGACATCGGCCACGTGATCAACTTCGACCCGCCTCAGGACCACACGGACTACGTGCACCGCGTCGGCCGCACCGGCCGCGCCGGCCGCTCCGGCCGCGGCAGCACGCTTGTCCTGCCGGACCAGCAGGCAGATGTCAGCCGCGTCGCAGCGCGGCTCGGCCACGGCGAGCAGTTCGAAAGCACCGGCATGCGGACCGCCCGCGCGAAGCTCGTCTACACGAGCCGTCGCGGTCGCCGCTCGCGCTGGTAGAACGGCCCGCGCTCGAACATGCGGGGGAGGTGAGATCATGGCAACTGGAACTGTGAAGTGGTTCAGCGACGAGAAGGGGTACGGCTTCATCACCCCCGAAGACGGCTCGAAGGACCTGTTCGTGCACCACACCGGCATCGCCGGCGAGGGCTTCAAGTCCCTCAGCGAAGGCGCGAAGGTGGAGTTTGAGCCCACGGAGGGCCAGAAGGGCCCCCAGGCGACGAACGTCCGCCCGGTCGGGTAGCAAGCACCCGCCTTCCACACGCACCACCGCGAGGCCCCGGAGACGGGGCCTCGCTCGTTGTCGCTTGACAGAGCCTTATGCGAGTCATTAGCCTGCCTAACTCAACTAACCCGATGAGAAAGGTTGGCCCTGCTCGATGCGCCGTCTGCTCCTCCTCTCCGCCCTCGCCGCCGCGCTCGTCGCGACCGGCGGCGCCTCCGCCGTACCGGCCCGCAGCGGCGCGACGTCGCTGTCGCTCGTCGCCTACTCGATCCCCACGGCGGTCTTTCCCAGGCTGATCTCGGCCTACGAGGCGACACCCGCCGGGGGCGACGTCACGTTCACGACCTCGTTCGCAGCCTCGGAGGTGCAGAGCAAGGCGGTGGCCGCCGGCCTGCCCGCCGACGTCGTCAACTTCTCGATCTCGACCGACATGGACCGCCTGGTGAAGGCGAAGCTGGTCGACCGGAGCTGGAGCCGGAACGCCTACCACGGCATCGTCTCGAGGTCGGTCGTCGTCTTCGTGCTCCGGAACGGCAACCCGAAGCACATCCACACGTGGGAAGACCTCGTGAAGCCGGGGGTCGGCGTCGTCTTCCCGAACCCGTTCAGCTCGGGCGGCGCCCGCTGGGACGTGATGGCGGCGTACGGCGCGATGCTGCGGGAGGGCAAGACGCCGAAGCAGTCGGTGGCGTACCTGAAGCGGCTCTTCCGGCACAACGTCTCGCAGGACACCAGCGGCCGCAACGCGCTGAACACGTTCCTCTCCGGGAGGGGAGACGTCCTTCTCGACTACGAGAGCGACGCGAAGCTCGCCCAGTCACAGGGGAAGCCCGTCTTCTACCTCATCCCGAAGGCGACCCTGCAGATCGAGACGCCGCTCGCTGCCGTCAACGGCTCGCACAAGGCGCAGGCACAGCGGTTCGTGAAGTGGCTGTACACGCCGGCTGCGCAGAGGATCTGGGCGGACAACGGCTTCCGGCCGGTCGTGCCGAGCGTGGCGAAGCACTACCGGCGCCAGTTCCCGCCGCGGCCGCAGCTCTTCAGGATCGGCTTCGTCGGCGGCTGGCCGCGCGTCGACACGCGCTTCTTCGACCCCACGAACGGGATCGTCGCGAAGATCGAGCAGAGTCTCGGTGTCTCAACTGGCGGTTGACGCCGCCCGCCTGCCGAGGGCGCGGCGACGCGCCCTCGGCACGCCGACGCTCACGAGCGGCGTCGCGCTCGGGTATCTCAGCGTCGTCGTCCTCGTGCCGCTCGCAGCGCTGACGGCGAAGGGTGCCCACGGCGGCTGGCACCACTTCTGGCAGGTCGCGTGGAACCCGGAGGCGAAGGCGGCGCTCGAGTTGACGTTCGCGCTCGCGGGCGCGGTCGTCGCCATCAACGCCGTCGCCGGCACCGCGCTCGCGTGGACGCTCGTGCGGGACGACTTTCCCGGCAAGCGCCTCGTCAACTCGCTCGTGGACCTGCCGTTCGCGCTGCCGACGATCGTCGCCGGGCTGACGCTGCTGGCGCTCTACGGGCCCACCGGCGGCGTCGGCGTCGACGTCGCCTTCACGCGCTGGGGCGTGCTGATGGCGCTGCTGTTCGTGACGCTTCCGTTCGTGGTGCGCACGGTGCAGCCGGTGCTGATCGAGCTCGACCGGGAGATGGAGGAGGCCGCGGCGTCGCTGGGTGCCAGCCGGGTCACGATCTTCGGGCGCGTCGTCTTCCCGCACCTGCTGCCGGCGCTGCTCTCGGGCGTCGCGCTTGCGTTCGCGCGCGCGATCGGCGAGTTCGGGGCCGTGATCCTGATCGCGGGGAACATCCCGTTCAAGACCGAGGTCGCCTCCCTCTACGTCTTCCAGCACTTCAACAGCGGCGACCCGAGCGGCGCGTCCGCGCTCGCCGTGCTCATGCTCGTCGTCTCGCTCGCCGTGCTGCTCGGGATCGGCGGCGTGCGGCGCTGGGCCATCCGTCATGACCGCTAGACCGCTCGTCCGCTACGGCTCGCTCGCCTACCTGGGGCTGATCCTCGTCGCCCCGGTCGCGCTCATCTTCTGGCGTGCGTTCGAGCACGGGCTGCACCCGTTCTGGGCGGCCCTCTCGAACCCAACCGCCGTGCACGCGTTGAAGCTGACGGTGGAGATAGCGCTGATCGCCGTGCCGCTGAACACGATCTTCGGCATCCTCTGCGGCCTCGCGATCGTGCGGCACCGGGTGCCCGGCATGGGCCTCGTGAATGCGATCGTCGATCTGCCGCTGGCGCTCTCGCCGGTGGTCGTCGGCGTGGCGCTCTACCTGCTGTACGCCCGCGACGGTTGGCTCGGGCCGTGGCTGAGCGGCCACGGCGTCCAGGTGCTGTTCGCGCTGCCGTCGATGGTGCTCGCGACGATGTTCGTGACGCTGCCGTTCGTCGTGCGCGAGGTCGTGCCGGTGCTACGCGAGATCGGCACCGAGCAGGAGGAGGCCGCGGCGACGCTCGGCGCTTCGGCGCTGGCGACCTTCCGGAGGGTCACGCTTCCGGCGATCCGCTGGGCCGTCGCCTACGGCCTCGTGCTGACGACGGCGCGCGCCCTCGGCGAGTTCGGCGCCGTCAGCATCGTCGGCGGCGGCATCGCGGGCCGAACGCAGACGATGACGGTGTACGTCCAGGCGTCCTACGACGGTCTCGGCGCGACGGGTGCCTACGCGGGCGCCGTTCTGCTCGCCGCCCTCGGGATCACGACGCTGCTCGCACTGACGATGCTGCGACCAAGGGAGGAGCACAGTGGCAATCGAGGCGCGTGAGGTCACGAAGCTTTTCGGCGAGTTCGTGGCGCTCGACCGGGTGTCGATCGACGTCGCGAGCGGCTCGCTGACGGCGCTGCTCGGGCCTAGCGGCAGCGGCAAGTCGACGCTGCTGCGCGTCGTCGCCGGGCTCGAGCGGCCCGACGGTGGCGACGTCTTCATCTCCGGCAAGGAGGCGACGGCCCTCGCGCCGCAGAAGCGCGGCGTCGGTTTCGTCTTCCAGCACTACGCGCCGTTCACGCACATGACCGTGTGGGAGAACGTCGCGTTCGGGCTGAAGATCCGGCGGCGCCCGAAGGCGGAGATCCGTGAGCGGGTCGACCGGCTGCTCGAGCTCGTCCAGCTCGCGGGGCTCGGGAAGCGCTATCCGGCGCAGCTCTCCGGCGGGCAGCGACAGCGGATGGCGCTGGCGCGCGCGCTCGCGCCGGAGCCTGAGGTGCTGCTCCTCGACGAGCCGTTCGGAGCGCTCGACGCGCGCGTGCGCAAGGAGCTGCGGGAGTGGCTGCTGCGCCTGCACGACGAGATGCACGTGACGACGATCTTCGTCACGCACGACCAGGAGGAGGCGCTCGAGCTCGCCGACTCGATCGTCGTGATGAACAAGGGCCGCGTCGAGCAGACGGCGCCGCCGCGGCAGCTCTACGACGAGCCGGCGAACGCGTTCGTCATGAGCTTCGTCGGCCCCGTGAACCGGCTCGGCGACGCGTGGGTGCGCCCGCACGACGTCGAGCTCGGCTACGAGCGGGACGGGAGCGACCACGAGGCGCAGGTCGAGCGGATCGTCAGGCTCGGCTTCGAGACGCGGGTCGACCTCGTCCGCGACGACGGCGAACGGCTGCACGCGCAGATGACCGGCCACGAGGCGGACGAGCTCGAGCTCGAGACCGGCGACATCGTCTACGTGCGCACGCGCCGGGAGAGGGTTTTCGACTAGCCACGGCGGCGCGACCACGCCTCCGGGTCGCGCGTCAGCGCGGCGACGTGGGGCGGGAGCTCGCCGTGCGCGACGTCCGCGATGCTCACCTGCTCGAGCACCGACCGGACGCTTGCACGCAGCGCGACCCACACGTCCCGCAGCCGCGCGGCCGACCCTTCGTAGGCGAGTGCTTCGGGCGACATGCCGCGGACGTTCGCCAGCGGGCCTTCGACGGCGCGAATCACGTCGGCGAGCGAGATCTCCGCTGCCGGTCGCGCGAGCAGGTAGCCGCCCGCGGCGCCGCGCCTGCTGTCGACGATGCCCGCCCGCTTCAGCTCGGCCAGGATGTTCTCGAGGAAGTTCACGGGGATCTCCTGCGCCGCGGCGATCCGCTCCGCCTTCACCGGGCCGTCGGCCGCCGCGGCGAGCTCGACCGCGGCACGCACTGCGTAGTCGGCTTTCGCGGTCGTGCGCACCGGCGCGGCGCGTCAGCGAACCGGGAGGTCGAAGTGGAACAGCGAGCCCGCGTCGGGCTGCGAGCGCACGCCCATCCGCCCGCCCATCCGCTCCACGAGCTCCCGGCTGATGTACAGCCCGAGCCCCGTCCCCGCCGGGCTGCGAGTCAGGTTCGGGTCGGCGCGGTAGAACTTCTCGAACACGCGCTCCTGCTCGGCCGCGGGGATGCCCATTCCCTCGTCCTCGACCGACACGCGCACCGCGTGCTCGAGCCGCTCCGTCGAGATCACGACCGTGCCTCCGGCCGGCGAGTACTTGGCCGCGTTGTCGAGCAGGTTCAGGAGCACCTGCTGCAGGCGGTCGGGGTCGCCCAGGGCGTCGCCCGCGTGCCCGCCGCGCACCTCGAGCTCGATCGTCCCCGGCAGCTGCGGCCTCACCGCCGTGACCGTCTCGCGCACGACCGCGTCGACGTCCACCTGCGTGGCCTCGACCCGCACGTCGCCCCGGTCGAGCCGGCCGGCCAGGAGCACCTCCTCGGTCACCTGGCTCAGCCGCGTCGCCTGCGTCGCGATCATCTCGAGCAGCTGCCGGCTCTGCTCCGCCGAAAGCTCCAGGTCCGGACGCAGCAGCGTTTGCGCGGCGCCGAGCACCGCGGTCATCGGCGTGCGCAGCTCGTGCGAGATCGTCGCGATGAAGTCGCTCTTCGCCTCCTCGAGCTTCCGCTCGAGCGTCAGGTCGCGGAAGGCGTAGACGACGCCGTCGCGCATGCGGACGGCCACGAACGACAGCCACAGCTCTCGTCCGCCGACGTCCGCCGGCAGGGTGACTGCGTGCGCGGGTGCGTGGCCCTCTGAGACGGGGATGTCCGCGGCCAGGTCCGTCCAGCCCGTGAAGACGTCCGCGACCGGCCGGCCGGTCGCCACGTCCGCAGGGACGCCGGTGACCAGCTCCGCCGCGCGATTCCAGAAGCGGACGACGCCGTCGCCGTCGAGGCCGGCGATGCCGTCTCCGACGGCCTCGAGCACGCGTGCCCCGTACTCTCGCTCGGCCGCAGCCGCCCGCGCCGCGGCCTCCGCAGCTGCGAGTCGCGCCTGCTCCTCGTGCAGCCGTGCATTGCGGACGGCCGCGGCCATCTGGGCGACGAGCCCCTCCACGAGCTCGAGCTGCTCCCGCGTGTACGGCTCGCGGCTGCTCATGAGCTGCACCACGCCCACGACGCGGCCCTCGAGCTTGACCGGCACCATCATCGCCGACCGCGCCTCCGGCGGCCCCTCGTCGGGCACCTTGCGCAACGTGCCCGTGCGGTCGACGTCGTAGTACGTGCCGGAGTCCTTCACCCGCTCGGCCACCTCGTTCGTGAGCAGCGACTCGCCGGTGTGGATGACGGTGCTCTGCATGCCGCGGCCCTCGGGGCCGAGCTGCAGCGGCGGGAAGATCTCCGGCGCCAGGCGCTCGCCGTCCACCCAGGCGTACTCGCACCGGATCGTGCCTTCGCGCTCGTCGTAGGACGAGACGACGACGCCCTCGTGCGGGACGGCGTCCGCGAGGATCTCGCGGAACCGGTCGTACACGCGCTCGGGCACGAGCGTCTCGCCGAGGTGACGCGCGGCTTCCAGGAGCAGGCGCGCCATCGCCGCCTCACGCGCGAGCGTGGCGTCGGGAGGTGCTGCGGCATGCGGTCCGCCCGTCCCCACGTGGTGATCATGCCCCTTCCGCGACGGGTCGTGAAGGCATACGCTCGGGCGGATGAGCACGCCGCTTCGTGGCAGCTGCCTCTGCAGCGCCGTCCGTTTCGAGGTGACCGAGCCGTTCGTCTCGGCCGGCTACTGCCACTGCACGCGGTGCCAGCGGCGAACGGGCACCGCGGCGTCGGCGTCCGCGCGCATCGTCCCGGGCTCGCTGCGCGTGCTCGAGGGCGAGGGGCTCGTGACGGATTACCTCCCGCCCGACGGCTTCGCGAAGGTCTTCTGCTCGGCCTGCGGCGGCGCGCTCTGGAGCCGGAGCCCCGACGATCCGGACCTGATCGCGGTCCGCCTCGGCACGATCGACGGCGACCCCGGCATCCGGCCCTCGTACCGGCAGTTCGTCGCCTACGCCGCGTCGTGGGAAGCGCTTCCCGACGACGAGCTGCCGCGGTTCCCCGAGCGGCGTACCTAGAGCGGCACGAGCCGCGTCCCCGTCGCCTTGAACGTCGCGTAGGCCACGCCGCCGCGCGCCAGCTCGAGCCTCGCGGCCGATGCCGCGGTCACCTCGGCCGTGACCGGCCCCACGCGCACGCGCACCCTGTTGCCGAGCTCCACCACCGCGCCGACGTCGCCGCGGACGACGTTGAGCGCCGAATCGACGGCCGGCTCGCGCGCGAGCGCGATCTCCCAGGGGTAGACGACAACGCCGACCTCACCGCGCGCCTCGTCGGTCGAGTAGAGGCGCTCGCCCGTGGTCAGCACCACCTCGGTCAGCTCCCGCGCGCCCGCGGCGTTCCCGCGCAGCAGGTTCGCCCCCGTGAGCGAGGCGACGAAGGCGTCGCGCGGCCGCGCCACCAGCTCGGCGGGCGGCGCGAGCTGCCGCAGGCGACCCTCGACGAGGACGCCGACCTCGCCGGCCAGCGCCGCCGCGTCCTCGTAGTCGTGCGTGACGAGCAGGGTGGGGAGGCGGAGCTCGCGCAGGAGCTCGCTCAGCTCGCTGCGCACCTCGGTCCTCGTGTGCGCGTCGAGCGCCGCGAGCGGCTCGTCGAGCAGCAGCACGGCCGGGTCCCGCGCGAGTGCGCGGGCCAGCGCGACCCGCTGACGCTCGCCGCCGGAGAGTGCCCGCGGCCGTGCGTCCGCCAGGTGGTCGAGGCGGAACCGCTGCAGCAGCTCGTCCACGCGTCCGCGCCCGGCGTAGGCGACGTTGCCGCGCACGCTGAGGTGCGGGAAGAGCGCGTACTCCTGGAAGACGAGGCCGACGCTGCGCTCCTCGGGGCGGCGCCGCACGCCGCGCGCGGTGTCGAGCCAGACGTCTCCGCCCAGTGCCACGCGCCCGCGAGCGGCGTGCGCGAGCCCGGCGACGACGTGCAGCACCGACGTCTTGCCCGCGCCGGAGGGCCCGACGAGCGCGACGGTGCCCTCGACGGCGAGGCTCAGCTCGAGAGCGAACGCGCGAAGAGGAAGCGTGAAGTCGGCCGAGAGGATTGCCATCGGGGAGTGACCTTGAGCGAGACGAGGAGCGCGGCGCTGACGAGCACGAGCAGCGCGCTCATCGCGAGCGCCACGTCGAAGCCGTTCGTCTGGTCGAACTCGGCATAGATCGCGAGCGGGAGCGTCTGCGTCACGCCCTGCAGGCTGCCGGCGAACATGATGGTCGCCCCGAACTCGCCGAGGCCGCGCGCGAAGGCGAGCGCCTCGCCGGCCGCGAGCCCGCCGCGGGCGAGCGGGAGCACGACCCGGAAGAAGGTCTTCGCCGGCCCTGCTCCGAGCGTGCGCGAAGCGGCGACCATGTTCTCGTCGACGGCCTCGAACGTGGCGATCGCCTGGCGCACGTAGAGCGGGCTCGAGACGAGCGCGACGGCGAGCACCACCGCCGCCTGCGTGAAGCCGATCGTGAGGCCGGCCGCGCGCAGCGGCGAGCCGAGGAGGCCGTAGCGGCCGAACGCGGCGATGAGCCCGATGCCCGCGACGGCCGGCGGCAGCACGAGGGGCAGCTCGACGAGCGTCACGAGCAGCGCGCGCCCCCGGAAGCGGCGGCTCGCGAGCAGGTAGGCCGCGGGCGTGCCCAGCGCGAGGATGAGAACCTGCGCGACGACGGTCGTCTCGAGGCTGACCACGACCGCGTCGCCGACGAGCGGATTCGAGAGCTGCGCGACGAGGCGCCCCGGCGTGACGTGCACGAAGATCGCGAGCACGGGCACGAACAGGAACGCAAGCGCGACGAAGGCCGCGGCGAAGACGAGCGCGGCCGTCAGCGCCCGGCGCATCTAGTGCCGTGGCAGGAAGCCGGCGGCGCGCAGCCGGCGCTGTGCGGCCCGCGCGAGCAGGCGCGCGACGAAGCGGCGCGCGGCTGCGCGGTGCGCGGTCGCGCGGACGACGGCCGCGGCGTACCGGACGGTCGGCTGCGCGCTCGAGGGGATCGCGACAGTCGCGACCTTCCCTCGCACCGTCCGCGCGTCGGTCGCGTACACGAACCCGGCGTCGGCCTCGCCGAGGGCGACCTTCGCCAGCACCTCGCGCACGTCGGTCTCGTTGCTCACGACGTTCGCGAGCACGTCGTCGAGGCCGAGCTTGTGCAGGACGAGGCGCGTGTAGTCCCCCACCGGTACGCCCGCCGCGGCGACGTCGAGCTTCACGCCGGGCCTGCGGAGGTCGTATACCGAGCGGACCTGCGCCGGGTTCGAGCGCGGCACGATCAGGACGAGCGCGTTCCGCGTGAAGACGACCGGCTTCTCGACGATCCCCTGCCGGTAGAGCTGCCCGGGGATGCTCGTATTGGCTGCGGCGAAGATGTCGGCCGGCGCGCCCTGGACGATCTGCGTCGCCAGCGCGTTCGAGCCGCCGAACGAATAGCGCTCCGCCGGGTCGATCTTCGGGAGCACGTCGGTGAGCGAGGCGGCGGCGTAGACGGTGAGGGGCGTGCGGTCCTGCGCCCGCGTCGCGGCCAGGGCGGCCGGCACCGCGAGCGCGGCGGCGCAGAGCGCGGCGAGCAGGGCGCGCCGCATCAGCGCTCCACCATCACCGAGGTCGCCTTGACGACCGCGGCCGCCGGGTCACCCGGCTTCAGGCCCAGCTCCTCGACCGCGTCGCGGGTGACGATCGCGACGACCCGCGCCGGCTCGGTGACGGCGATCTCGACCTGCGCCAGCA
>JBBWZD010000013.1:0-7350 GCA_039648875.1 Actinomycetota bacterium
GGTCTCGCCGCAGGAGCAGTCCTTGTGCTTCACCGAGCACGCGCGGCACGACCAGTGCTCCCACCAGATCCACTTCAGGTGGTTCACCTCGAGCACGAAGAGCGCCACGATCCACAGGAGAATCTCGCCGCGAGACACGCTGGCAGGGTAGGCCAGGACGGGCGCGGCGGCAATGGGCCGCTCGGCTCATTTCCGGGGTCGCCGGTCCTACCCGGAGGGGGCACGGCAGCCGGGCGTCGTACCATCTTCCTGTCCCCGCCGTGGCCTTCGCCGTTCCGCCGTTCTCCGCCGAGGAGGTCGAGCGCGCCTCGCGCTACCACCGGCCGCTCTACGTCTCGGTGGCGGCCGGGCTCGCGCTCTCGGTCGCGGTCTACGCGGCCCTCGAGTGGAGCTGGGCCGGGGAACGGCTCTGGGCGGGCGTGGCGCTGCTCGGCTGGGCCGGATCGGCGGCGGCGTGGGCTGCGGTCGTCGTCCTCGCCGCCGACCTCGTGCGGCTGCCGCTCGCCTTCTGGCGCGGCTTCCTGCGCGAGCGCCGCTGGGGCTTCTCGACCCAGAGCCCGGTCGGCTGGCTCGCCGACCAGGCGAAGGGGCTCGGCATCGGCCTGCTGCTGACGGCGGCGGCATGGACGGCTGCGGTGGGCCTCGCACGCGCTCTACCCCGCTGGTGGCCGGTCGCGGCGGCCGCCGCGCTCGCGCTGGCCGTGCTCCTGCTCTCGGTCGCGGGGCCCGTCGTCTTCGAGCCGCTCTTCAACCGGTTCCGCCCGCTGGACGACGAGCGGCTCGCCGCAGAGCTGCGAAGGCTCGCGACCGCGGCCGGGGTGCCGGTGCGGGACGTGCTCGTCGCCGACGCCAGCCGGCGCACGACAAAGCTGAACGCCTACGTCTCGGGCCTCGGGCGGACGCGGCGGGTCGTCGTCTTCGACACGCTGCTGCAGGCGGTGGCGGCGGGGGAGGTGAAGCTCGTCGTCGCCCACGAGCTCGGCCACCGGCGCGACCGGCACGTCGCCAAGGGAACGCTGCTGGCCATGGCCGGGGCCGCGCTCGCGGTGGTCGCGCTGTGGGCGGCGCTCGGCACGCGCGTCGCCTCGCCGCGGGAGCTGCCACTCGCGCTGCTCGTGCTCACCGCCCTCGAGGTCGCCGCCCTCGCTCCCGGCGCGGCGCTCTCGCGGCGCTGGGAGCGGGCAGCCGACCGCTGCTCGCTGGAGCTGACGGGAGACGCCGCGTCGTTCGAGCGTGCCCACGTGGCGCTCGCGCGCGAGAACCTGTCCGACCTCGCGCCGCCGCGCCTCGTGTACCGGCTGCTCTTCACGCACCCGACCGCGCCCGAGCGGCTCGCGCTCGCGCGCGAATGGAGGACGTAGGGTGTCCGACGTGCACGGGCACGGCTCGAAGCGCGCGCAGGACCGTCGCCGGCTCGCAGTCGCGCTCGCGCTCATCCTCGCGTTCATGGCCGGCGAGGTGGCGGCGGCGCTCCTCGCGGGCTCCCTCGCCCTGCTCGCCGACGCCGGGCACATGCTCACCGACGCGGCCGCGCTCGCCGCGGCGCTCGTCGCCTCGCGCCTGGCCGTGCGGCCGGCCAACGGCCCCTGGACCTTCGGCCTCGGCCGCTCGGAGATCCTCGCGGCGCAGGCCAACGGCATCGCGCTGCTGCTCGTCGCGATCCTGATCGTGTACGGCGGCGTGCGGCGGCTGGTCTCGCCGCCGCAGGTCCACGGCGGGATCGTGCTCGCCGTCGCGCTCGCCGGGGTCGCGGTCAACCTCGCGGCCACGCTCGTCCTGGCAGGCGCCGACCGTGCCAGCCTCAACGTGCGGGGGGCATTCCTCCACGTCGCCACCGACCTGGCGGCCTTCGTGGGGACCGCGATTGCCGGCGCCCTCGTGCTCCTCACCGGCTGGGACCGCTTCGACCCCGTCGCCGCCCTGCTGGTCGCCGCGCTGATGGTCCGCTCGAGCTGGTCGTTGCTGCGCGACTCCGGCCGGATCTTCCTCGAAGCCTCGCCCGAGGGCGTCGAACCGGCCGCCGTCGCCGACGCGCTCGCCGCCGACCCGGACGTGGTCGAGGTGCACGACCTCCACGTCTGGACGGTGACGAGCGGCTTCCCCGCGCTCGCCGCCCACGTGCTCGTGTCGCCCGACGCCGACTGCCACGGGGCGCGCCGTCGCCTGCAGCGCCTGCTCGAGGAGCGGTTCGCCCTGCGCCACACGACGCTCCAGGTCGACCACGTGGCGCGACGCTCCCAGGAGGTCCGGCTCGGCTCCGCGGAGCCCCGTTAGCATCGCGCCCGTGGCTGCATACGAGCTCGCCGGCAAGGCGGCCGTGGTCACGGGCGCCTCGTCCGGCTTCGGCCGTGCGATCGCGCGCGCTCTCGCAGCGGAGGGAGTGCACGTGGCCGGCGGCGCCCGCCGGGTCGAGCGGCTCGAGACGGAGGTGGCGCTCGAGCTCGACGTCACCGACCCCGCGAGCTCCGAGCGTTTCGTGGCCGACGCGGTCGAGCGGCTCGGCAGCCTCGACATCCTCGTCAACAACGCCGGCCTCGCGCTCGGGCGCTACTCCTTCGACGGCTCGAGCGAGGAGGACGAGCGGACCGTCTTCGAGACGAACGTCAACGGTCTCGTCCGCATGACGCGCCTGTGCCTGGCGCACCTGCGCGAGGGCGGCCACATCGTCAACATCGGCTCGATCGCCGGCCGCCAGGCCTACGAGCGCGGCGCGACCTACGTCGCCTCCAAGTTCGCGGTCCGCGGCTTCACCTACGCGCTGCGCGAGGACCTGCTCGGGCGGCCGATCCGGCTCACCACCGTCGACCCCGGCCTCGCGGAGACCGACTTCTCGCTGGTGCGCTTCAGGGGCGACGCCGAGCAGGCCGGCGCCGTCTATCGCGGCGTCGACGCGCTCACCCCGGACGACGTGGCCGACTGCGTCATGTTCGCCCTGACGCGGCCGTGGCACGTGAACGTCGACGAGCTCGTCGTCAAGGCGCGCAACCAGTCCTCGGGCGGCCGCATCCTGCGGGACGCGTAAGGTCGGACACCCGTGCCACAGCTGAGGATCCTCGAGGGCTCGACGTTCTGCATCTGCGACGAGGTCGGCGACATCGTCGAGCCCACGCACGGGCTCTTCGCCGACGACATGCGCGTCCTGTCGCGGCTGTGCCTGACGATCGACGGGAAGCGGCCGCTGCTGCTGTCGTCGGGCACCATCAACTACTTCTCCTCCGCGTGCTTCCTCCGCAACCCCCTCAGCGAGAACCTGCCGCTCGACGCCGTCTCGATCAAGCGGGAGCGGTTCGTCGGCGACGGGATGCAGGACAACCTCCTGCTCCAGAACCAGACCATGGACAGGCTCGAGCTGCGGCTCGTGCTCGAGCTCGCGTCCGACTTCGCCGACATCATCTCGGTCAAGCAGTGGGACTTCACGCTCGGCGATCCCAGGCACGCCGAGCCGCTGCCGGAGGCGGTGGAGCCGCAGTGGGACGAGGAGCACAACCAGTTCGTGCTCGTCGACGGCGAGGGCTTCGCACGCACGCAGGTGATCCTGTCGAAGGCCGGCGACGTGAACGGCGGCGGCATCGCGTACGAGGTGGCGCTCGAGCCGCGCGAGCGGTGGGAGCTGCGGGTCGACGTCGTGCCCTCGCCGGTCGACGGGCCGCCGAGGCCGCCGCGCGCGGTAGAGCGCGCCTTCGGCGACGAGCGCTCGCGGGTGCACGACTCTCTCGAGGTGTGGCAGCTGCGGGTGCCACAGCTCCGGGCGACGTGGGACGGGTTGAAGCACGCCTTCGGACAGTCGGTCAACGACCTCGCCGCCCTCCGTATGCGCACCGACGACCGGGACGGCCTCGGCCGCCTCCCCGCAGCGGGCTGCCCATGGTTCATGACCGTCTTCGGCCGGGACACGATCCTCGCCTGCCTGCAGACGCTCCTCTTCGGCCCCGAGCTGGCGCGCAGCGCGCTACGCGAGCTGGCGAACCTGCAGGCGACCGAGGACGACCCCGGCCGCGACGCCGAGCCCGGGAAGATCGTGCACGAGCTGCGACGCGGCAAGTGCGCCGCGAACTGGTTCGACCGCTACTACGGGAGCGTCGACTCGACGCCGCTGTTCCTGATCCTGCTGTCGGAGGTCTGGCGCTGGACCGACGACACCGCCTTCGCGCGCGAGCTCCGAGAGCCGGCGCTCGCCGCGCTGCGCTGGATCGACGAGTATGGCGACCGCGACGGCGACGGCTTCGTCGAGTACGAGCGCCGGACGCCGAGAGGCCTGGAGAACCAGTCCTGGAAGGACTCCGGCGACTCGCAGCGCTTCGCCGACGGGCGCACGGCGCACGGCGCGATCGCTCCATGCGAGGTGCAGGGCTACGTCTACGACGCCAAGCGCCGCATCTGCGAGCTGGCGCGCGATGCGTGGCGCGACCCTGCCCTCGCAGAGCGGCTCGAGCGGGAGGCGGGCGAGCTGCGGACGCGCTTCGACGACGCGTTCTGGGTCGAGGAGCGCGGCGGCTACTACGCGCTCGCGCTCGACGGGGACAAGCGGCAGGTGGACTCGCTCTGCTCGAACGTCGGGCACCTGCTCTGGAGCGGCATCGTGCCGCCCGAGCGGGTGGATCCGCTCGTCGACCGGCTGATGGGCGAGGAGCTCTGGTCGGGCTGGGGGATCCGGACGATGTCGAGCGGCGACGCGGCCTTCAACCCGCTCAGCTACCACAACGGCACGGTGTGGCCACACGACAACTCCCTCTGCGCGTGGGGCCTCGCCCGTCACGCGCGCTGGCCTGAGGCGCAGAGGATCGTGCGCGCGATGATGGACGCAGCCGGCTCCTTCGGCAACCAGCTCCCGGAGGTGTTCGCGGGGTTCGCGCGCCGCGACACGCCGTTCCCGATCCAGTACCCGACGGCGGCGCGGCCGCAGGCGTGGGCCTCGGGCACGCCGGTGCTACTGCTCCAGCTCCTGCTGGGCCTCCAGCCGGATCGGCGGCGGCAGACCCTCGAGACGGTGGCTCCGCTCGCGCTGCCGTCGTGGACGGGCACCGTCCGCCTCGCCGGCGTCCGGGCCTTCGACCGGCCCTGGGACGTGCGGCTGCAGGACGGGGGCGTCACGGTCTCCGAGGCCTGAAGCCGCGCCGATGCGCGTCGCGATCCTGTCGCCCGTGTGGTTCCCCGTGCCGCCGAGGGGCTACGGCGGGATCGAGTGGATCGTCTCGCTGCTCGCCGACGGGCTCGTCGACGCCGGGCACGACGTGACGCTGTTCGCGTCCGGCGACTCGCGCACGAACGCGAAGCTCGCGGCCGTCTACGACAGCGCGCCGAGCGACCAGATCGGCGTCGCGCAGGTGGAGATCCGCCACGCGCTCTCGTGCTTCGCGCGCGCCGGCGACTTCGACGTGATCAACGACCACTCGGGGCCGCCGGCCGCTCTCGTCGCCGGGGCCGTCGCCACGCCCTGCGTGCACACGGTGCACGGGCCCCTCGTCGGCGAGCCCGGCGAGCTGTACGAGCAGATCGCGCTCGTCTCGCCGCGCACGCGGCTCGTCTCGATCTCGATGAAGCAGCGGCAGCCGCACCCGGGCCTGCCCTGGCTGGCGAACATCCCGAACGCCCTCGACCTGTCCCTCTACCCGGTCCAGCCCCGCCGCGGCGACTACCTGCTCTTCCTCGGCCGCATGAGCGTCGACAAGGGCGCCCACCGCGCCGTTGCCGTGGCGCTCCAGGCGGGGCTGCCGCTGAAGCTGGCCGGCAAGCGGCGCGAGCCGGCCGAGCTCCAGTACTTCCGCGAGCTCATCCAGCCGCATCTCCGGCCCGGGGAGATCGAGTATCTCGGCGAGGTCACGCACGGCGAGAAGGTGGAGCTGCTGCAGAACGCGCGGGCGACACTCTTCCCGATCGAGTGGGAGGAGCCGTTCGGGCTCGTGATGGTCGAGTCGATGGCCTGCGGCACGCCGGTGGTCGCGACCCGCCGCGGGGCCGTGCCGGAGGTGATCGAGCACGGACGCAACGGCATCGTCGTCGACGACTACCGCGAGATGCCCGCCGCTCTCGACGAAGCCGACCGGCTCGAGCCGCTCGAGCTGCGGCGCCTCGCCGAGGAGCGGTTCGCCCCCCAGCGAATGGTCGGCGACTACGTGGCGGCATTCGAGGAGGCCATTACGATGGCGGCGTGATTCCGGCACCGCCGTGGCGCGTCGCCATCGCGACGCGCGTGCTCCCCGTCGCGCTCGGGTTCGAGGCGACGGTTCGAGAGGCGGGGCACGAGCCCGTTGCGCTGCTGACGATTCGCGACACCGAAGGGCGGTACGGCGACTTCGACCTCGGGCCGATGCTCGAGGCCCTGCCGGCGGACCTCGACGTGCTGGTTCCCGCGCGGCGGGCGTCGATCGCTCCGCTGCTCGCCTCCTGCCGCCCAGACCTCGTCGTCTGCATGGGCTTCCCCTGGAAGATCCCCGCTCCGGCCCTGGCCGTTCCCGCGCTCGGCTGGCTCAACGGGCACCCTTCGCTGCTGCCGCACCACCGCGGGCCCGTTCCGGTCGCGTGGGCGATTCGCGCCGGGGAGGAGGAGATCGGCATCAGCTTCCACCGCATGGACGCCGAGCTCGACACGGGGCCCGTGCTCGCCCAGAGGGCGCTGCCCTTCGGTGAGTACGTGGAGCCGGAGGAGCTGTACGGCCGCCTGGGCCCGTCCGTGGTCGAGCTGCTGCGCGAGGCGCTGGAGAGGCTCGCGGCCGGCGAGACGGGAACGGCGCAGGAGGGCGGCGACTACCAGTCGTTCTTCGGCGACGACGACGCCTGGCTCGACTGGCGCCGGCCCGCCGTCGAGCTGCACCGGCTCGTCTGGGCATGGCGGTACACGGTGCCGCGCGGCCGCCTGCACGGCGCGCTCGCGGATCTCGACGGCGAGACGGTGCGGGTGCTCGCCTCCTCGCCGACGGAGGTCGAGGGGGCGCGCCGCGTCGAGTGCGGCGACGGGCCGCTCTGGCTGGTGCGCACGGAGCCCGTCAGCGGGTCCGCGGCGGCCACGCGTACCAGCGCTCCGGCTCCAGCCACGCGCTGAAGCGCCGGCGGGAGCGGTTGCGGTACGGCTTGCCCGTGTAGCGGAGCGCGAGCCGGTCGATGTCGCGCAGGTCGACGTCCTCCTCGATCGCGCCGACGCGCCCGAGCAGGGTCACCTGGCGGTACCAGTCGCCCTCGGCCAGGACCGTCAGCGAGATGCGCGGCTCGGCCCGCAGGTAGCGGAGCCGCAGGCGCGTGTCCTCCATGTTCAGGAGCGCGCGGCCGTCCTCCCAGTCGTACCAGGTGGCGGCGGTGTGGGGCGAGCCGTCGGGGCGCACCGTGCCGACGACGGCCGGATTCGCCGCCGCGAGC
>JBBWZD010000023.1:0-4000 GCA_039648875.1 Actinomycetota bacterium
CCGCCGGCGAGATCGAGCTGCTCGACGTGCGCGAGGCGCACGAGCGCGACGCCGGCTCGATCCCCGGCAGCCGGCACCTGCCGTACCGCATGGCGCGCCAGGCGGGCGAGAACGGGCTCTGCGGCAGTCTCCCGGTCGTGACGATCTGCGAGAGCGGCAAGCGGGCCGCCATCGCGGCCAGCGTCCTGCACGCCGGCGGCGTCGACGCGCGGCCCGTGCTCGACGGCGGCATCGAAAGCTGGCGCGCGCGCGGCGGCGACCTCACCTGCTTTCGCCGCTGCGGCTCGTAAGGGCCGCGCGGCGGTGTTACGGGATCAGAGTCCGGCCGCCACCACCAACCGCCGAGGTGATCACGTCGAGAGCCTGGTCCGGAAATGTGCAGAGGAACAGGCGGATTGGAGGCACGGAAGAAACGCCGCGCGGGGCCCGTCCTGTAGACGTCAGGCCACGAGCGAGGGAGCCGGCATGAACTCAGCGATCAACTACTACTCGGCCGCACAGGGCCACGCCGACGCGATCCGCGAGTCGCGCCGCAATCCGGTCGTCGACACGTCCCCGCGCCAGCCCCGCGTCGAGCGCCAGGCTCCTCGTCCGCACTGGCTGCTCGTCGCCGCCAGGTGCCGCACGGCACTGCAGCCACTGCTCATCCGGCTCTAGCCAGCAACCTGCGGAGGCGCGTTGCGCGACCAGGTCGCGGAACGTGGCCTACGGGCTATGGCTAGGCGGGCTGCGCGAGCAGGGTCTCCGCTTCCCGCACGACATGCGTCGCCCCGACGGCGCGGTAGAACGCGAGCGCGCGCCGGAGCTGGGCGTCGGCCTCCACGCGCCGCCCCTCCGCCGCAAGCTGCCTCGCGGCGAGCAGGCGCACGGGCGATTCCTCCGCCGGACCGGTGAAGCTCGCGTAGAGGTCGGCGCCCTCGACCGTGCGGCCCGAGAAGACGAGCCGCGCCGCCTCGACACGCCGGGTCGGCGCGAGGACGGCGAAGTGCTGGAGCCACCGCTCTCGCGCCCCCACGAGCGCGATCGCGGCCGCCGCGTCGCCCGTGATCCCCGGGGCACGGAACGGGGACGCCTGCGCTCGCAACAGCGCGGTCTCGAGCAGCGCCCGAGCGCGATCCTCGTCGCCGAGGAGCAGGCTCAGCATCGCGCCGCCGATGTAGCCCGGGACGGCCGCCTGCGTCTCGGACACCGCCTCGATGCCCTCGAGCGACAGCGCGAGGTCGCGGGCGGTTGCGGCCAGGTCGCCGCGCGCGCCGAGCATCGTGCCGCGGAGCTGGAGCGCGAAGCGGTCGTGGTAGTGGCCGCCGAGCCGCCGGGTCGACTCGAGGAAGGCGTCGCACCGGGTGAGCGCCTCGTCCCAGCGCCCGGCGAGGTACGCGAAACGCATCGAGCCGGCGTCGAGCCACAGGAGCGCATGCCGGTCGCCGAGGCGCGTGCAGTACTCGATCGCGCGCTGATGCCAGTGCCGAAGCGCCTCCGCGTCTCCGGCCGCGTCGGCCACGACGCCGAGATTCGTCAGTGCTCGTCCCACCTCGGGGCTGCCCAGGGCCGATCCGACCTCGACGGCCTGCTCGAGCAGCTCCGCCGCGGCCTCGAGATCGCCGTCGATGAAGCGCGCCACGCCGAGGGTGGTCAGCACGCCCACGCGCAACTCGTCCAGCCCGAGCTCCTCCGCGAGCTGCAGCGCCTCCGCGCTCGCCGCGCTTCCCTCGGCGCGGCGGTTCGCGAAGACGTCGACGCGGGCGCTCTCGGCCAGTACCGCCGCGAGCGCGCGGGACGGCGGTCGCCCGTCGAGCAGTCCGCGGGCGAGGCGCAAGCGCTCCTGCGTCTGCTCCTCCTTGCCGCCGCGCCATGCGTCGTGGGCCGCCAGCACGGCAGCCTCGGCCGCGGCCTCGAGGTCGCCGACCTCTCGCAACGCATCCACCGCTTCCAGGAGCTCCGAGTCCGCCGCGCCCTCGGCATGGAACTGTGCGCGCGCGTGCCCGAGGAGAACGTACGGCCGCTCCGCGTCCCCGGGCCACAGCTCGAGCGCCTGCGCGTAGAAGGCCTGAGCGGACGCGAACGACTTCAGGCTCAGCGCCCGATCGCCTGCGCGGCGGAAGGCGCGCCGCGCGCGTTCCGCCAGCTCCGCGCCGGCACCGCCCCCGGCTCGCGCGAGCTCGAGCGCCGAGGAGAAATGGTGCGCGACGAGCTCGGCGTGGTCCTCGACGCGGCCGAGGGTCTCGACCCAGTCGGCCGCGCGGACGTGCTTCTCGCCTCGGACCGCCCGCGGGATCTGGCCGTATGCGACGTCTCGCACGAGCACGTGGCGGAAGGCGAGCTCGTCCTCGCCGGCGACCGCGGAGCGGCGCTCCCGCCTGACGAGCCCTCTTCGCTCGAGGGCGTGAAGCGTGCTCTCCACGGCCGGCCGGTCGAGGCCGGACAGCTCGGCGACCCCGCCCGCCCAGAACACTTTGCCGAGCACCGCGGCGTCCTGCAGCAGGCGCTTCTCCTCCCGTCCCAGCCCGTCGAGACGGGCGGCGATGATGCCCTGGATCGTCTCCGGCAGCGGCAGGTCGTCGGTCGAGCCGCGCTCGAGGTAGAGCCGTGCGAACTGCTCGGCGTACAGCGGGTTCCCGCCCGCCCGCTCCAGCAGGGCCTGCTGCGTCTCTGCCGGCAGCAGCGCCTGCTCGAGGACGGTGCCGATGATGCGCGCCGCGTCGTCGTCGGCAAGCGGCGTCAGGGCGAGCGTCGTCGCGTTGAGCTTGCCGCCGCCCCAGCCGGGGCGGCGATCGAGGAGCTCCGGCCGCGCCGTGCCGAGCAGCAGCAGCGGCACCCCCGTCGCCCAGTCGGCGAGGTGGTCGACGAAGTCGAGCAGCCCCTCGTCCGCCCAGTGCAGGTCCTCGAACACCAGCACCAGCGGCCGCTGCTCCGCGAGCCCCTCGAAGTAGCGCCGCCACGCCGCGAAGCTCTCGTCCCGGCGGTCGCCGAGCGCGTGGAGCTGCTCGACGCCGACGAGGGGGAGCAGGTGCTGCTCGAGCCACGACCGGTCGCTCTCCGGAACGACCGCCTCGACGCTCGCGCGCAGCTTCGACCGGGCCTCCGCGGGCGGGTCGTTCTCGTCGATGCCGGCCTGGGCCTTCACCATCTCGCCGAGGGCCCACAGGCTGACGCCCCGGCCGTAGGGCAGCGCGCGGCCCTGGCGCCACCAGACGATCTCCGGCGACGCGTCGATCCGCGCGAAGAGCTCCGCCACGAGGCGGGACTTCCCGATGCCGGGCACGCCGACGACGGTCACGAGCTGCGGCTCGCGCTCGCGGCAGGCACGCTCGAACGAGGCGAGCAGCGTGTCGAGCTCTCTGGCCCGCCCGACGAGCGGGAGCATGACGCCCTGGTCCAGGTCCATCCCGAAGCGCGAGCGCGCCTGCACGGCCTCCCACACCTGGATCGGCGTCTCCTTGCCCTTCGCCACCACCGGGTCGCGCTCCACGTACTCGATCACGTGCCGCGTCGCCCGATACGTCGACTCTCCGACGAGCACGCCGTCGACGGGCGCGGCGGCCTGCAGGCGCGCGGCGGTGTTGACCACGTCGCCGGCGGCCATCCCCTCCCCCTCGGCCGGACGCGCGTCGAGCAGCACGAGCGCCTCGCCGGTGTTGACGGCGACGCGCACGTGCAGGTCCTCCTCCTCCCGCACCCAGTCCCGGATGGCGAGAGCGGCGCGGACGGCGCGCTCCGGGTCGTCCTCGTGCGCGACGGGGGCGCCGAACAGGGCCATCACCGCGTCGCCGATGAACTTCTCGACCGTCCCGCCGACCTGCTCGAGCTCGACCCGGAGTCGGTCCCAGTACGGCGAGAGCACCGCGCGCACGTCCTCGGGATCGAGCGTCTCCGCCCGCGCGGTGAAGCCGACGAGGTCGGCGAACAGCACGGTGACGACCTTGCGCTCCTCACGGCGCTCGCCGGGCGCGCCGAGAGCTGCGCCGCACTCGGAGCAGAACTTCGCGGCGTCGCCGTTCCC
>JBBWZD010000050.1:0-7094 GCA_039648875.1 Actinomycetota bacterium
GCCTGGTCGACCGGGTTGAACTGGACCGACGTGTAGAAGTAGGTGAAGACGATGATCAGCACCGCCTCCGCGAAGAGGTACCACCAGCTCGTGGACTGGAAGTCTCGGTTCACCCAGGCGGACCACGCGGGGACGAAGCCGGCGACCGTCTGCGGCAGGGCCAGCAGCGCGGCGGCGAAGATGACGGGAATCACGCCCGCCATGTTCACGCGCAGCGGCATGTAGGTCGAGCCGCCGGTCGTCTGCCGGTTGCCGAGCTGGCGCCGCGCGTACTGCACCGGGATCCGCCGCTGCCCCTCCTGGACGAAGACGACCGCGACGACCACGGCGACGGCGACGATCGGGAAGAAGAGCCGCTCGGTGGTGCCGCCGTTGATCCAGGCGCTGATGCCCGTCGGGGCGTACGCGAGGATCGAGGCGAAGATCAGCAGGGAGATGCCGTTGCCGACGCCGCGCTTGGTGATCAGCTCGCCCAGCCACATCAGCAGCGTGCAGCCGGCGGTGAGGGTCAGCACGATGATCACGATCTTGCCGGCGTTCAGGTTCGGGAGCGCGCCCTGGCGCTTGAAGAGGAACGCGTAGCCGGTGGACTGCGCGACCGCGAGCCCGACCGTGAGGTAGCGCGTGTACTGCGTGATCTTGGCGGTGCCGGCCTCGCCCTCCTTCTGCAGCCGCTCGAGCGTCGGGATCACCACGGTGAGGAGCTGGATGATGATCGACGCGGTGACGTACGGCATGATCCCGAGCGCGAACAGGGAGAACCGCGACAGCGCCGAGCCCGAGAAGAGGTTGAGCAGCGTCAGGATGCCGCCGCCGGAGCCGTTGAAGTAGGTCTGGATCGCCTTCTGGTCGATCCCCGGAGCCGGAATCCACGATCCGAGCCGGTAGGCGGCGAGAACCGCCGCCGTGAAGAGCACGCGCCGCCGCAGCTCGGGGACGCGCCACGCGTTGGTCAACCAGGAGAGCATCTAGCTATCACTCTCCTCGACCGTGTCCGAGTCCGCCTGCGTCTCGGCCTCTACCGGCGGAGCCTCGTCGACCGGAGGCGCCTTCTTCGCCTTCCGGCGCGCGCCCCGGGCGTCGGGGTCGCGAAGCAGCTCCACGGTCCCCCCGGCCGCCTCGATCTTGGCGCGCGCGGCGGCGGACACGCCGTGCAGGCGCACCGTCAGCCTCTTCGAGATCTCGCCGGTCGCCAGCAGCTTCACGTCGACCTTCGTGTTCTTGATGAGCCGCTTCTCGACGAGCGCCTCGGGGCTGACGACGTCTCCTTCCTCGAAGCGGTCGAGGTCGCGGACGTTGACCGGCACCGTCGCGGTGCGGAAGGGGCCGACGGGCATGGCGTCCTTCGACGTCGAGCCGCGGAGCTTGCCGATCCGCATGTGGATCGGCATCTGGCCGCCCTCGAAGCCGGCGCGCATCTTGTGCGAGCCGGACCGCGACTTCTGGCCCTTGATCCCGCGGCCGGCATACCGTCCCTTGCCGGAGCCGGGCCCGCGC
The DNA here is from genome assembly GCA_039648875.1 of Actinomycetota bacterium. GTDB lineage: Bacteria > Actinomycetota > Thermoleophilia > Gaiellales > Gaiellaceae > Palsa-739. Next base: position 1,498 of record JBBWZD010000050.1, read on the forward strand.
CCGACGCGCTTGCGGTCCTGCCGCGGCTGCGCGGGCTGGAGGTTCGACAGCGTCAGCTTCTCGCCCATGAGTACTAGATCTCCTCGACCTTCACCAGGTGCCGGACCTTCCGCAGCATGCCTGCAAACACCGGACTGTCGTCGTGCTCGGCCGTGCGGCCGATCTTGCCGAGGCCGAGGGCGCGCAGGGTGCCGCGGTGGCGCTGGCTCTGCCCGATCTGCGATCTCACCTGCGTGAGGCGCACTCTCATTCGGAGTCCTTCCGCCTGAAGCGGCCCCGGCCTTTCGCGCGAGAGGCGGCTTCATCCGACGGCGGCTCCTCCGTGTCGGGAGCCTGCGGCTCGCCACCAGCCTCGGCGCTCGGTTCCGGTGCGGGCTCCTCCGGGGTAGCGGGCTCCTCCTCCGCCGTTGCCTCGCCTGGAGCGGTCTCCTCCTCCGCCGGGGCCTCGACCTCGGCCACCTGCTCCTCTATCCGCCGCGCCGCCTCGGCCTCGTCCAGCGCCTGCCTCCGCGAGAGCTGGGTCGCGAGAGACACGGGAAGGACCTCGTGCACCTGCTTCCCTCGTATCTGCGCGACGTCCTCGGGCCGCCGCAGGTCCTTCAGGGCCGCCATCGTCGCCTTCGCCATGTTGATCGGGTTCGTCGTCCCGAGGCTCTTGGCCAGGACGTTCCGCACGCCGGCGAGCTCGAGGACGGCGCGGACGCCGCCGCCGGCGATGACGCCGGTTCCCTCGGAGGCGGGGCGCAGCAGCACGCGGGCGGCGTCGAAGCGGCCGAGCACCTCGTGGGTGATCGTGGAGCCGTGCTTCGGCACCGTGTAGAGGTTCTTCTTCGCGTCCTCGACGGCCTTCGTGATCGCGAGCGGGACCTCGCGCGCCTTGCCGTAGCCGACGCCGACGCGATCGACCTCGTCGCCGACGACGACGAGCGCGGTGAACGAGAAGCGCCGCCCGCCCTTCACGACCTTGGCGACGCGGTTGATCTCGACGACGCGCTCCTTGAGCTCTCTGGTCTCGGTGAACCCCACCCCCATCAGAAAGCGAGCCCTCCCTCGCGGGCGCCGTCTGCCAGCGCCTTCACGCGTCCGTGGTAGAGGTAGCCGGCGCGGTCGAAGACGCAGGCGTCGATCCCGGCCTGCTTCGCCTTCGCGGCGAGCGCCTTGCCGACCTCCGCCGCCTGCCCGGTCTTGTCGCCCTTGAACGTCTGTCGGAGCGCCAGCCAGGACGAGGACGCGAGCGTGCGGCCGGTGAGGTCGTCGACGAGCTGCGCCTCGATGCCGCGGTTCGACCGGAAGACCACGAGCCTCGGCCGCTCGGCCGTGCCGGAGACCCTCCCCCGGACGCGGCGGTGCCGGCGCGCGCGTGCCTCTCTCACCGTCAGGCTAGGCACGCTTGCCCACCTTGCGCCGCACGAACTCGCCCTCGTAGCGGATGCCCTTGCCCTTGTACGGCTCCGGCGGGCGTACCTTGCGGATCTCGGCGGCCGTCTGGCCGACCTGCTGCTTGTCCGTGCCCTTGACGACGACCTGCGTCGGCACCGGCACCTCGAAGCTGATCCCCGTCCGCGGCTTGATCGTCACCGAATGGGAGTAGCCGACGCTGAGCTCCAGGTCGGTGCCCTTGAGCGCGGCGCGGTAGCCGACGCCCTGGATCTCGAGGCGCTTCTCGAAACCCTTCGTCACTCCTTCGACCATGTTCGCGATCAGGGTGCGCGTGAGGCCGTGCAGCGAGCGGTCCTCGCCGCGCTCGGTCGGCCGCGTCACGACGACGGTGCCGTCCTCCTGCGCGATCTGCATCCGCTGGGGCACCTGCTGCTGCAGGCTGCCGAGCGGCCCGGTCACGGCGACGCGCCCGGGCTCGACCGCCACCGTCACGCCGGTCGGGACTTCGATTGGTCTCTTGCCGATTCGACTCATATCCTCACCAGATGAAGCAGACGACCTCGCCGCCGATGCCGCGCTCCTGCGCGGTGCGGCCGGTGACGAGACCCGACGACGTGGACAGGATCGCGACGCCCATCCCGCCCAGCACGCGCGGCAGGCGGTCCTTCCGCGCGTAGACCCGGCGGCCCGGCTTGGAGACGCGCTTCAGGCCCGAGATGACCCGCTCGCGGTTCCGACCGAACTTGAGGTCGACGATCAGGGTATCGAACGACTCGCCCTTCTCGACGTGGAAGTCCCGGATGTAGCCCTCCTCCTTCAGGAGGCGCGCGATCTCGACCTTCATCCGCGAGCTCGGCATCTCCGCCTTCTCGTGGAGCGCCTTGTTCGCGTTGCGGATGCGGGTGAGCATGTCTGCGATCGGATCGGTCAGCACGTCTTCTCTCCTACCAGCTCGACTTGGTCATGCCGGGGATCACGCCCTGGTGGGCGAGCTCGCGCAGGCAGATCCGGCACAGGCCGAACTTGCGGAAGACCGCCCGCGGCCGGCCGCACCGGTTGCAGCGCGTGTAGTTCCGCGTCTTGAACTTCTGCGGTCGCTGCTGCTTGACGACGAGACTTGTCTTTGCCACCTGCTCTTACTCCCTCCTGTCGCCGTCGCCGCTCAGGGGCAGGCCGAGGGCCTGAAGCAGCGCACGCGCGGGATCGTCGGTCTGCGCGCTCGTCGTGATGGTCACGTCGAGGCCGCGGACCTGCTGGATGTCGTCGTAGTCGATCTCCGGGAAGATGATCTGCTCGCGCACGCCGAGCGAGTAGTTGCCGCGGCCGTCGAACGAGCCGGGATTGAGGCCGCGGAAGTCGCGGATGCGCGGCAGCGCGATCGTGATCAGGCGGTCGAGGAACTCGTACATCCGGGCGCCGCGCAGCGTCACGCGCGCGCCGACCGGCATCCCCTCGCGGATCTTGAACTGCGCGACCGACTTGCGCGCGCGCCGGACCTGCGCTCGCTGGCCCGCGATGGTCGTCAGCTCCTCGATCGCCGCGTCGAGCTGCTTCGCGTCCGTCTTCGCCTCGCCGACGCCCATGTTGAGCGTGATCTTCTCGACGCGCGGCACCTGCATGATCGACCGCAGCTCGAGCTCCTCCTTGAGGCGCGGGCGGATCTTCCGCTCGTAGTGCTCCTTCAGCCGCGGCGTGTACGTCTCGGTCGTCGCCATCACTTGTCGATCACCTGCCGGCAGTCCGGGTTCTTGCAGACGCGCACGCGGACCGTCTTGTCCTTCACGGTCCTCGAGACGGTGCCGACCCGGGTCGGCTGCTTGCACGTGGGGCACACGACCATCACGTTCGACACCGGCAGCGGCGCCGGCTGCTCGATGATCCCTCCCGGGACCATCTGCGCTCCGCCCATCCGGCTCGCGTTCTGGATCGGCCGCGGACGGCGGTGCCGCTTGATCACGTTGACGTTCTCGACGAGCACGCGGCCTTCCTTCGGCAGCGCCTCGATCACGCGACCCCGCTTGCCGCGATCCTTGCCGCGGAGCACGTGCACGACGTCGCCCTTGCGGATCTTCAGCGTCTGGGACATGAGCTAGAGCACCTCCGGGGCGAGCGACACGATCTTCATGAAGTTCTTCTCGCGAAGCTCGCGCGCGACGGGGCCGAAGATGCGCGTCCCGCGCGGGTTCCGCTGGTTGTCGATGATCACCGCGGCGTTCTCGTCGAACGCGATCGAGGTGCCGTCGTCGCGGCCGAAGGGCTTCTTCGTCCGCACGACGACCGCGCGGACGACCTCGCCCTTCTTGATCGCGCCCTGCGGCGTCGCCGTCTTGACGGTGCCGACGATGATGTCGCCCACCCGCGCGTACCGCCGGTGGTGGCCGCCCATCACGCGGATGCACAGGAGCTCGCGGGCCCCTGTGTTGTCGGCCACCCTCAGACGCGACTCCTGCTGGATCACTTCGCGACCTCGACGATCTCGGCCAGCCGCCAGTGCTTCGTGGCCGACAGCGGCCGCGTCTCCACGATCCGGACGACGTCGCCCACGTTCGCGGAGTTCTGCTCGTCGTGCGCGTGGAACTTCACCGAGCGCCGGACGACCTTCTTGTAGCGCGGGTGCGACTTGATCACGTCGACCTTCACGACGATCGTCTTGTCCGGGGCGTTCGAGACGACGACGCCGCGCCGTTCCTGGCGGCGCCCGCGCTCGTGCTCCGGCTTGGGCTGGCGCACGATGGGCTTCCGTGACGTCGCGCGCTCGCGCTGCGGCCGCGTCTTGCGCGGGCGCTCTGAGCGGGGTCCTCGCTTCTTCTTCTGGCGAGGCTCGCGCGGCTGCGGCTCCGCGGCGGGTTGCGGCGCGGCCTCCTGGGCGGCGGCCGGCTCGGGCTCCGGCGTTGCCTCTGCCGGAGCGGGCTCCGCTTCGGCTGCAGGCTCTTCGGTGGGAGCCTCCGCAACCGCCTCGACCGGGAGATCGGGCGTCGCCGCCTCGGCCTCGGTCGCGGGCTCTTCCCGAGCGGACTCCTCGGCCTCGGCCGGCGCCTCGCTCGTCGCGGCGTCGGCCGCGACCGACTCGGCCGGTGTCTCTTCGCTCATCTCGTTCTCGTTCTCGTTCTCGCTCATGCCTTGCCCTTCTCCGCTTCGCGCGCGGTGCGGACCGTCAAGATCCGCGCGATCTCGCGCTTCGTCAGCTTGAGCCGCGCGGTGTTCTCCAGCGCCCCGGTCACCGACTGGAAGCGCAGGTTGAACAGCTCCTGGCGGCGCTCCACCAGCCGGTGGTCCAGCTCGTCGTCGGTCAGGTCACGCAGCTCGCTCGGTCTCGTCAAAACAGCTCAGCCTCTCTCTTCACGATCTTGGACTTCACCGACAGCTTCTGGCCCGCGAGGCGCAGGGCCTCCTTCGCGAGCGGCTCGGGCACGCCGGCGAGCTCGAACATCACGCGTCCGGGCTTGATCACGGCGACCCATCCCTCCGGAGAGCCCTTCCCCGAGCCCATGCGCGTCTCCGCGGGCTTCTTCGTGTAGCTCTTGTCGGGGAAGACGTTGATCCACACCTTGCCGCCGCGCTTGATCTTGCGCGTCATCGCGATGCGGGCCGCCTCGATCTGGCGGTTCGTGATCCAGCCTGCGTCCATGGCCTTGAGCCCGTAGTCGCCGAACTGCACGGCGGTCTGGCCGCGCGACTCGCCGCGCCGGCGGCCGCGGTGGACCTTGCGGAACTTCGTCTTCTTCGGGAGCAGCATCAGCGCGTCTCCTCCTGCGACGGATCGCCCGACTGGTCGAGCTTCGTCGGGTCCTCGACCTGCTTCTTGGTCGTCGTCGTGTCGGGGGCCTCGGCGACCGGCTGCGGCGTGACCTCGACCTCCGGCTGTATCACCGGCTGCTCGCGGCCCTCTGCCGACACTCCGCGGTCGTCGGTGCGCGGCTTCTCGACGTTCTCGCGGGGCGTGCGGCCCGCGCCGCCGCCGCGCGAGACGTTCGGCCCCTCGGACGCGGGGCGCGCACCCGGGGCCGGACTGCGCCCGCGGCCACCGCCTGGCCCACGGGCACCCTGGCCCGGCCCGCGGCCGCCCTGAGCGCCCTGCCCGGGACCACGACCGCCCTGGCCGGGGCCACGACCGCCGCCGCCGCCGGAGCCTCCCCCGCCGCCGGGCCCGCGCCGGCGCTGGCGCACCGGTCCGAGTCCCTCGCGGTCGGGCCCGCGGCCGCGGGCGCTCTCGCGCG
>JBBWZD010000058.1:0-20485 GCA_039648875.1 Actinomycetota bacterium
CGCTGGACGATGCGGCCGTGCTCGACGACGAGGATCTCGTCGGCGCGGCGGACGGTCGAGAGGCGGTGCGCGATGATGATCGACGTACGGCCGTGCAGCAGCCGGTCGAGCGCCCGCTCGATCAGCATCTCGGTCGGCCGGTCGATGTTCGACGTCGCCTCGTCGAGGATGAGGATGCGCGGATCCGCGAGCAGGGCCCGCGCGATCGAGATCAGCTGTCGCTCGCCGGCCGAGAGGCCGGAGCCGCCCTCGCGCACCTCGTGCTCCAGGCCGCCGCTGAGCCTGGCCGCGACGCGGTCGACTCCCACGGCCGCCGCCGCCGCCTCGACCTCCTCGTCGGTTGCGTCCGGCTTCGCGAAGCGGATGTTCGACGCGATCGTGCCGCTGAACAGGAACGGGTCCTGGAGCACGACGCCGAGCTGGCGCCGGTACGAGCGGAGCCTGACGTCGCGCAGGTCGACGCCGTCGACGCGCACCGCCCCCGAGTCGGGGTCGAAGAAGCGGCCGACGAGCCGCGCGAGCGTCGACTTGCCGCCCCCCGACTCGCCGACGATCGCGAGGCAGCCGCCGGGCGGAACGTGGATCTCGACGCCGTGCAGCACCGGCTCCTCGCCGTACGCGAACACGACCCGGTCGATCTCGAGGTCGCCCTCGACCCGCGGCAGCTCGCGCGCACGGGGCCGGTCGCGGATCTCCGGCTCCTCGTCGAGGATCGTCGCGATCTTGACCATCGCGGCGGCGCCCGACTGGAGCTGGCCGTAGACGTCCGAAAGCTCCTGCAAAGGCTGGAAGACGAGCTGCAGCAGGTACAGCGCCGTGATCAGCGTGCCGATCGTGATCGCGCGGCCGTGGAGCAGGTGCGCGCCCGTGTAGAGCACGGCGCCGGTCGTGATCACGCCGAGGAGCTCGATCGACGGAAAGAAGACGGAGAAGATCTTCTGCGTGTACGTCGCCTGCGCGCGGTTGGCCGCGTTCAGCTCGTCGAACTGCGCCTGGAAGCTGCTCTCGCGGTTGAAGGCCTGCACGACCGCCATGCCCGACACCGACTCCGCGATCTGGGCGGTCACCGCGGCGATGCGGTTGCGCGTCTCGACCAGCGCGACGTGCGACGTGCGCTGGAACCAGCGCGTCAGGACGATCGCCGGCGGCAGGATGCCGAAGACGACGAGCCCGAGCCGCCAGTCGGCGATCAGGAGCGCCGCGACGGCGGCCGGCAGCAGCACCACGTTCGAGACGAGCGTCGGCATCCCCTGCGAGAGGACGTCCGAGACGGCGTCGACGTCGCTCGTCAGGCGCGCGATGATCCAGCCCGCCTTCTGCTGCGAGAAGTAGCGCAGCGACAGCCCCGTCAGGTGGTCGAAGAGGTCGCGCCGCAGGCCGATCACCATCTGCTGGCCGAGCCCCGCGAGACCGCGGATCAGCACCCCCTGCAGGAGCCACCCGGCCGCGGCGACGACGAGGTAGATCACGACGATCACCGTCAGGTGGTGCACGTCGCGCGCGCGGATGCCCTTGTCGATCGCGTTCCGGACGAGCAGCCAGCCGCCGGTCTGGCAGGCGGCGTTGCCGGTCGCCACCAGCAGGAGGGCGGTCGCGACGAGCCGGCGCCCTTCGAGGTAGCGCCCCAGGCGCTTCACGCCGCCACCTCGTCGCCGAAGAGCTCGGCGAACGCGCCGCCGCCCCGCAGCAGCTCGTTTGGCCGCCCGGACTCGACGATGAGCCCGTCGACGAGGACGACCGCGCGGTCGGCGACCTCGACGGTCGACAGCCGCTGCGTCGCCACGAGCACCGTCCGGCCCTGGAGGGCGGGGCGGAGCCGCTTCACGAGGCGCCGCTCGGTCAGGGTGTCGACGGCCGAGAGCGGGTCGTCGAGCACCACCACCCGCGCGCCGGCGACGAGCGCACGCGCGAGCGCCACCCGCTGGCGCTCGCCGCCCGAGAGGTTGACGCCGCGCTCCCCGATCAGCGTGTCGTAGCCGTGCGGCAGGTCCTCGGCGAACGCGTCGACGCCGGCCGCCGCGCAGGCTGCGAGTACCTCGTCCCACTCGACGTCGTCGCGGCCCGCGGTCAGGTTGTCGCGCAGCGGCACGGAGAAGAGCACGGGCCGCTGCGTCACGAGCGCGACGGCCGAGCGGAGCTCGCCGATCGGCACGTCGCGCGTGTCGACGCCGCCGACCAGCACGCGGCCGCCGGTCGGGTCGTAGAAGCGCGGCAGCAGGTTGAGCAGCGACGTCTTGCCCGACCCGGTCGGCCCGCAGACGGCGACGATCTCTCCGGCGTCGATCTCGAGGTCGAGGCTCCGCAGCACGTCGGTCTCGCCGCCGTAGGCGAACTGCACGGCCTCGAAGCGCACGTCGAGCGGACCCGGCCGCAGGTGCCTCGGCCGCTGCGGCTCCGGCAGCGAGTGGATGCCCTCCAGCCACGCGAAGCTGCGCCCGGCAGACGCGAGCGCGCGCTGGCCCAGGTTCATGATCCAGCCGAGCGCCTCGAGCGGCCAGACGAGCTGCAGCAGCAGCGTCTCGAAGAGCACGAACTGCCCGATCGAGAGCTCGCCGCGGATCACCTGCTTGCCGCCGAAGAAGACGACCGCCGCGATCGACAGCGCCGGCAGGTAGTAGAGCCCCGGCAGGTGCCGCGCCTCGACGCCCGCCTGGCGGATGACCGTGTCGCGCACGGCCTCCGCCCGGTCGCCGAAGCGGCCGCGCACGTCCTCCTCGCGCCCGAAGGCCTGCACCATCTCGATGCCGACGACGGCCTCGTCGGCCGACTCCGTCACGTCGCCCTTCCGCGCCTGCACCTCCCGGGAGATGGGGGAGACGCGGCGGGCGAAGCGCAGCGCGAGGGCGAAGATCGGCGGCATCGCGACGGCCGTGTAGAGCGCGAGCCGCGGGTTCACGAGCACGAGGACGACGCCCGCGCCGAGGATCATCATCACGCTCTGCATCCCCTGCACCAGGCCCCAGCCGATGAAGTAGCGGATCGGATAGAGGTCGTTCGTCGCGCGCGAGAGCACCTGCCCCGTCGCGTGCCGGTCGTAGAAGGCGCGCGGGTAGCGCAGGTACGCGGTGTAGAGGAGCTCGCGCATGCGCGCCTCGATGCGGATGCCGATCCGCGCGGTGGCGTAGCGCCGCATGAAGTTGACCGCGAAGCGCACGGCCGCCAGCGCGACGATCGCCAGCACGTACGGCCAGAGGCGCTGGGAGTGGTGGACGATCGCGTGGTCGATCGCGCGCTGCGTCAGGATCGGGATCGCGATCGAGATCAGCGTGTAGCAGAAGGCGAAGAAGAGCCCGATCGTTCCCAGTCGCCACTCGGCGCGCCAGAGCCGGAGCAGCCTGCGAAAGGTCGGCAGCAGGCCGAGGTCGGGCGGGTCGACGGGGTTCACGTGTCCGGGCATGGCGAAGAGCGCCCGCCCAGCCGACGTTCGCCGGGATCGGGCCGGCGGCCGTCGGACGATACCGACTTCAGCGACGGGAGCGCGAATGTGCGAAGGCGGCGAGGCCCTCGCTGAAGCTCGGCGCTGCGGGCGGCGGCGCGCTCGAGTGCCGCACCTCCGCAACCTCCCGCCGGCGGAGCGCGCGCTCGCGCTCGAGCAGCGCGTTCCGCTCGCCGTCGAGCCCCTGGCGGACGAGCGCGAGCTCGCGCTCGCGCGCCTCGAGCCTCGCCTCGCGCCGCTCCAGCTCCTGCTCGCGCTCGGCGTGCGCCGCCTGCTCGCGCCGCTCGTCGCCGGCCCGCGCTGCCGCCTTCCGAGGGGGCTTCGCCGCCCCGGCGCCCGCGGCGCGGCCGGCGGGCTTCTGCGCCCGCGGTTCGAGCTGCCGGCGCTCCTCCTCGAGCGCGATCCGTGCGGCGGCCAGCTTCTTCTCCACCTCGTGCACGCCGCGGTCGCGCTCCTCGAGCCGCTCGCGCTCCGCCGCCGCGAGCTGCTGGTCGGCGATCGCCTCGGCCACGCGCAGCTGCGCCGCCGCGAGCTCCGCCTCGAGCGCCCGCTCCTGCTCGGCGATCCGCGCCGCCTCGGCCTCGAGCACCGCGCCCCGGGTCTCCAGCTCGGCCGCCTGCGCCGCCAGCTTGCGCTCGCGTGCCTCGGCGGCGCGCTCCCGCTCGAGCGTCGCGCGCTCGCGAGCGGCGAGCGACTGCTGCCCGGCGACGTCGGCCCTGGCCGCACGTTTCGTCCGCAGCTCCTCCAGCCGGCCGCGGCCGAGCCGCCGGGCCCCTTCGAGGCGGTTCTGGAGCGCCTCGAGCTCCCGCTCCCGGGCCGCGACGGCCTCGGCCCGCTCCCGGAGCAGCCGTTTCAGCTCCTCGAGCTCGCCGCGGCTCTGCTCCTGCTCGCCGTGCCGCCGCGCCGCCAGCTCCCGCGCCAGCCGCAGCAGCTCCTCCCGGTCGAGATCGGTCGCTGTGTCGGCCGGTACGCCGGCTTCCCCCTCGGGGCTCGGAGTCCAGGTCTCGAAGCCCTCTTCCCAGCTCTCCATGCCGCGATAGTGTCGCACGGCCCGGACGGGGGATGGCAGAGCAAGAGCGGCGGTGCCATGCTGTCTCGCGTGCACCGCGGCGTCCTCTGGATCTGCATCCTCGTCGGCTCGACGCTCGGCGGACTGCTGCCGACCCTCGCCGGCCAGGGCACGTTCTCTCTCGCCTCGCTGGTCGGGTCGACCGTCGGCGGCGTCGCCGGGGTCTTCGCGGCCTCGCGCCTGGCGACCTAACCCTCGGCGGCGGTCACGGGCACCCGCGAGGGCAGCACGAGCTGGAAGCGGGCGCCGTGCGGTCGCGCGGCCTCGTACAACAGGTCGCCGCCGTGCGCGCGTGCGTACGAGCGGGCGATCGCGAGCCCGAGGCCGGTGCCCGTCGCCGACCTCCGCGACGAGTCGCTGCGCGTGAACCGCTCGAACAGGTCGGGGACGAACTCGGGCTGCACGCCGACGCCGCGGTCCTCCACCGTGAGGCGGAAGTGCCGGTCCGACTGCTCCGCGTGCACGATCACCGGCGGCCGCCCGTACCGGAAGGCGTTCGCGACCAGGTTCGACAGGACGCGCTCCAGGGCGTTGCGGTCGATCACGGCGACGGTCCCGTCGCCGACTCGGATGTCGACGGCGTCGGGGTCCGGCGCGGCCGCGGCGACGATCTCCCGCACATGGGGCAGCACGCGCAGGCGCTCCGGAGCGATGTCGATCGCGTCCGCGTCCAGCCGCGACAGGTCGAGCAGCTGCTCGATCAGGTTCGCCATCCGGTGGGTCTGCTGGAGGAGCGCCTCCCGCACGCTCTCGCGCTGACCGTCGTCGAGCCGGTCCGACAGGTGGTACAGCGTCGTCACGAAGCCGTGGATCACGGTCATCGGCGTGCGCAGCTCGTGCGCCGCCAGTGCGATGAAGTTCGTCTTGACCTCGTTCGCGCGCTCCAGCGCCACCCTCGTCTCGTGCTCGGCCTGGTAGAGGCGCACGCGGTCGAGCGCGAGCCCCGTCAGTGCGCCGAGCGTCCGCAGCAGCGCCAGCTCCTCGTCGCCGAAGAAGGGGGCGTACGGCGACGTCCAGACGACGAGGCTGCCGCCCGGCACGTCGAGGTCGATCGGCTGCGCGTCGCTCGGCGGGTCGCTCCCGTCGGGCACCTCGCCCCACGAGCCGACGACGCGACCCTCGGCGTTGCGGATTGCGATCGCGCGCGCGCCCACGATCGCGGCCGCCGGCTCGAGGACGCGCGCCGCCACCTCCTCCTGCGACTGGGCGAAGGTGAGCAGGCTCGCGACGGCGCCCTGCAGACGGGCCTGCTCGCTTCCGCGCCACGACAGCCGCAGGAGCCGCGGCGGCTCGAAGCCGACGAGGAACGCGAGCACGCTGACCGAGCCGCCGGCCTGGCCGGCGAGCGAGAGGCCGGAGTCGGCCTCGTTCGTCACCACGAGCACGATGAGCGCGAGGGTGAGCGTCGCCGTCGCGAAGCCGAGCAGACGCATGCGGCGGCGCGCGACCGTCGGCTGCTGCCTGCCCGCGCGCCAGAGCCTCGTGGCGGAGACGACCGCGAGGACCGTCCAGTGAGCGGTGAAGACCGCGAGGTAGGCGACGAACCAGCTCGGGCGCGACTCGCCGGACTGCGGGAAGCGCGGCAGCGCCACCGTCCACGCGATCAGCGTGGCCGTGAGCAGGAACAGCGCGTTCTGGAGCCGGCTGCCGGCGCTCCGGAAAGCGGTCGTGAACCGGAAGAGCAGGTAGGGGAAGAGGACGAGCAGCACGACGACGAGGCGCCCGACGGCGCGCTCCGCGAGGTCGTGGGGATGGTTCGGGAGCAGGCTCAGGAGCTCGAGCAGCCCGAGTGAGCCGAAGCTGGCGGCAGCCCACTTCGCCGCCCGCTCGCGGTGCCGGCGCCAGTAGACGAGCGTGACGAGGCCGAGCGCGGTGTACGCGACGAGATTGACGTAGCGAAAAGCCTGAACCGCATCGTGCAAGGGCCGCATCCCCCGGGGCCGAGTGGACGCACTGTACGTCCAGTACACGACGGAGTACACCCCCCAAGCGGGCGGGGGAGCGCCGCGAGCACCGCGCGGAACTCGTCCGCGAACCCGTCGGCGGCAGCCGCGCGTTGAACGAACATCAAGGGCCGCGCCGCCGGCGCGGCGTGTCATCTCAGGAGGTGGCCTGTGCCCAGTTGGGGATGGATCGTCATTGCTGCAATCGTCGTGGTCCTGCTCGTCGCGTTCGTCGTCTCGAGGGCCGCGGCCCGGCGTCGGAGCTCGCAGCTCCAGGGACGCTTCGGCCCGGAGTACGACCGCACGGTCGAGTCGGCCGACAACAGGAAGAAGGCGGAGGCGGAGCTCGCGGCCCGGCAGGAGCGGCGCGAGCAGCTGCATGTGCGGCCGCTCTCGCCCGCCGCACGCGAGCGGTATCTGAGCCAGTGGCAGACCGCGCAGGCGCAGTTCGTCGACACTCCGGGCGCTGCGGTCGCGGCGGCCGACGAGCTGATCCAGTCGGCGATGGCCGAGCGCGGATATCCCGTACAGGACTTCGACAGCCGTGCCGCCGACATCTCGGTCGACCATCCGCAGGTGGTCGAGAACTACCGTCACGGCCACCGGCTCGCGGAGAAGGCGGCCGACGGCAACGGCTCGACCGAGGATCTGCGGCAGGCCATGCGGCACTACCGGGCTCTCTTCGAGGAGCTCATCGAGCCCGTCTCGGACGAGCCCGTCAGCCGCGGCCGCGACGAGGAGGTCGCCGCCGAGACCGAGTCGGACGGCGCGGTGCGCCGTGGCGGGAGCGCGCGCTGATGAGCCGCGGCTCCCGGACGAGCACGGCGAGCGCTACCGGAGCCGCTGGCAGAGCATCCAGGCGAGCTTCGTGACGAGCCGAGGCAGGCGGTCGAGGAGGCCGACGGGCTCGTCGCCGACCTGAGCTCTTCGACCGGCTCCCGTCCGCGTAGCGGGCGTCGCGGCGGGAGACGCCCCTGCACGGGGGCGCCTCCCGCCCGTCATCCCGGCGCCGAGGGCCGGCGTGAGCGGAGCGCTACCCGCGGAGGATTGCCGGTCGTCTCCGCGCGAGCGCACGAGTCGCCAGCGAGAGCGCGAGACCGGCGACCGCGGCGGCGCTCGAGCTCGTGACGAGCAGCAGGCCCGAGGCGAGGGAGAAATTGATCGCGACCCTGGCGCCGACGCCGAGCGCGAGCAGGATGCCGGCGGTTGCGCCGACGTTCGCGACCGCACCGCCTGCGGTGATCGGGACGACGCCGGCGGCGGCGCTCAGGCAGAGGACGCAGAGCGCGATCGTCGGGGAGAAGGCGAAGCCGAGGGCGCTCAGTAGCAGCGCGCTGCCGACGGCGCGGGTCGTCCAGCACGCGAACAGGTAGGCGCCGGCGACGAGCACGCTGCGCCGCCCCGTCCGAGTCTTGTGGGCAGAGACATGCCCGGACACCCTTCGGAGTCGGCCGCTGCGGCGCAGCAGGGGCAGCCGAACCAGCCGGGCGCTGGCGACGAGAAGCACGAAGCACCCGATTCCGAAAGCGACGACGATCAGGAGGGGGCCCCGGAAGCTCGCCGAGCTCGTCGCAGTGGCGGAGATCGAGAGCGGCAGCATCGCGACTGCGTCGACCATGCCGAGCGAGACGATCGAGAGCGCGATCGCCTCGAGACCGATCCTGACGCCCCCCAACCTGCGCAGCGTCCCCACCTTCACGAGGTAGTCGAGGCGGAACGGCAGGACGACCCCGCTCGCGGCGGCCGCGCCGACCGAGGCCAGGCAGCGAGCGTGGTCGGGGCGCTGCTCGCCCGGAAAGAGCCTGCGCCAGCCGCGCGCCCGCAGGACGAAGCTGGCGAAGTAGCAGACCGCGGCGAGGGCCACGAGCAGCGTGCGCGTGTGCGCAAGCGGCCAGCTCGAATGCGTCAAGCGTCGCCCGACGAGGACGCACGCGGTCACGGTGACGAGCGCGAAGACGCCGCCGGCGACGAAGCGCCGCCGGGCGGGCGCCCCGAGAGCGCTCAGGAAGGCAGACAGCGTGATGAAGATGGATCTTCGCGTGGTGTGCTCGCCGCTCGCGAGGTCCGAGCAGGTTCGTACATGACCCGTGAGCCCCCGAACTCTCGCAGCCAGGATACCCACCATTCCGGCTCGCTGAGCGTTCGTTCGGCTCGGCTCTCGACGCGCGTCCGCCGCAGTTCGCGAAACTGGCTGCGTGTTCGCGCTCGGCCTGACCGCGGCGCTCGTCGCGTCGGTGCTGTTCAACGTCGGCATCGCGCTCCAGGGAATCGAGGCCAGGTCGGCGCCGCCGGAGCTCGCCCTTCGCGCGTCGCTCCTGGCTTCCCTGCTGCGCCGCCCTCGTTGGGTGCTCGGCTGGATGCTCGGCATCGTCGGCGTCGGGCCCCAGGTGCTCGCCCTCGCCGATGCACCGTTCGTGGTCGTGCAGCCTGCGTTGGTGGCGGGCCTGCTCGTGCTCCTGTTCCTCGGCGCCCGCACCTTTCGCGAGCCGATCGGACCGCCCGAGGTGCTGGGGGTGATCGGGATCATCGGCGGAGTCGCGCTGATCGCGTGGGGTGCCCCGGCACGCGCCGAGGCGCACCGGAGCGTCGTCTCCGTGGTCGTGGTCACGGGCGCGTTGTGCCTCGTCGGCGTCCTGCCGCTCCTCGTCAGGGGGACGCGCCTCGACGCCGCCATGCTCACGATCGTCGCCTCGGGCTGTGGGTTCGGAGCGACCAACATCGCGACGAAGCTGATGGCAGACGATGCGAGGGGTGGTGGCTACGCCGTCGCCGCCGCCTGGGCTCTGGTCGCCGTTGCGATCGGGATCGTGGCCACGCTGACGGGAATGACCGCGTTTCAGCGCAGGCGCGCGACGGTGGTGGTTCCGGTGAGCACCGCGGTGCAGACGTTTCTCCCGATCCTGCTGGAGCCTTTCTTCCTGCGCGAACGCTGGAGCGCAGCCGCTTTCGGCGGTGCGCCGATCTTCGCCGGCCTGATCGTCGCCGTCGTCGGGACGATCCTCGTCTCCCGGACCTCGCCGGTCGCATTGCTGGCGGCTGGGGCGGGCTCGCGGGGACGGCCGAGCCGGCCCGACTAGGAGCGGGCGTGGGCGACGCGGTTGCGGCGACGCGTGTACGTGCCGAAGACGATGTCCCAGTAGGGAACGCTCACGCCGAACCCGCGCTCGTCGTCTTCGAAATGGTGCCGCATGTGGAGCTCGCGGAGCCAGCGGCCGAGGCGGCTCTTCGGCCGGGAGTGATGAAGCGCGAAGTGCAGCATGTCGTAGAGCAGGTACCCGGCGAAGAATCCCGCGCACGCGGCCGAGCCGAGCTCGCTGCCGAGGGCGGCGACGAAGAGGAACCAGAACGCGCCCGCGAGCGGCAGCGAGAAGGCCGGCGGAAGGACGAGACGCATCGGGTCGTTCGGGTGGTCGTGGTGGACGCCGTGAATCATCCAGTGAAGTCGGGCGCCCACGCCACCCTCGGGCTCGAAGTGGAACACCGCACGGTGGCCCCAGTACTCACAGAGCGTCCAGAAGACGTAGCCGCCTGCGAGGGCCAACAGGTAGGAGACCCAGCGGAGGTCGCCGCTGCCGAGCGAGGCGAGGAGCGCGATCGCCGGCACGAAGATCGTGGGCGGGACGGCGGGATGGACGCGCGTCAGGCGATCCAGCGGCTTCCACGCGAACAGCGGCGGCGACGCGCCCGAGAGATCGCTTCGGGGAGGCCTCGCACCCGTAACGACGCTATCGTCCCGCATCGGTTCCCGACTCTAGCGCAGGCAAGAGCAAAAAAATCGGAGCCTCGTTCAGACGTCGTCGAGGATCGATCTCGGCTTTTCCAGGGACCCGGTCACGCTCATCGTGGACATCCACACCTTCGCCATCGGGTTCGACCATCGCGACCGAGCCCGCTTGCACGCCCTCTGGGACGAGGCGCTCGACGTGGAGGTCTGGTCCGAGGGCAGGCTCACGGCGGCCTTCGAGGACGCCTGGTCGGCCTGGAACGGGCTGCCGACGGTGGCGACGAACGGCTGGGCGGGGGCGGCGCTCGCCGCTCTCGAGTATTTCGACGTCCGTGGCAAGAGGGTGCTGTGCCCTTCCAACACCTTCATGGCGGCTCCGCTCGCGATCCAGAGCGCCGGCGGCCTCGTCGAGTTCGTCGACTGCAACCGCGACGACCTCTGCATGTCGTTCGAGGACTTCGAGCGAAAGGCGCTCGAGCACGAGCCGCGGGCGGCGATGCTCGTGCACATCGGCGGCCACATCGCCTTCGACGTCGAGCGCATCTCGGCCTTCTGCCGCGACAACCAGATCGTCCTGCTCGAGGACTGCGCGCACGCGCACGGCGCGGAGTGGCACGGGAGGCGCCCCGGAACCTGGGGGGACGCGGGGATATGGTCGTTCGCCGCGACGAAGACGATCTCCACCGGCGAGGGCGGCGCCGTCGTCTCCAGGCACCCTGAGCTGCTGGAGTTCGCACGAGCCTTCCGCAACTACGGCAAGCCGCACTACGCGACGGCCGGCCTCAACTACCGGATGAACGAGTTCACTGCGGCGCTCGGGATCGTCGGCGTCGAGCGGCTCGACGAGATCGTCGCCTGGAAGAACGCCGCGGCGCGCACCTATCTCGACCCGAGCCGCCCCGCCCGCCTGCGACTTCCAGACGGGATGGTGTCGGGCTATTACAAGTACGTGGTCTTCGAGCCGATAGCCCGCTCGACGGGGAAGGTCTACGACACGCCGTGCCACCGCATCATGGGCCACGACGTCGACCTGCCGAACTCGGACTGGGTCGCGACGCACCACTGGTGCGAGCCGCTCTACTACCGCCCGAGCGTCGCGCTCCACGTGGCTTCCGGATGAGGGTGCTCGTCACCGGAGGCGCCGGTTTCGTCGGGTCGCACGTCGTCGACAGCTTGCGGGCGGCCGGCCACGAGCCGCGCATCTTCGATCTCGTCCCCTCCCCGTATCACGCCGACGGCGAGATCCAGACCGCGCTGGGCGACCTGCTGGACCCGAACGCTGTTCGCGCGGCGATGCGCGGCTGCGAGGCCGTGCTGCACCTCGGCGCCGTCGCCGACGTCGACGTCGTCGTGGCCGATCCGACGCGTGCAGAGGCCGTCAACGTCCGCGGCACGCAACACGTGCTCGAGGCCGCGCGGGAAGCCTCGGTCTACCGCGTCGCGTACGCGAGCACGGTCTGGGTCTACGGAAGCGGAAGCGACGACGGCGCCGTCGCCGAGGATGCCCCGCTGGTGCTGCCGACACACCTCTACACGGCCACGAAGCTCGCGGGCGAGATGTACTGCCGGTCGTACGAGGAGCTGTACGGCGTCTCGCACACGGTCCTGCGCTTCGGGATCCCCTACGGTCCGCGGTCGCGCGCGGCTGCGGTCGTCGCCGCCTTCGTCGCGCGCGCGCTCGCCGGCGAGCCGCTGACGATCGCCGGCGACGGCAGGCAGACGCGACAGTTCGTCTACGTCGAGGACCTGGCCGAGGGTTGCGTGGCTGCACTCGCGCCTTCCGCTGCCGGGCGCGTCTACAACCTCGTCCGGGACGAGGCGTTGAGCGTGCGTGAGATCGCGGAGACCGTCCGAGAGCTCGTCGGGGAGGTTCCGATCGTCCACGGCCCGGCACGTCTCGGCGACGCGAGGATTGGACACGTCTCGGGCGAGCGAGCTGCGGCCGAGCTCGGCTGGCGGGCGACCACGGGCTTCGCGGACGGCGTCCGGGCCTACGTCGACTGGCTGGCCGAGACGAGCGGCTCGCCCGTGGCGCGCACGGCCTCGATGATCGACGGTAAGGCCGCGGCCGTCTTCGCCCAGGAGCCGGGCGAGCCGTAGAAGTCGGAGTCGTGCAGCAGCACGACGTCTCCCCCGGATAGCTCGCGGGCCGCGCTTCGCGCGATGCTCGCGGGCGTGGCACGCCTCGTCCAGTCGCGTCCCCAGCGCGACCAGAGCAGGGGGTGCCAGCCGCGGCGACGCGCGAGCACGAGCCCCGGCGTGCTGAAGACGCCGTACGGGGGTCGATAGCGGGTCGCCGCAACGCCGGTGGCTGCTCCGACGACGTCGGCCGCGCGCGCGAAGTCCTCCGCGAGCTCCCACGGCGTGCGGCGGAGCAGCAAGGTGTGCCGGTAGCCGTGAACGGCGATCTCGTGCCCGGCTGCCGCGACCTCCGCCGCCAGCGAAGGGCGGCGCTCGACCTGCTCGCCTACCAGGAAGAACGTCGCGCGTACCTGCGCCCGTTCGAGGAGCTCGAGCACCGCGGGCGTTCCCTGCGGATGCGGGCCGTCGTCGAGCGTGAGGGCGATTCCGCGCCGTGACCGGAGCCGGAGCGCGATCCCCCAGGGCGCCGCGAGCAACGGGACGACGGGCGCCGGGGCCGGGGCACACCAGGAGGCTGCGAGCGCGGTGGCGGCGATCACCGGCCGTCGCATCGCGCTCCGCCGTCGAGGAGGGCGAGGACGCACGACGCGGCCGACGGAAGCTCGGAGAAGCCGTTCGGGCGTCGGCGCCCCTGCTCGAGAGCGCGTTTGATCGCCGCCGCGAGGTCGCGGCGGCTCGACGCGACGTCCGCGAGCCCCAGGCGCCGGTAGGCGTCGTTGTTCGAGCGGACGTGGCCGTGCCCGAAGCCGTAGGAGATCGCCGGGCAGCCGAGCATGATCGCCTCCAGGATCGTCAGGCCGCCGGTCGAGTGCACCAGGACGTCGCCGGCGGCGAGCCAGGCCGGCATCTGCGCGGTGAAGCCCTCGACGCGGACGCGCGCGCTCGGGCCGAAGCGTTGCAGCAAGCGGCGGCGGAGGCCCTCGTTGCGTCCACACAGACAGACCACGCAGGCCACGTCCTCGAGCTCGAGCGCCACCAGGGCGGCGCCTTCGACGTCACCCACGCCCCAGCCTCCACCCGATACGAGCACCACCTTCCCGCTCGCCGGCAACCCGAGCTCCCGGCGCGCTGCGGCCTGCGGTTGCGGGAGGCGGAACTCGGGTGCCGTGAGCCCGTGGACCACCTCCACGGCCGCGCCGGCGCCGGCCACCTCGCGCACCTCGGCTATCGACTCCGCGTGGGTGAGCAGGTGGAGGTCCGCGCCCCGCGTCGCCCAGTAGTGCATCGCGGCGAGGTCCGTGATCGCCGCAACCACGGGCACGTCGATCGAGCGTGTCGAGCGGAGCCGCCCCAGCACCTCGGTCGCGTTCGGGTAGACGGAGACGATCACGGCCGGATCGACCCGGCCGACGAGCCGGAGGATTCCGGGTCGCGCCAGTCGCGTCATCGCCGCCTGGGTCAGCCTCCGGGTCGGGCCGAACCGGACGAAGAACCAGAAGCCGAGATCCCAGGCCCACTGGAAGCGGTAGAAGACGACGCTCGGCGCACCCGCGCTCACGGCCGCGACGAGGCGACCCATCGCGGGAAGGCAGTCTTCGGTCACGACGTCGATGCCGGGCCGCTCGCGCCGAAGCTGTGCCCCGAGCGTCCGGGCCGGAAGATCGTGTCCTTCCCCGACGCTCGCCGTGAGGATCAGGACGCGGTGCCGCACGGCGGCAACGTAGCCCAGCTCACCCTCTGGCAAGCTCGCACGGTGCTCGCGCTCCTCGGAGTCGTCGTCTCCGTCGCCTTCGCGGACTCGATCAACCCGTCGACGGTGGGGCCGGCGCTCTACCTCGCCTCCGGTCGCGACGCGGGCCGTGGTCTGCTCGCCTTCATCGCGGGCGTGTTCGGCGTCTCCGCAGCCGCCGGGGTCGTGCTCGTCGTCGGCCCGGGGCAGGCGCTCGTCCCGCCCCACCCGCATCCGCACGCCGAGCACCTGGTCGAGGCCGGCGCCGGGGTCGCCCTGGTCGTGCTCGCGGGCGTCCTCTGGCTCGCTCGCACTCGCGTCGCGCGCCGCGTGATCCGGAACGAGCGAAGCCTCGAGGGGCGAACCATCCTCGTCGGCGCCGGGATCATGGCGGTCGAGTTGCCGACGGCGCTGCCGTACTTCGCGGTGCTGGCGGCCGTGACCGGCTCCGGCCGGGCCCTCGCGACGCAGATCGCACTCGTCCTCCTGTTCAACCTCGTGTTCGTGGCGCCCCTCCTCGGCGTGCTCGCGATCTGCCGGCTCGCCGGCACGCGCGGCCGGGACTGGTTGAGCGGGGCCCGCAGACGGGTCGACGAGCACGCCGAGGGGATCGTGCCGGGGCTCGTCCTGCTGGTCGGGCTCGCGCTCCTCGCGCTCGGAACGACGGGACTGGCGGGAGATTAGGCGGTCGACCGTCGCTACGCTCGCGCTGTGAGCGACGCGATCCTCGTCGTCGACGACGATGCTCCGATCAGGCGCATGCTCGAGCGGACGCTGCTGGCGGAGGGCTATCGCGTCGAGGGTGCGGCCGACGGAGGCGCCGCACTCGCCGCGATCGAGCGCTCGGTGCCGGACCTCGTCGTGCTCGACGTCGCGATGGCCGGCATCGACGGCCTCGGTGTCTGCCGGCGCGTCCGCTCGAGAGGGCTCGCCACGCCGATTCTCCTTCTGACGGCGCGCGACGGGATCGCCGACCGGGTGGAGGGTCTCGACGCCGGCGCCGACGACTACCTCGTGAAGCCGTTCGCGAGCGAGGAGCTGCTCGCACGGATCCGCGCGCTGCTCCGTCGCGGGCACGAGCCGGTGGAGCTGCTCGCGCACGCCGATCTCGTCCTCGACGCGGGGGCTCGAACCGCCCGGCGCGGCGAACGCGAGATTGCGCTGAGCGCGCGTGAGGCCCAGCTGCTCGAGCTCCTGCTGCGCAACCAGCGCCGCGTCGTCACGCGGGAGCTCGCGCTGGCGCGTGTCTGGGGGAGCCCGCACGCGGCGAGCCTGAACATCGTCGACCGGTACGTGTCCTACCTGCGGCGCAAGCTGGGCGAGCCGCCGCTGATCGAGACGGTGCGCGGCAGCGGCTTCGTGCTCGGGGGGTGATCGTGCGCTCGCTGCTCGGCCGCTCGGTCTTCGCGGCGGTGGCGGGCATCCTGCTCGCGCTCGCGGTGGTCGGGGTCGGCGTCGACGTGCTGGCCTCGCGGGATCTCCACCGGACGCTGGATCGCGAGCTGCGGCAGCGTGCGGTCGAGGTGTCGCAGCTCAGCGCTGCGGCGCCCTCGCTGCTGACGTCGCCGGGAGCGCTCGATTCGCCTCTCGGAGGAACCCAGCTGCTGGTCGAGGTGCTCGACCGGCACGACCGGATCGTCGCGCGCTCGCTCGCGCTGGGCGGACGCGTGCTGCCGGCGCAGAGTCTTGCGGCGGGTGCGATCGGCAGCGGCGCGGGCGGCTTCTCGAGCGCGTCGTTCGGCGGCGAGCGCATCCGTCTCTACGCGGCGCCGCTCGCCGACTTCGGCGGGCCTGCGGCAGGTGGGGCCGTCGTCGTCTCGGCCTCGGAGCGCGAGATGGAGCAGACGCTCGGCAACCTCCACGTGTTCCTCGTGCTCGCCGGGCTGGCGGCCGCCCTACTCGCGGCACTCGGGGTCTTCCTACTGCTCCGTCGGGCGCTGCGGCCGGTCGCGCGTCTCGCAGATGCTGCCGGTGACGTCGAGCGCACCGGCGACCCGCGGCGACGCCTGCCGCTGCCGGAGACTCGTGACGAGGTGGGCCGGCTGGCGCAGACGTTGAACGCGATGCTCGCCAGCCTCGAGCGCTCACGCGAGAACGAGCGGCGCTTCCTCGCCGACGCATCGCACGAGCTGCGAACGCCTTTGACCGCGCTGCGGGGCAACGTCGCCTATCTCGCTCGTAACGGCGCGACCCGCGAGGTGCTGGCCGACCTGGAGCACGACGCCGAGCGGCTCGCACGCCTCGCCGACGATCTGCTCGAGCTCTCACACGAGCAGGCGGCTCGGACGCCGCAGGGGGAGGTTCGGCTGGACCTGCTGGCGCACGAAGCGGCGTGGAGCGACGCCGCCGTCGACGTCTCCGCACCCGAGCCGGTGAGCGTGCGCGGCGACCATGCCGCGCTCGAGCGCGCGCTCGAGAACCTCCTGCAGAACGCTCGCGTCCACGGACCCGGCGGCCCGATCGCGGTCGCCGTGCGCCAGGAGAACGGCGTCGCCCGGCTGAGCGTCAGCGACGCCGGCCCGGGGCTGAGGCTGGAGGAAGCGGAGCTCGCCTTCGGGAGGTTCTGGCGCCGCGGCAACGACCGGCCCGGCTCGGGTCTTGGCCTGGCGATCGTCCGGGCGACGGCCGAGCGGCACGGCGGGCGGGCGTACGCCCAGGGGTCGCGCTTCACGATCGAGCTCCCGGCTCTCACGAATCTTTCAGAGCCTGCAGCTACAACGGCAGTAGAACCCGAGAAAGGACCGCCGTGAAGCTGCTTCGCACCCTCTCGACCGCACGTCTCCTCAGCCTGATCGCGACGATCGCAGCGCTGGCAGCAGCGAGCGCTGTCCTCGCGGTCGTCGCCTCCGGCAGCGGTGGGCCCACACCGCCCGCGAAGCCGCTCGCAAACGCGATCCACGACGCGCTCGCCGGGGCCGCCCCCGACGGCATCAGCGCCGACATCCGGTTCACGAACAAGCTGTTCCCCTCGGGCGCGCTGACCGGCGCGGCAGGCTCCGCGCTGTTGACCGGCGCGTCCGGGCGGCTGTGGGCCACCGACGACGGCCGCGGCCGGCTCGAGCTCCAGTCGGACGCCGGCGACATGCAGATCGTGTGGAACGCCGACCGGGTCGCGCTCTTCGACGCTTCCTCGAACACCGTCTACACGTTCACGCTGCCCAGGAAGGCCGCAACCTCGACTGAGAGCTCCACCGCCCACGCCGTTCCGGCGCTCGCCGACATCTCGACCTTCCTCGCCGACCTGGCGAACCATGCGAGCGTCTCGGATGCCCAACCAGACAACGTCGCGGGGCAGCAGGCCTACACCGTCACGATCTCGCCCAAGCACGACGGTGGGCTGCTGGGCTCTGCGCAGCTCGCCTTCGACGCGGCGCGCGGAATCCCCCTGCGGCTCGCGGTCTACGCGCAGGGAAGCTCGACGCCCGCGCTCGCGCTCGAGGCGACGAACATCTCGTACGGCGCGGTTCCCTCCTCGGATGTCGACGTGTCGCCGCCCGCGGGCGCGAAGGTCGTCGATCTGAGCGGCGCGGCGTCCGGTGGCGCGGCTCACTCCGGCAGCGACACGAATACGCAGGTGAGCGGGCTCGACGCGGTGCAGGCGGCCGTGGACTTCCCGGTCGCCGCACCGGGCACGCTCGTCGGCCTGCCGCGCCAGCACGTCGGCCTCGCGGGCCACGATGCCGCGCTGGTCGTCTACGGCGAGGGTCTGGGCGCGATCGTGCTCGTCGAGCACAAGGCGGACGCCGCGCGGCCGGGGGGCATGATCGCGGGCCTGCCGACGGTGTCGCTCAACGGCGTGACCGCGCACGAGCTCGCGACGCAGCTCGGCACCGTGCTCGAGTGGCAGGAGGGCGGCCGCGCGATCGTTCTCGCGGGATCGCTCCCGCCGGCGGCAGCGGAGTCCGCCGCCCGCGAGCTGAAGTGAGCGAGGCGCCGCCGGTCTCCGCGAGGGGCCTCGTCAAGCGCTACGGGGAGATTGTCGCGGTCGGCGGAGTCGACCTCACGGTCGAGCACGGCGACGTCTTCGGCTACCTCGGCCCCAACGGTGCCGGCAAGACGACCTCGCTGCGCATGCTGCTCGGGTTGATCCGGCCGACTGCCGGATCGGCGGAGCTCTTCGGTCGCGATCCGATGCTCGAGGGGGCGAAGGCACTGGACGGCGTCGCCGGCTTCGTCGAAGGACCGCGCTTCTATCCGTACCTCTCGGGGCGGCGCAACCTGCGCCTCCTGTCCGACTACGACGAGCCCAGCTCGAGCGCCCGGATCGAGGAGGTGCTGGAGCTCGTCGAGCTGCGCGACCGCGCCAAGGACCGGGTCGGCGGCTACTCCCACGGCATGCGGCAGCGCCTCGGGATCGCGGCCTCGCTGCTGCGGGCGCCGCGCCTGCTGCTGCTCGACGAGCCGACGACGGGGCTCGACCCTGCGGGCATGCGCGACATGCGCGGCCTCGTGCGCCGGCTCGCCGGCGAAGGAATCACGATCCTGCTCTCGAGCCACCTGCTGAACGAGGTGGAGGACCTGTGCAACCGCGTGGCGATCATCCGCCAGGGAGGCATCGTCTACGAGGGCGCGCTCGGCGACCTGCTCGCGACGGCGACGACCGGCTACAGGCTGCGCTCGCGCGAGCCCGAGCGCGCGCGCACGATCTGCCTCAACCAGGCCGGGATCGGGAACGTCGCCGTCGAAGGAGACCAGCTTCGCTTCTCCGCCGACGAGGATGCGGTGGCCGCCCTGTCGATCGCCCTGGGCCAGGCGCGGGTGCCGATCACCCAGCTCGTCGCAGAGGCGGCGAGCCTCGAGGAGCTCTTTCTCGGCCTCACCGGCGGCGAGTCGAGCGACCACGACCGGCAGGCGGTCGCGTCGTGACCGCCGTCGCGAAGGTCTACCGCTGGGAGCTCGTGAAGCTACTCGTACAGAAGCGCACGTACCTCGGCCTCGGTGCGGCGATGGTCGTCCCCGTCATCTTCGTCGTCGTGCTGCAGATCCAGTCCGGCGGCCCCAACGACGTACCGCTCGGCCGCTACATTCGCGACTCCGGGATCGTGACGCCGCTCGTCGTCCTCCTCTTCATGTCGATCTGGGGCTTCCCGCTGATCACCGCGCTCGTCGCCGGCGACATCGTCGCCTCCGAGAGTCACAACGCCACGCTGAAGACCATCCTCACGCGCTCTCGGGAGCGCGGTCAGGTGTTCGCAGGCAAGGCTCTCGCGGCGTTCACGTACACGCTCGTCGTCGTGGTCGCCATGGGCGTCGTCGGCGTCGTCGCGGGCTCGATCGCGTGGGGGTTCCACTCGTTCACGTCGCTGTCGGGAACGCCCGTGTCGGCCGAGCGCGGACTCGGCCTGATGTTCGCCAGCCTCGGCATCTACGTCCTGCCGCTCGCGGGCATCGCCGCGTTCGGTCTGCTGCTCTCGACGATCACCCGCAACTCGGCCGCTTCGGTGGTCGGGACGCTCATGTTCGCGCTCTTCATGCAGCTTGTGGGCGTGCTCCCGGGCACCGAGAGCATCCGGCCCTACCTGCTCGGCACGCAGTTCGACGCCTGGCACGGCTTCCTCCGCACCCCGGCGGACTGGGCCCCGGTCGTCCGCTCGATCTGGGTCTCGGCGATCTACCTGTCTGTCCCGCTTGCGGCTGCCTACCTCGTCTTCTTGCGGCGAGACGTCGCCGGCGACTAGGGCGGCGGACCGGACCGGGCGAGAGATGGTGATGGCGTGCAGGTGCCGGGCGGGAACGCGTGAGCTCGCCGATCACTCGACGCAGAACGGGTTTCCCTCTGGGTCGCGCAGCACCGTCCAGGTCCGGTCGCCGGCGTTCCTCGTCTGGACGACCGTCGCGCCTGCGGAGGTCAGGCGGTCGATCTCCGCGTGCCGGTCGTCGGCGAGAAAGTCGAGGTGAATCGGATACGACTCGGGCCGTGACTTCTCGCGCCGCTGGAAGAGGAATCGGGGCCGCGCGGCGTCGCGTTCGACGGCGTAGTACGCGTAGAACTCACGGTCGACGTCGACGTGCGCGTCGCGGAGCATCTGCAGGAAGCTCTCCTCGATCGCCTGTTCCGGCGAGTCGAGCGCCTTTGACCAGAAGGGCCCGAGGACGCGTCGCGGCTCGGCACACGAGAAGGTCACGTTGCCGACGTACGGGTGCGGTCGACGCGGGTCGGGCCCTTGCACGCAGAACCCGTTTCCCTCCGGGTCGCGCAGCACCGTGAACGTCTCCTTCAACTCGCCGGCCTCCGACGTCTTCGTCTCCACCAGCTTGGCGCCGAGACCGATGATGCGGTTCACCTCGGCCTCTCGGTCGGGGACGTTGACGTCGAGGTGGATCGGAAGCTCGATCGTCGGCGACTTCCGCATCCGCTTGAAGAAGAGCTCCGGCCCCTCGCCCTGTGCGAAGCACTCGGCGCCGCTCGGCAGGACCTCGTAGCCGAGGACGGCTGCCCAGAACTCGGCTACGGCGTGTGTGTCCTCGCAGGCGAAGGTGATGTGCCCGAGCCGCAACACGC
>JBBWZD010000080.1:0-8897 GCA_039648875.1 Actinomycetota bacterium
GAGTCGAACAAGGACCTGCGCTGAGGCGGCCGACCGGCCACCAGCTCGTCGCGCTCGCCTGCGCGCTCGCCGCGGCGGCGTCGGCGGCCGCGGCCGTCGTCGCGTCGCTCGACAAGCAGGGGTGGGACCGGACGGCGCTCGTCCGGATGCACGACACCCTGCCGCTGGCGAAGCTCGCGCTGCACGACGACCCCGGCTTCCGGCTGCGGCACGGCTCGGGGTTCTACGACGGCGCGTTCTTCTACGCCATCGCGCGCGACCCGCTCGCGACCGGCCGCGCGCACCGCCTGATTCCCGAGCAGTCGTACCACTTCGGGCATCCGGCCTACGGCTGGCTGGCGTGGCTCGCGAGCGCCGGGGGCCGGCCGAACGACGTGCCCGAGGGATTGCTCCTGGTCGGCATGGCCGCGATGGCCCTCGCCGGCGGCGCGGCGAGCCTCCTCGCGCGGCTGCTCGGGTGGACGCCCTGGGGAGGGCTGGCCGTCGCGCTCAACCCCGGCCTCGTCTTCTCCGTCGCCAACGACACGAGCGAGCCGCTGGGGGCGGCGCTGCTCCTGCTCGGCCTCGCCGCGCACCTGAGCGGCCGCCGCGGCTGGGCCTTCGGCCTGCTCGCGGCGCTCTGCCTGGTGAAGGAGCCCCTCGCGCTGGTGCCGCTCGCGCTCGCCGCGTGGGAGCTCTGGACGCGCCGCCGCGCGCCGCTGCTGGCGGCGGCGGTCGTCCCCGCCGCGCTGTGGTGGCTCTACCTCCGCATCCACCTCGGCGCCCTGCCGTTCGGCCAGGGCAGCGAACGCCTCACGTTCCCGTTCCTCGGCTGGGGCAAGGCGCTCCTCGGCGCGTCCTCGCAGTCGTGGGACCCCGGGGTCGACACGGCCCAGCTCGGGCAGGCGGCGGTGCCCCTGATCGTCGTCGTCTGGGTCGCCATCCTCGTCGCGGCGGTCTACGCGCTCCGGCTCCGCAGCGGCGTCGACGCCGCCTACCTCGTGGTCGCGGCGCTGTACGCGTGCATCACGGCGAACGGGGTGCAGTACCCGAAGGATCTCGTCCGCGAGCTCGCCGTCGTGCTCACCCTGCTCCCGCTCGTGCTGGCGGCCCGTCCTGCTCCGTACGAGCGACCGTTCGCGTATACAGGTCTTCCAGCTCGTCCGCCTTCCGGGCCACGACGAGGAAGCTGAAGGCGAACAGGCGCGGCCAGAGGCGCGCCAGCCGTCCCGACGTCGCATCGACGGCGCGGAGGGTCGTGCTCTCGCCGACCATGTCGCGGATCGGCGGCCCGAAGCCGTGCAGCTCCTCGACCACGAAGCCGGCGTCGGCGAGCAGCTTCCTGAACGAGTAGGTCGTGAAGAGCCTCGTGTGCGTCAGGTCGAGGATGCCGCGCTTGCCGTAGTTGAACTGGCCGGCCGCGAGGCTCAGCCGCATCACGAAGTAGGCGACGTTGCCCGTGCTCGCGTACAGGACGCCGCCCGGCTTGAGGATCTCGGCGATCTTGCGGGCTCCCTCCTCGGGCCGGCTCAGATGCTCGAGCACGTCGAGCGCGACCACGCAGTCGTAGCGCTGGCGGCCGAGCTGCCGGTCGAAGTCGCCGTCCAGGTCGAGCGCGATCGCCTCGGCCTCGCCTGCGTCAGCCGGCCGCTCGACGTCGACCGCCGTCACCCGGGCCACCTTGCGGGCGAGCTGCGCGCTGAGGGCGCCGCGGCTCGCGCCGAGGTCGGCGACGTGCCACTCGGGCGGCCACTCGCGCGTCAGGACCTCGTGGTGCAGGGTGTTCTCGCCCTGCTTCAGCCGGTAGCCCGTCTCCTCGAACAGGCCGAAGTCGAACTTCGGCTCGTAGAAGAGGCCGAGCTGCATCAGCCGCACCTTCGTCACCGCCTTCAGGCAGTTGGCGGCGTACGCGATCCCGTTCACCCGTGAGATCTCGTCGCCGTAGAAGGTCGGCACCGGGATCTCGCGGATCGTCCGGCCGGTCGAGAGGAGCTGGATCAGCAGCTCGGTGTCGAAGTGGAAGCCGTCCGAGTCGAGCTGGAACGGAATCGAGCGCAGCGCCTCGACCTTGTAGGCCCGGTAGCCGGAATGGAACTCGGAGAGGTGGCTGCCGAGGATGCGGTTCTCGAGCGTCGTCAGCACCTGGTTCCCGAGCCACTTGTAGACGGGCATGCCGCCGCGCAGGGCGTCGCGGCGGTGGATCATCCGCGACGCGATGAGCGCGTCCGGCTCGTCCTCGCCGAGCGCGCGCAGGATCTGGGGGAGGTACTCCGGCGCGTACTGCCCGTCGCCGTGCAGCAGCACCACGTAGTCGAAGCCCTGCTTGATCGCGTGCAGGTAGCCCAGCTTCTGGTTGCCGCCGTAGCCGCGGTTGAACGGCGTCCGGAGGACGTTGACGTTCGGCCCCAGGCGCTCGCCGGCCGCGCGCGCGGTCTCGAAGGTGAGGTCGCTGGAGGAGTCGTCGATCACGTAGATCTCGGCGAAGAGCCCCCGGAGCGCCTCGGGGATGCGGTCGAGCACGCTCTCGATGAAGCGCTCGGCCTGGTAGGCGACGATGAAGATCGCCACCCGCCGGCGCCGCAGGACTTCCTGCGCCGCGGCGACGGCCTCCTCGTCGAGCGGGTAGCGCGGCGGCGGCGGCCTCACGGGCACGACTTCTACCACCGGGCCACGCGCCGAACGGTGGCGTAGCGTTGGCGCGGTGACGGCGCGGCGCGACACGACCACCGTCGCGCTCCTCGGCGCCGTGCTCTTCGTCGGGTGCTGCTTTGCGACCCGCGGGGGCCTGCACGACTCCGCCCCGTACGGCGACGTGCACCTGTACGCGCGCTACGCGCGCCTGATGGCGCAGGGCAGGTGGCCGTACCGGGATTTCTTCGACGAGTACCCGCCGCTCGCACAGCCGCTCTTCTTCCTCGTCCGGCTGCTGCCGGGAGGATTCGCGCCGGCCTTCAAGTGGACGATGGCGCTCTTCGGCGCGGCGGCGCTCGCCCTGCTCGTGGCGACCCTGGCGTCCGTCGGCGCGTCGCGGGTGCGGCTCGCGCTCGCGGCGGCCGCGGCGGGCGTCGCGCCCGTCCTCGTGGGGCCGATCTTCCTGAACGCGTACGACCTCTGGCCCGCCCTGCTGACGGCGGCGGCGCTGCTCGCCTTCGTGCGCCGGCACGAGCGGGCTGCGTACGTGCTGCTCGCGCTCGCCGTCGCCGCGAAGGTGTACCCGATCGTGCTCCTCCCGCTCGCGCTCGTGGAGACGTGGGAGCGGGGAGGACGCGCGCCGCTACGGCGGGCGGGCCTCTGGTTCGCGGGCGCGCTGGCCGTCGTGCACCTGCCCGTGGCCGTCGCGGGGCCGGGCGGCCTGCGCTACAGCTATTGGGTGCAGCTCCGGCGCGGGCTCGAGGTGGAGAGCCTCGGCGGCGCGCTGCTCCTCGCGCTCGACCGGCTCGGGCTGCACCACGTCAGGCTCGTGACGTCGCTCTCGACCAACGTCGCCGGGCGCGTCGCGGACGTCGTCGCCACGCTCACCTCCCTCGCCGCGGTCGCCGCGGTCCTGCTCGTGGCGTGGCTCTATCTGCGCCGGCGGCGGGAGCCGCTCGTCGCGGCGGCCGCCGCCGTGGTTGCGTTCGTCGCGTTCGGCAAGGTCTTCTCGCCGCAGTACGTCGACTGGCTCGTCCCGCTCGTGCCGGCGGCGGGCGCGTCGGCGTCGGCGCTCCTGCTGGCGGTCCTCGCCCTGACGCGCGTGGTCTTCGACCGCTTCCACGCTCCCGGCGCCCCCGACGGCGAGCAGTACAAGGCCGCGCTGACGTGGTGGCTGCTCGCCCGCGACCTGCTCGTCGCGGCGCTCTACGCCCTGCTCGTCGCCCGTCTGCGGCGGAGGCCGAGCAACAGGAGCACGTAGAGGCCGACGAGGGCCAGGTTCCTCACGAGCACCACCCAGATCAGCGGGCCGAGGTGGACGGTGCGGAGGAAGGGCTCCGGAAATCGCGCCCACACCTGCGTCAGGCCGAGCGCCAGCAGGAACCCCGCCCATGCCGCGAGGGAGTCGACGAGCGGCACGAGCGGCACCAGGAAGAGCAGGTACTGGGGCGAGAGCACCTTCGCGAACGCCACGAAGGCGAGGGCGGTGGCCGCCACGGCGCGCAGCGTCCGCTCGCGGTCGGCCCGGCCGCCCCGCAGGAGCCACCACGCCGCCGCCGCGGCACCCAGCGCGAGCAGCGAGAGAGCGCCGGCGAGCGCGTCGGCCGTCGTGCCGCCGACGTCGAAGGAGAAGGGCGCGTGCGAGACGACGACGTGGAAGCCGGCGCCCGCGCGGTGCGCGGCGCCGAGGACCGAGCCGCCGAGGCTCTCGACCTGGAGCCCGCGCGTCGCCTGCTCCTGGAGGCTCGCCCGCACGCCGCCCGGCGCCAGGGCGGCGAAGGGAGCGAAGACGGCGACCACGACCGCGGCTCCCGCCAGCAGGGCGCGCTGCGCCTCCCGGCGCCCGTGCTCGCGCGCCACGAGCACGGCGAGCGCCGGCGCCAGCAGCACCGGGTAGAGCTTCGCCGCGGTCGCCGCGCCGAGCAGCGCGAGCCCCCAGCGCGGCCGGCCGCGCACGACGAGCGCCACCGCCCACGCTGCGAGCGCGGCCGGCCAGAGGTCGAAGCTGTTGAGCGTGATCGGCCCGAGGGCTGCGGGCGCGACGCCGGCGACGGTCACCGCGCCGTAGCGGCGCCACGGCGCCGTGCCGGCGAGCGCGAACGCCGTCGCGGCGACGGCCGCGAGCCCGCAGGCGAGCTCGAACCCCTTGAACCACGGCACGTAGTGCGAACGCGGCAGGGCCGGCACCGCGAGCGGCGGGATCGCGCCCGGAGGGAACTCCATCGAGAAGCCGGAGCGGTACGGCAGGTGCCCGTGCGCGATCCGGCTGCCGTAGAGCGAGTAGAGGCCGGTGTCGGCCTGCCCGTCCGGGTCCCAGAGCCCCACGTTCGGCAGGGAGCACGCAGCGAGCAGCACCACCCAGCCGAGCGCGACAGCCTTCACCGTTGCAGCGGTGCCGCCTCCGGGCGGAGCTGCGGGATGCGCGAGGAGACGACGGCGAGGGCCGCGGCCCAGAGGACGAAGAGCTCCGGCAGGCTCGCGTAGAGGAAGCGTGGGTGCTGGGCCGTGTTCGCGTAGAAGCTGTAGAAGATCGGGTTCAGCAGCAGGAAGGCGGCGACGAGCGCGAGCGCCCACGGGCGGCGCACGCCCAGGAGCCCGACGAGCGCGAGCGGCGCGACGATCGCCAGCGTGTGTGGCGTGAACATCGACGAGTGCGTCCAGCTCGAGACGACGTGGCGCGCGTCGAACGGGTCGCGGGGCCACGAGCGCGGGTTCCCGTACAGCTTCGGATACGAGAGCGGCCAGTACGTGAGCACGACCGGCGCGAACGCGACCGCGCCTGCGAGGTACGGCAGCGCGTCCCGGCGACCGCCTCGCAGCAGCACGACGACGAGCGCGGCCGCGGCGAGCAGGGCGTTCGACACCTTCACGCACGTCGCGACGCCGAGCGCACAGCCTGCCAGCGAAAGTCGCATCCGCGTCAGGCGGGGCGAGAGCAACAGGGCGGCGCCCGAGGTGACGAGCAGCGTCGACAGCGGCTCGTCGTAGGCGTGCAGGCCGACGTCGATCTCCCACTGGCCGTTGCTCCACGCGTGATGGCCGGCCACCGCTCCGACCAGCAGCGGCCACGCGGACCAGCAGGCCGCCGCGAGCAGGCCGGCCCAGCGGCGCCCCGTCGCGTTCCGGCCGAGGTACGCCACGGCGACGACGGTCAGGGCGACGCAGAGGAGCGACAACGCGAAGGCGACGTCCCACGCGAGGCCGGGGCCGAGACCGAAGCCGAGCGCGCGGTACGGGAGCAGCGGCAGCGCCCACACGAGCGGCCAGCCGAAGACGGCGGCGCCGGTCGGCTTCATCCAGTGGACGTCGACAGCGACGACGACTGCGAACGCGGCGAGCGCCGCCGCGGCGAGCCACGGCCGGAGGTCCGGGCGCCGCCGCCAGGCGACGGCGAGGGCGGCCGCCGCGGCGGCGACGAGAAGCGCGTCGAGGGCGAGGACGGCGTGCGGCATGCGCCCCCACGCCGCCATGAACTCCCGCCCGGCCGCGTAGAACCCGGTCGCGTCTCCGGTGAGCCCGCCCTCGCGCGCGTCGCGGACGAACCGCGGCAGGCCCGGTAGCCGGCGCGGCGACGCGGCATAGGCCGCGAGCGGGATCGCCAGCCGGACGGCCACGAGCAGAGCGAGGGGGCCCCACCAGCTCGTGAGCCTCGGCAGGCGCATCCAGCCGAACGTAGCAGCCCTTCCGGCCCGCCCCGGCACCGGTAAATCCTTCGTTAAGGGCCCGCCACCCGCCGGGGCCGTCGCTAGCATCGAACCCCATGCCGGCCGTCGTCGTGACAGGGGGGGCAGGGTTCCTCGGCTCGCACCTGTGCGACCACCTCCTCTCGCTCGGGAACCGGGTGATCTGCGTCGACAACCTGCTGACGAGCTCGCTCGACAACATCCAGCACGTCCGCGACGACGCCTTCACCTTCCTCTACCACGACGTCACCGAGCCGATCGAGATCGACGAGCCCATCGACTTCGTCTACCACTTCGCCGCGCTGGCCAGCCCGATCGACTACCTGCGGATGCCGCTCCACTCGCTCAAGGTCGGGTCGTACGGAACGCACAACGCGCTCGGCCTCGCCAAGTGGAAGCGCGCGCGCTTCCTGCTCGCCTCGACGAGCGAGGTCTACGGCGACCCGGCGGTGCACCCTCAACCGGAGACGTATTGGGGTCACGTCAACCCGATCGGGCCGCGTGGCGTGTACGACGAGGCGAAGCGCGACGGCGAGGCGCTGACGATGGCCTACCACTCCCAGCAGGGCGTGGACACCGCGATCGTCCGCATCTTCAACACGTACGGCCCGCGGATGCGCCCGCACGACGGCCGTGCGATCCCCACCTTCGCGCGCCAGGCGGCGGCCGACGAGCCGCTGACGGTGTTCGGCGACGGCTCGCAGACCAGGAGCTTCTGCTACGTCGACGACCTGATCCGCGGGCTCGTGCTGCTCGCCGGAAGCGGCGAGCACCTGCCGGTCAACCTCGGCAACCCGCAGGAGCTGTCCCTGCTCGAGCTCGCCGAGACGGTGATCCGCGTGCTGGGCTCGAAGAGCGAGATCGTCTTCGAGGCGCTGCCGGTCGACGACCCGCAGGTCCGCCAGCCCGACATCACACGTGCACGACAGCTGCTGGGCTGGGAGCCGCAGGTGACGCTCGAGGAGGGGCTGCGGCGAATGTTGCAAGCGAACGAACGGGAGTCTTTGAGTGTCTAATCGCATCGCCCTCTCGATCCTGGCCGGACTGGCAGCCGTCGCTCTGGCCGTCCAGGCGGCAACGGCCGCACCCGCCAC
Organism: Actinomycetota bacterium; assembly: GCA_039648875.1. Classification (GTDB taxonomy): domain Bacteria; phylum Actinomycetota; class Thermoleophilia; order Gaiellales; family Gaiellaceae; genus Palsa-739. The sequence goes on from JBBWZD010000080.1 coordinate 7,388, forward strand.
GCACGCGACGCGTGCCACCAGCCACTTGCTCGTCGGGATCAACGACGAGCCCGACACGCTCTACGGCAACACGACGGCCGCCTTCGACGCGCTGCGCACCCTGCGGACGCAGGTGCTGCGGGTCAACCTGTACTGGGGCGGCACCAAGTGGGCCGTGGCCAACAGCAAGCCCACGGACGCGACCGACCCGGGCGATCCCGCGTACAACTGGGCGTTGTACGACCGCCTCGTCCGCTACGCCGCGCTGTCGAACGTGAGGGTCGTCTTCACGATCCTCTTCACGCCGTCCTGGGCGAACGGGAACAAGGCCCGCACCGTCCCGCCGACGCGGGCCCTCGACCTGCAGAGCTTCGCCTACGCGGCCGCCGCGCGCTACAGCGGCTACTTCACGCCGCCGGCGTGGCAGCAGGACCCGACGTACGGCAACGGCAACACCCCGCTGCCGGTCGTGAACCTCTGGACGGCGTGGAACGAGCCGAACAACCCGCTCTGGCTGACGCCGCAGTACAAGCACGTGGGCCGGACCTGGCGGGTCGAGAGCGCCTTGCAGTACGCGAAGATCTGCAACGCGGTCTACACGGGCGTGCACTCCGTGCTCATCTCGCCCCAGCGGGGCCGCGTCCCCGGCGAGAAGGTCGCCTGCGGCGTCACCGGTCCGAAGGGGAACGACGCGCCTCGGTCGAGCAGGCCGTCCGTCGACCCGCTCACGTTCCTGAGCGCCGCCAAGCGGTACGGCATGAAGCGCTTCGACGTGTACGCGCACCACCCGTACGCGGACAAGGGGTCCGAGGCGCCGAGCTATGTGCCGAAGGGGAAGCAGAAGCGGCGCGTCCAGCTCGGCAACATCAACGTGCTGGTCTCGCTGCTGACCAGGCTCTACGGCCCGAAGCACCTCTGGATCACCGAGTACGGCTACCAGACGAACCCACCCGACCGGACGATCTTCGGCACGAGCTGGGCGAAGCAGGCCCTCTACATGAAGCAGGCCTACGCCATCGCGCGCAAGAACCCGCGCATCGACATGATGCTCTGGTTCCTCATCCGCGACGAGAGGCGCATCGGCGGCTGGCAGTCGGGGCTCGAGACCGTCGTGGGGAAGAAGAAGCCGGCCTGGAACACGTTCCGGCAGCTACCGCGAGGCTGACCGCTCACGGCTCGCCCAGCAGCGAGCGGTAGAGCCGGTCGACGTCGTCGACGAGCCGGGGGACCGAGTAGCGTCCGAGGACGCGAGCGCGTCCCTCGGCTCCCATCCTCGCGCGGCCGTCCGCATCGGTGGCGAGCTGTGCCAGGCGCCCGGCGAGCGCGTCGACGTCGCCGGGCTCCACGAGAAAGCCGTCGAGGCCGTCGCGTACGACGTCGGGGACGCCCCCGACGCGCGTCGCCACCGCCGGCCGCCCGGCTGCGAGCGCTTCGATCACGCTCACCGGCGTCCCCTCGTTCGCCGACGGGAGGAGCAGGACGTCCATGGCCGCGTAGAAGCGGCCGACGTCGGCCTGGTAGCCGACGAAGA
>JBBWZD010000090.1:0-8604 GCA_039648875.1 Actinomycetota bacterium
CGTCGCGGCATCCCTTGGACGCCTGCTCAAGGCGCGCGGGTTGCGCGTACAGCTGCAGAAGTTCGATCCCTACCTGAACGTCGACCCGGGAACGATGTCGCCGTTCCAGCACGGCGAGGTCTTCGTCACCGAAGACGGCGCCGAGACCGACCTCGACATCGGCCACTACGAGCGCTTCGTCGACGAGAACTTCCTGCGGAGCGCCAGCCACAGCGCCGGCGCGATCTGGGACACCGTCCTCCGCAAGGAGCGCAAGGGCGACTTCCTCGGCGCGACCGTCCAGGTGATCCCGCACATCACGAACGAGATCAAGGCACGGATCAGGCGCGCGGGCGAGGGCGCTCCGGTCGACGTCGTGATCTCGGAGATCGGCGGCACGGTCGGAGACATCGAGTCTCTGCCGTTCCTCGAGGCGATCCGCCAGTTCCGCCGCGAAGTGGGCACCGAGAACGTCATCTACGTCCACGTCACCCTCGTACCGTTCATCGAGGCGGCCGGGGAGCTGAAGACGAAGCCGACCCAGCACTCCGTGAACGAGCTGCGGCGCATCGGCATCCACCCCGACGTCGTCGTGTGCCGGTCGCACGAGGAGCTGTCGCGCGACATCCGAGACAAGATCGCGCTCTTCGCCGACGTCGATCCGGCCGCCGTCGTCGCGAGCCCGGACGTGCCCGACGTGTACCTCGTGCCGGGCGTGCTGAAGGAGGAGGGGCTCGACCGGCTCGTGTGCGAGAAGCTCGGCCTCGAGACGCCGGCTGCCGAGCTCGGCGAGTGGGCGGACCTGATGCGCCGGATCGACGAGCGGCGCGAGCTGGTCGAGATCGCGCTCGTGGGCAAGTACGTGAAGCTCCAGGACGCGTACCTGTCCGTGCACGAGGCCCTCAAGCACGCCGGGCTGCACAGCGGCTGCGCGGTGCGGCTCCGCTGGGTCGACGCGGAGAACATGTCCTACGACGAGGCCGCCGAGCTGCTCGAGTCGGCCGACGGGGTGCTCGTCCCCGGGGGGTTCGGCTCACGCGGCTGGGAGGGCAAGATCCTGGCCTGCCGGGTCGCGCGGGAGCGGCGCATCCCCTATCTCGGAATCTGCCTCGGCATGCACGTGGCGGTGTCGGAGTTCGCGCGGAACGTGGTGGGGCTCGACGGCGCCAACTCGACCGAGATGGACCCGGAGACGCCGTACCCGGTGATCGACCTGCTGCCGGAGCAGAAGGGGATCGAGGATCTCGGCGGCACGATGCGCCTCGGCGGCCAGGCGGTCGAGGTGGCCGAGGGGAGCGAGGCGCGCGAGCTGTACGGCGAGGCGGTGATCTTCGAACGGCACCGCCATCGCTACGAGGTGAACAACCTCTACCGCGACCGCCTCGTCGATGCGGGGCTCCTCGTGTCGGGGACGTACGAGCACGGACGGCTGGTCGAGGTCGTCGAGCTGCCCGACCATCCGTGGTTCGTCGCGAGCCAGTTCCACCCGGAGTTCAAGTCGCGGCCGACGCGGCCCGCGCCGCTCTTCCGCGGCTTCGTCGCCGCGGCCCTGACCCGTGCGCACGAGCGCACGGGTCGGGCTGTCGCGACGGTGTAGCGCGCTCCGGCAATAGGATCGCGGCGTGGCCGCGCGCAGCGAGACGCTCGACCTGTTCCTCGAGCTCGCCGCGCTGCCGAGCCCGCCGGGCGAGGAGCGTGCGGTGGCGGACGCGGTGCTGCGGTACCTGCGGGGGCTCGGGCTGGAGCCGGACGAGGACGGCTGCGGGCCGGCGATCGGCTCCACGATGGGGAACGTGTACGTGCGCCTCGACCCGACGGCAGCGGGGACGCCGCTCTTCTTCTGCGCGCACCTCGACACCGTCCCGCTTTCGGGCCGCCTCGAGCCGGTCGTCGAGGACGGCTTCGTGCGCAACGCGGGCGGCACGATCCTGGGAGCCGACGACAAGTCGGCGGTCGTGGCGATGCTGGAGGCCGTCCGGCGGCTGCTGGCGGAGAACCGGCCGCACGCGGGGATCGAGCTCCTGTTCACGCCGAAGGAGGAGGTGGGCCTCGTCGGCGCGGGCGCCTTCGAGCACGAGCGCCTGTACGCGCAGCTCGGCTACGTGTACGACCAGGCGTCGCCGATCGGCGAGATCGTCCTCGGGGCACCGTGGTCGCAGTCGCTCGACGTGACGTTCCACGGCCGGCCGGCGCACGCGGGCATGTACCCCGAGGAGGGCCGTTCCGCCGTGCAGGCGGCCGCGAAGGCGATCGCCGACCTCCGGCTGGGGCGGGTCGACGAGCAGACGACGGCGAACGTCGGCCTCATCTCGGGCGGCACGGCCGGCAACATCGTCCCCGAGTGGTGCACGTTCCGCGCGGAGGCGCGCTCGCAGGACGAGACGAGGCTGAACGAGCTCGTCCAGGAGATGCTCGACGCCTGCTCGTTCGCTGCGACCGCGACGGAGTGCGAGGTGGAGACGGAGCTGCGAAAGAGCTACAACGGCTACCGCTTCAGGCGGGACGCCGAGGTCGTCCAGCTCGCGGCGCGTGCGCTCGCGAGCCGCGGCTACGAGCCGAGCTACGTGCTCTCCGGCGGCGGCGCCGACGCGAACGTCTTCAACGAGCGTGGCCGGCGCTGCCTGAACCTCGCCAACGGGATGACCGACATCCACACGCCGGACGAGCGCATCGCGGTGGACGACCTCGACGCAATGGTGGACGTGACGCTCGCGCTCGTCGACCTGGCGCGGGCCGCATGAGCGGGCGGGCTCCCGAGCCCGACGACTCGCGGAGCGTCTACCACGGCAAGCTGCTCGACGTCACGCTCGAGCGCTGGGGCGAGCACGAGCGCGAGATCGTCGAGCACCCCGGTGCCGTGGCCGTCGTCGCAGTCGACCGGGACGGGTGCGTCGCGCTCGTGCGTCAGCTCCGGGAGCCGGCGAGGCGGCGCCTGCTGGAGCTGCCGGCCGGGACGCGGGAGGAAGGGGAGGAGCCGCTCGCGACCGCACGCCGTGAGCTCGCCGAGGAGTGCGGCCTCACGGGCGGACGGTGGCGCGAGCTGGCGTCGTTCTGGACGACGCCCGGGTTCTGCCGCGAGCAGATGCACCTCTACCTGGCGGAAGACGTCGAGCGGGGCGAGGCGAACGCCGAGGAGGACGAGGAGATCGAGCTGGTCCGCTGGCCGGCGGGCGAGGTCGAGTCGCGGCTTGGCGAGGTCGAGGATGCGAAGACGCTGGCGGGGCTGCTCCTGTACCTCCGGTCGCGTGCCACCTCCGGTGCCTGAGCCGGGGCACACCCCCGCCCAGGGTGGGGACCTGGTCCCCGCCTCCCACGACCGACGATGCTATGGCCGTAGCGGCGGCGAGTCCCTCGCAACTCTGTAACAGCCGGCAGCGCCGCCGCCCGGCCTTTTGTCCCGTGCACGCGATGCGCGCTCCGCCGCGTCCCCCCGGTGCGCATCGGGCGCCGCGCAAGCTATGGTCCCGCGTCTTGCGCGTCGGCGTCGCCAAGGAGATCAAGACCGACGAGTACCGCGTCGCCCTCACACCGGCGGGGACGCGCGAGCTCGTGCAGAGGGGGCACGAGGTCCTGGTCGAGACGACGGCGGGGGACGGCAGCTCGTTCCCCGACCGCGACTACGAGCGTGCGGGCGCGCGCGTCGTCTCGGCCGACGAGGCATGGCTCGCGTCGGAGCTGTTGCTCAAGGTCAAGGAGCCCGTCGAGTCCGAGTACGCCCGCCTGCGAGAGGGGCTCGTGCTCTTCACCTACCTTCACATCGCGGCGAACGAGCCGCTGACCCGCGCGCTCGTCGACAGCGGCATCACCGCCGTCGCCTACGAGACGGTCGAGACCGACGACCGCCGCCTGCCGCTGCTCGCGCCGATGAGCGAGATCGCCGGCCGGCTCGCCCCGCAGGCAGGCGCCTACTTCCTCGAGAAGCCGCTCGGCGGCCGCGGCCTGTTGCTCGGGGGCGTCCCGGGCGTCGCGCCTGGCCGGGTGCTGGTGATCGGCGGCGGCATCGTCGGCTACAACGCGGCGATCATCGCGCTCGGCCTCGGCGCGCAGGTCACCATCCTCGAGCGCTCGATCGACCGCATGCGCCACCTCGACGACATCCTCTCGGGGCGCGTCAGCCTCGTGATGTCGTCGACCCTGCAGATCGAGGAGTCGATCTCCCAGGCCGACGTCGTGATCGGCGCGGTGCTCATCCCCGGCGCCCGCGCCCCGAACCTCGTCACGCGCGCCATGTTGGGCGACATGAAGCCGGGCGCGGTGATCGTCGACGTCGCGATCGACCAGGGCGGCTCCGTCGAGACCGCCAGGCCGACGACGCACTCGAACCCCGTGTACGAGGTGGACGGCATCACGCACTACTGCGTCGCGAACATGCCCGGCGGCGTGCCGATCACCTCCACGAAGGCGCTCACGAACGCGACGCTGCCCTACGTGGAGGCCGTCGCGGACCACGGCCTGGCACGTGCGCTCGCTGCAGACCGCACGCTTGCCCGCGGGGTCAACGTCCTCGACGGCAAGATCACGTACGAGGCCGTCGCCGAGGCGCACGACCTCGACTTCACGCCGCTCGACGACCTCCTGCCCCTGACGCCGGCGTAGCCGTCAGGTCTTCGGTGCCTCGTCCGGCTTCTTGCCGGGCGAGAATCGGACGACGACCCAGGTGATGCCGGCCGCCGCCCCGATGATCGCGGCGATGAAGACGACGAACGCGATCAGGCCGAGGGCGGTGCTCATACCCCACCTAGAATAGCCCGATGCCTCGCGCGTGCGTGATCGTGCTCGACGCAGTCGGTGCCGGCGCGCTGCCGGATGCCGACCGCTACGGCGATGAGGGGTCGGACACGCTCGGCAACGTCGCGAAGGCGGTGGGCGGGCTCGATCTGCCGAACCTCGAGGCGCTCGGGCTCGGCAACGTCGCGCCACTCGCGGGCTGCCCCCCTCAACCGGGCGCGCCGGCGGTCGCGGGACGGCTGATCGAGCGCTCGAAGGGCAAGGACACGACGACGGGACACTGGGAGCTGATGGGCGTCGTGACGGCGCAGCCGTTCCCGACCTACCCGCACGGCTTCCCGCACGACGTGATCGACCCCTTCATGCACCGCACCGGTCGAGGCGTGATCGGCAACAGGCCCGCGTCGGGCACGGAGATCATCCAGGAGCTCGGGGAGGAGCACCAGCAGACCGGTAAGTGGATCGTGTACACGTCGGCCGACTCCGTCTTCCAGCTCGCGGCGCACGAGGAGACCGTGCCACTCGAGGAGCTGTACGACGCGTGTCGCATCGCGCGGGAGCTCCTGACCGCGAAGCACGCGGTGGGACGGGTGATCGCGCGGCCGTTCGCGGGCGAGCCGGGCCATTACGAGCGCACGCCGAACCGGCACGACTTCTCGCTCGAGCCCCGGCGCCCGAACTACCTGACGCTCGTGCGCGAGGCGGGGGCGACGGTCCACGGAGTCGGCAAGATCGGCGACATCTTCGCCGGCCGCGACATCGACGAGTCGCACCCGACGCGGTCGAACGTGGAGGGGATCCAGCAGACCGAGAAGCTGCTGCAGGAGCTGGACGACGGCTTCGTCTTCGCCAACCTCGTCGAGACCGACATGCTCTGGGGCCACCGGAACGACCCGGTCAACTTCCACCGCTGCCTGCAGGACTTCGACAGCCGGCTGCCTGATCTGCTCGACACCCTCCGCGAAGGCGACCTGCTGATCATCACCTCCGATCACGGCTGCGACCCGACTACGCCGTCGACCGACCATTCCCGCGAGCACGCGCTGCTGCTCGCCTACGCCGAGGGAAGAAACGCGGCCGGCCGGATCCACGAGGGCGAGTTCGCCGACGTCGGCGCGACCGTGAACGCGTGGCTCGGCGGAAAAGCTCCTTCCCGCGGGATCCCGGGCCAGCCGATCGTCGAAGCGTGAGGCTCGACGATCCCGACGTCGTCCGGCGCGAGTACGCCGACGAATCGCGGTTCGCCGCGCGCGCTTCGGCCTGGGAGAACACGACCGGACCGGATCCGCGCGACCTCGCCGTGGACGCCGTAGCCGAGACTCACCCCGGAAACGTGCTCGAGGTCGGCTGCGGCCGCGGCGAGCTCGCCGAGCGGATCCAGCGGGGACTCGGATGTGAGGTGATCGCCCTCGACCTGTCGGAGCGCATGGTCGAGCTGACGCGGGCGCGAGGGCTCGACGCCCGCGTCGGCGACGTCCAAGAGCTGCCATTCCCGGATGGCGCGTTCGACTCCGCGCTTGCGGCATGGATGCTCTACCACGTACCGGATCTCGATCGCGGCGTGTCCGAGCTCGCCCGGGCGCTGCGCCCCGGCGGCCGGCTCGTCGTGGTTACGAACAGCGGTGCGAACATGCCCGAGCTCTGGTCGCTCGTCGGCGAGCAGAGCGAGACGGCGGGCTCGTTCAGCGCAGAGAACGGCGCCGGGGTCCTGCGCCGCCACTTCGCGCGCGTCGATCACCGTGATGCGCGAGGGACGGTGACGTTCGCGAACCGCGAGGCCGCACGGGCGTACGTCGCCGCGTCGATCGTCGGGCCGCATCTCGCGGCACGGCTGCCGACCTGGGACGGGCCGCTCGTCTGCACGCGGCTCGCACGCGTGTTCGTCGCGGAGAGCGCAGCGTGATCAGGGCCGCGGAGCTGATCGAGCGGAAGCGCGACGGCGGCGAGCTCTCCTCGGAGGAGATGCACGACCTGATGGCCGCGTACGCGCGCGACGAGGTGCCTGATTACCAGCTCGCTGCGTTCTGCATGGCCGTCTACTTCCGCGGCCTGACCACGGGCGAGACCTTCGCGATGACCGACGCGATGATCAAGACGGGCGAGACGATCGACCTCCGCGACGCGCTCGGGCGGAAGGTCGTCGACAAGCACTCGACGGGCGGCGTGGGGGACAAGACCTCGATCGCCGTCGGCCCGCTCGTCGCCGCCTGCGGCGTTCCGTTCGGGAAGATGAGCGGCCGCGGCCTCGGCCACACCGGCGGGACGCTCGACAAGCTCGAAGCGATACCCGGCTTCCGGATCGAGCTCGGGACGGACGAGTTCGTCGAGCAGATCCGCGACGTGGGTGTGGCGATCATCGGCTCGAGTGCAGACCTCGTCCCGGCCGACAAGCGTCTCTACGCCCTACGCGACGTCACCGGCACGGTCGACAACATCCCGCTGATCGCGGCGTCGATCATGTCGAAGAAGATCGCGGCCGGCGCCGAGGCGCTCGTGCTCGACGTGAAGGTCGGCGACGGAGCGTTCATGAAAGCCCGCGAGGACGCCCAGGCGCTCGCCGAGGCGATGATCGGGCTCGGCGACCGCGCCGGCCTCGACGTGGCGGCGCTCATCACGGACATGGACCAGCCGCTCGGCCACGCGATCGGAAACGCGCTCGAGATCCGCGAGGCCGCCGCGACGCTGCGGGGTGAGGGCCCGGACGACTTCACCGAGCTCGTGCTCGCCGCCACGGCGCGCCTGCTCGCCATGTCCGACCTCGACCTGGATGAGGAAGGCGGTCGCCGTCGCGCGGAGGCCGCGCTCCGCGACGGCTCGGCGATCGCCGCGTACGAGCGCTGGATCCGCGCCCAGGGCGGCGATCCCGACGAGGCGGCGCTGCCGAGCGCGCCGGTGGTCGTCGAGATCGAGGCGCCCCGCGACGGCTTCGTCTCGACCCTCGGCGCGATCCGCGTCGGCACGGCGGCACTCCACCTCGGCGCGGGCCGGCGTACGAAGGAGGACTCGATCGACTACGCCGTCGGGATCGTCCTCCACAAAAAGCGCGGCGACGCCGTCGAGAGCGGAGAGCCGCTCGCCGAGATTCACGCGCGCGACGCCGCGACCGCCGCGACCGCGCAGGCCGACGTCCTCGCCGCGTACGAGTTCGCCGACGAGCCGCCACCGCCGCGCGGCGTCGTCCTCGACGTGATCGGCGCCTGAGCCGCACGGCGAAGCGGGCCCAGGGGAAGGCCCGCCACTCGCCGTCTTTCGGCGCCCTACGCTTGCGACGAGCCGGCCGACCCCTACCCTTCCGACTCGTTCGACCACAAGACGCGCGAGCGAGCGGCCTTCTTCCCTCGCACTACGCTTGCGGCGTGCCCGAGCTCCCAGAGGTCGAGACCGTCCGCGCCCGCCTCGAGCCTGTGCTCGTGGGACGGCGTCTCGAGCACGTCGAGATCCGGGACGCGCGCCTGACTCGACCGTTCGAGCCCGAACCGGTCGCCGCCGAGCTGACGGGCGAGCGCGTCGCAGCGCTTGAACGCCGCGGCAAGTATCTGATTGTTCGGTTCGATTCCGGGCTCGTGCTCCTGGTTCACCTCCGGATGACGGGTGGGCTCACGCACGCGACGAAGGGGCTCTCGGACGACGACCCGTACCGTCGCGCTGTTGTCAGACTAGACGACGGATCGGACGTAGCCTACCGCGACGTCAGGCGCTTCGGCACGTGGCTCCTCCTCCGCGAGGACGAGCTCGACCCGTACCTCGCCACTCGCCTCGGCGCCGAGCCGCTCCACGGCGGCTTTACGGCGCGTGTGCTCGGCGATCGCCTCACCAACCGGCGCGCGCCGATCAAAGCCGCGCTCCTCGACCAGCGCACCCTCGCCGGGATGGGGAACATCTACGTCGACGAGGCGC
>JBBWZD010000091.1:0-16442 GCA_039648875.1 Actinomycetota bacterium
CCGCGCAGCGGATCGTCGTGGGCGTGAACCGCTATGTCCAGGAGGACGAGCAGCCGCTCGAGATCCTGCGCATCGACCCGTCGCTCGAGCAGAAGCAGGTCGAGCGCGTGCAGGCCCTCCGCGCGCGGCGCGAGGCCGCCGCCGCCGAGGCTGCGCTGGCCGAGCTCACGCGCGCAGCCGAGGGAGACGCGAACCTGATGGAGCCGATCCTCGTAGCGGCCCGCGCCTACGTCACGATGGGTGAGATGTGCGACGCGCTGCGCGAGGTCTGGGGGACGTGGCGCGAGACGCCGGTGTTCTGATGGCTGGGAAGATCCGTGTGGTGATCGCGAAGCCCGGCCTCGACGGGCACGACCGCGGTGCGAAGATCATCGCGCGCGCCCTCCGCGACGCCGGCATGGAGGTGATCTACACCGGCCTGCACCAGACCCCGGAGCAGATCGTCGAGACGGCGATCCAGGAGGACGCCGACGCGGTCGGCATCTCGATCCTCTCCGGCGCGCACATGACGCTCGTGCCGCGGATCCTCGACCTCCTGCGCGACAACGGCGCGGAGGACGTGCTCGTCGTCCTCGGCGGTACGATTCCCGCCGACGACGCGGAGGAGCTGAAGCGCCAGGGGGTCGCGGCGGTCTTCACGCCCGGAGCGCCGACGAGCCAGATCGTCGACTTCCTGACGGGCGCGGTCGCCGCTTGAGCGTCGCCGTAGAACGCGACGGCCCCGTCGCCGTCCTCACGATCGACCGGCCGGACGCGCTCAACGCCCTCGACGTCGCCACGTTGAGCGAGTTGCGCGACCGCCTCACCGAGCTGGCGGACGACACCGGAGTCCGCGCGCTCGTCCTCACGGGCGCCGGCGACAAGGCGTTCGTCGCGGGGGCCGACATCAAGTACATGAGCGGCCTCGACCCCGAGCAGGCGAAGGCGTGGGGCGCGCTCGGGCACGACGCCGGCCGCCTGCTCGAGACGATGCCGAAGGCGACGATCGCGGCGGTGAACGGGTTCGCGCTCGGCGGCGGCTGCGAGCTCGCGCTCGCGTGCGACCTCCGCTACGCGTCGAGCCGGGCCAAGCTCGGGCAGCCCGAGATCAACCTCGGCATCGTGCCCGGCTGGGGCGGCACGCAGCGTCTTCCCCGCGTCTGCGGGATCGGGGTGGCGAAGGAGCTGATCTTCAGCGGCCGCACCGTCGCCGCGGAGGAGGCGCTTCGCATCGGCCTCGTCAACGCGATCGCCGATCCCGTGCTCGAGCGGGCGCTCGCGGTGGCGCACGAGCTCGCGGCCAAGAGCCCGGCGGCGCTGTCGCTCGCGAAGCGGCTCTGCAACCTCGCGCTCGGCGCCGACCACGCCGCGGGGCTCGAGGCGGAGGCCGACGGGTTCGGCGACCTCTTCGGCAGCGAGGACGCGAAGGAGGGCCTCGCCGCGTTCGTCGAGAAGCGCGAGCCGAACTTCGTCGGCAGGTAGCGGCTCTACCCGAGCTGGACGAGCGCGGCGGACAGCGCGCCGTCCACGCCGAGCTCCGCCTTCAGCGTCGCCGGCGCCGGCTGCGTCCACACGACGACCGGCTCCCCCGCGTACGCCGCGAGCAGCCGCGTCGGCGTCGTCAGGTCCCGCTGCCGGACGACCGCGCCCGCCGGCACCGTCAGCGTGAGCGGGCGCCCGAGGCTCTTCAGCTTGACGTTCATCGGGAACGCCTGCAGCAGCGACACCTTGAGCTTGAGCGTCGTGTCGGCGGCCGCGACGACCGTGCCGGTGAGAGCGAGGGCGAACGGCGTGCCCGGCTTCGCGTAGAACAGGAGATGCTGCGCGGCCTGCAGGTAGGGGTATGGATCGACGGCGCCGCCGCCGCTGGGATGAACTTCGAAGTGCAGGTGCGCGGGGCCGCCGTTGGCGTCTCCGGAGTCGCCGACGAACCCGAGGAGCTGGCCGGCCCGCACGCGGGCGCCGTCTTTCAGCCCCGGCGCGTACGAGACGCCGCGGACGCACTTGCCGCGGTTGTCGTTGTGGCCGGTGAGGTCGTTGTTCAGGTGGATGTAGAGGTAGGTCGTCCCGCTGTCGCCGTGCAGGTAGAGCATGCAGCCGGCGGTCGCGGAGGTCGTCCAGAACTTGATCTTCCCGCTCTCCGCCGCGACCGCCGGCGACTTGCGGGCAGCGAGGATGTCGTTTCCCTGGTGCGGCCCACCCGCCCGCGGCTGCCCGAAGTCGTCCTGATAGCTCGTCGCGGCGGCGACCGGGAAGATCAGCGTCGGCACCTTGACCGTCTGCGACGGCGCAGCGGCCGCCCCCCCGGCGAGGCCGAGAAGAAGAAGGGAGAGGAGAAGTACCCCTCGGGCTGTCGTCCGGTGGCGTCTCATCAAGCTCCGGTTCGCGCTCGAAGGGGGGCACCCTACACGGCCCCGCGGACGCCTGTGCAGGAATCTCGGGGCGGCCCGCCAACCAGGGAGGCTCATGCGGATCCGCTTGGCACTTGCGGCGGCGCTCGCGGCGGGCCTGGGTGCGGTGGCGCCCGCAGCGGCGCTCAACCCCCAGCACGCCGGTCTGCAGGTCGCGCTGCGGGCGCAGGGCCTCTACCTCGGTCCGATCGACGGCCTCGTGGGCCCGCGGACGGTCGCCGCCGTGCGCGCCTTCCAGCGCAGTCACCGTTTGCGCGTGACCGGGATCGCCGACCTCCGGACGCGGCGCGCGCTCGGTCCCCTCGGCACCCCGCTCTTCGGCTCCCGCACGCTCACCCGCGGCACGTTCGGCTGGGACGTCGCGGTGCTGCAGTTCCTGCTCAACCGCCACGGCGTGCGCGTGCCGGTGAACGCGTACCTGGACGGGCCGACCGTCCGGGGGCTGCAGCGGTACCAGCGCGCGCTGCACGTCACCGCCGACGGGGTAGCGGGGCCGGCCACCGTGGCCGCGCTCGGGCTCCAGACGCACGTGCCGGTTCGCATCGCCTACCGCTCCACGACGTCGCGGCGATACGTCGTGAAGCCCGGCGACTCGCTCACGGCGATTGCGCGGCGGGCCGGGGTGTCGATGACGAGGCTCGCCAGGCTGAACCGGCTCGACCCCCGCCGGCCGCTGCTGATCGGCACGAGGCTGCGCCTGCCCGTGCGCGGCCGCGCCGCGCTGGCGCCGACCGCCGTCTCGGCGAGCAACGCGTCCGCGGTGCGCGCGTCTCTCGACAGATGGGCCGCGCATTACGGCATCGACCCGAGCCTCGCCCGCGCGCTCGCGTGGATGGAGTCCGGCTACCAGAACAGCGTCGTCTCGCCGGTCGGCGCCCGCGGCGTGATGCAGCTCCTGCCGTCGACGTGGACGTACGTGGAGCAGGTGCTGCTCGGGCACCGGGTCGAGCACGGCGCCGACGGCAACGTCCGCGTCGGGCTCGCGTACCTCCACCACCTGCTCGGCGCGTTCGGCGGCAACGAGCGCCTCGCCCTTGCCGCCTGGTACCAGGGCGAGCGCTCGGTGAAGGCGCGCGGGCCGTACAGGGTGAGCAAGATCTTCGTGGCGAACGTGCTCGCCCTGCGCCGGCGCATGTAGGAGCCGCTTCGCGCGGGCGCGAACCATCTAGAGTCTCGCGCGCAATGAAGATCGCCGTCTGCGTGAAGCACGTGCCGGAGGGCGCGGCGCGCATCGACCCCACCTCGAAACGCCTCGACCGCTCCGGAGAGGGAGGCCTCAACCACTTCGACGCCAACGCCGTCGAGGAGGCGCTGCGGCTGAAGGCCGACTCCGACGCCGAGGTGGTGGTCGTGTCGATGGGACCGGCACGGGCGGCTGACTCGGTGCGCAAGGCGCTGGCGATGGGGGCCGACCGTGCCCTGCTGATCAGCGACGAGGGCGTGGCCGGATCCGACCTCGTCGGCACGAGCGCGGTGCTCGCCGCGGCGCTCGAGCGGGAGGCCGCCGACCTCGTCCTCTTCGGCCAGCAGGCGAGCGACGCCGACGGAGCCGTTCTGTGGGCGGCCGTGGCCGAGCGGCTGCGCCGGCCGGTCGTCTCGCAGGCGATGGAGCTGTCGCTCGCCGACGGGTCGCTGCGCGTCAAGCGCCAGACCGAGTTCGGGTACGACGTGATCGAGGCGCCGCTGCCGGCCGTCGTCGCGGTCAGCGACGCCATCAACGAGCCGCGCTACCCGTCGCTGAAGGGGATCATGGGTGCGAAGAAGAAGCCGTCCGAGACGCTCTCGCTCGCCGACCTGGGGCTCGACGCGGCCGCCGTCGGCGAGGCCGGCGCGAAGACCGAGGTGCTCGCGCTCGGCAGTCCGCCGCCGCGGGGCGACTCGCGCACGATCGAGGGCGACGGCAACGCGGCGCAGGCGATCCTCGACTTCCTCGCCGAGAAGCGGCTCGTATGAGCCTTCTCGTTTTCCTCGAGCATCATGGAAACGAGCTCCAGAAGGGCTCGCTCGGGGTGCTCGCCAAGGCCGCCACCCTCGGCGACCCCGACGTCGCGGCCGTCCTCCTCGGGGGCGGCGTGCGAGCGCTCGCCTCGGAGGCCGGCACGTTCGGGGCGGGCAAGGTATACGTCGCCGAGGACGACGCGCTCGAGCCGCCGCTGCCCCAGGCCCGTGTCGACGTGCTCGCGACGGTCGTCCGCGAGGGCGGCTACGGGACGGTGCTGTTCGCGAACTCGGTGCTGGCCGCCGACGTCGCCGCCGGCCTCTCGGCCCGCCTCGAGGCGGGGCTCAACTGGGACCTCGTGGACGTCGCGCTGCAGGACGGGACGCTCGTCGGGAAGCGGCCGGCGCTCCAGGACTCCGTCTCCGTCGACGTCGGCTGGCGCTCCGAGCCGCGCCTCGCGCTCTTCCGCGCGGGCGCCTTCGACGCGGTCGCCACGGGCGGGGGCGAGCCGGAGATCGAGGAGCTGAGCGTCGAGCTCGAGGAGCACTCACGCGGCGCCCGCGTCGTCGAGCAGCAGCTCGAGGACACGAGCGGACCGTCGATCGAGGACGCCGACGTGATCGTCGCGGGCGGTCGCGGCCTCGGCGCGCCGGAGAGCTTCGCGCTGGCGGAGGAGCTCGCGCGGGCGCTCGGCGGGGCGGTGGGGGCGACGCGCGCCGTCGTCGACGCGGGGTGGTATCCGTACTCCGCCCAGATCGGCCAGACCGGCAAGACCGTCTCGCCCAAGCTCTACGTCGCGCTCGGGATCTCGGGCGCGATCCAGCACAAGGTCGGCATGCAGAGCTCGAACGTGATCGTGGCGATCAACAAGGACGCGAACGCGCCGATCTTCGAGTTCAGCGACCTCGGCGTCGTCGGCGACGTCCACGAGATCGTGCCGAAGCTCACCGCGCTGCTCGAGCAGCGCCGCGGATGACCGTCCGCGCCTCGGACTATCCGCCTCCGTTCCGCACGCGCGAGTTCGTCGCGGAGCCGGCGGACCCGGCGGACGAGCGCATCGAGGTGGGTGTGCTCGTGGTCGGCGCCGGGCCGGCGGGCCTCGCCTGCGCGATCCGGCTCGGCCAGCTGCTCGAGGAGCATCCGGAGGTGGCGGAGCGGCTCGGCGACGTCCCGGTCGCCGTGCTCGAGAAGGGGAAGCAGCCGGGCTCGCACCTGCTCTCCGGCGCCGTCGTCGACCCGCGTGCGCTGCGCCGTCTCTTCCGCGGCCGCTTCCGGTTGGAGGACCTGCCGACGTACGGCGAGGTGCACGGGGAGGCCGTCTACGTCCTCTCGCGCCGCGCGGCGCTGCGCATCCCGCCGCCGCCGACGATGCGGAACCACGGCAACTACGTCTTCTCGCTGTCGCGGCTCGGACGGTGGCTCGCCGAGCGCGCCGAGGAGGTGGGCGCCACGATCCTGCCGGAGACCGCCGCCGAGAAGCTCCTGGTCTCGCACGGCCGCGCGCTCGGCGTCCGGACCGGCGACAAGGGCCGCGGCCGCGACGGCAAGGAGCTGGGCAACTTCGAGCCCGGCTCGGACCTCGTCGCGAAGGTGACGGTGCTCGCCGAGGGCACCCAGGGCCACCTCACCGGCGTCGCGCTCGACCACTTCGGACTGCGCGCCGCCGAGCCGCAGGTGTGGGAGCTCGGGGTGAAGGAGGTGTGGAAGGTCGCGAAGCCGCTCGGCAGGGTCATCCACACCATGGGCTGGCCGCTCCGCACGGGGGCGCGGTATCGCGAGTTCGGCGGCTCGTTCATCTATCCCATGGGCGAGGACATGCTCACGATCGGCATGGTGGTCGGCCTCGACTACCGCGACGCCGAGCTCTCTGCGCACGACCTGCTCCAGGAGCTGAAGACGCACCCGAAGATCCGCAAGCTGCTGCAGGGCGGGGAGCGCGTCGCGTGGGGCGCCAAGACGATCCCGAGCGGCGGATTCCACTCGCTGCCGGTGCGGCTGCACGCCCCGGGCCTGCTGCTGTGCGGCGACGGCGTCGGCATGGTCAACATCCCGCGGCTGAAGGGGATCCACTACGCGGTCGAGTCCGGCCGCCTCGCGGCCGAGGCGGCGTTCGCCGCGGTGCGCCGCGGGGCCACTCCCGCGACGGCCCTGTCGTCCTACGACCAGGCGGTGCGGGAGAGCTTCATCTGGAGCGACCTGCACGAGGTGCGCGACCTGCGCCAGGTCTTCGGGCGCGGCTTCTTCGTCGGCGGCGCGCTCGCGACCGCGATGACCGCCTCGAAGGGGAGGCTCGAGCTGGGCAAGCTGCGCGCCGAGCCCGACGCCGAGCAGCCGCTGCTGAGGACGAATCGCGCCGCGCGCTACCCCGCGCCCGACGGCACGCTGACGTTCGACAAGCTCTCGTCCGTCTTCCTCTCGGGGAACAAGACGCGCGACGAGCAGCCGAGCCACATCCGGGTGCAGCGGACGGTGCCGCGCGAGGTCGCCGAGCTGTGGGCGCGCATGTGCCCGGCGCAGGTGTACGAGGTGGGCGCCGACGGCGGCGACGGCACCGTCACCGTCGACCTCGCCCCGTCGAACTGCGTCCAGTGCGGCGCGATCACGGCCAAGGGCGGGCGGCTGCTTCCGCCCGAGGGCGGCTCGGGGCCGGAGTACACGCTGACCTAGCGGCGTCTTCTTACGTGCCTTTTACGCGCGCCGTACGGCCGCCTGATGCTGCTCCGCCAGAGTCGGCACCTCAGCTCCCCGACTCTGGAGGTTGTCCGATGCGCACCAGGCTCTTCCTCCTCGCCGCCCTGGCGGCACTCCTCGCCGCGGGTGCGGCCTTCGCCGGCAACGGGCCCGGCACCACCCGCTACTCCTTCCTCGGCCGGCTGACCGCCACCCCATCGAACGGCGGCGTCTCGATCACGGTCCAGGGCGGCAACCGGCCGGCGCTGCGGGCGATGCTCGGCCAGCCGGTCACGCAGACGTTCGCGTACGGTCCCGGGACCGAGTTCCTGAAGTGGTCGAAAGGCCTCCCGACCGTCGTGCAGCCCGGCGCGCTCTCAGCCGGCGACTACGTGTGGGTGCACGTGCGCGCGCCGCGCGGCTCGACCCTCGCCGAGGTCGAGCAACGGCAGGCGGGCCTCGTCGGCGACCACGGCACGCAGCTCTTCAAGCCGACGCAGCCGCTGTACCTCTTCCGCGGGAGGCTCGCCTCGGTGGGGGCGTCGAGCGTCACGGTCCACGTCACCGGAGGCAACCGCCGTGCTCTGCGCCTGCTGGTGGGCCAGTCGGCGGACCAGTCGTTCGCAGTCGGCGAGGACACGATCTTCCTGCTCTGGCGTGGCAAGGTGCCGACGGTGATCGACGCGTCGAAGCTCGTCGTCGGCGACCGGATCGTCGTGCGGGTCCGCGCCACCCGGGGCTCGACCCTGGCGCAGGTCGAGGCGACCGACGCGAACCACGTCGGCGATCGGGAGCCCGCCGCGAAGTCGTAGCCGTTCCAGCCGGTATCCGACACCGCGACGCGGTGTCGGATACCGTTTTTACACAGCTCTTACTCACCGGAAAACGACGCAGGGGAAGATATGCCCGTGAACCGCCGCCGCTTCATGCTCCTTGCGACCGCGCTCGTCGCGGTCAACGCGTTCTTCTGGCTCGCGCAAGGGGGCCTCGCGATCCCGCAGGCCCTCATCAACCAGTTCTTCGGCAACCGAATGGTGCGTGCGGAGGTCGTCCTGCAAGCCGCCGACGGCTCGACCCAGGACTGGCGCATCGACCGCGGCGTGATCGTCTCCATCTCCGGCACGACGTTCACGCTCCGCGAGCGCGACGGCACGCTCGCCTCGGTGCAGGTCGACCCGCGCGCGCGGGTGCTGCCGGCCAGCTTCGGCCGCGTTCCGCAGCTCCATCGTCGGCTGCACGTCGTCGTCTACCACCAGGCGAACGCCCTCGCCGAGATCGTGCAGGTCGAGCGGCCGGCGGGGTGAAGTACGACGCATGACCGCGACGGCGAGCGGCGGCGTCCTCCTCCTGGTGGAGGACGACGACGCCATCGGACGCCTCGTGAAGACATACCTCGAGCAGCAGGACGGCTGGCGGGTCGTCTGGCTGCGATCAGGTGAGGAGGCGGTCGCGGAGCTGCGCCGGCACCCGGTGCGGCTCGTCGTGCTCGACATCGGATTGCCGGGGATAGACGGCTTCGAGGTCTGCCGCCGGGTGCGCGCTCTCTCGAGGGTGCCGATCGTGATGCTGACGGCGCGCGACGAGGAGCCCGATCGGGTGGCGGGGCTCGAGCTCGGCGCGGACGACTACGTCGCGAAGCCCTTCTCGCCGCGCGAGCTCGCCGCCCGCATCAAGGCGATCCTGCGCCGCGCCGAGCAAGGCAACGACGACGTGGTGCTGACGGCGCGCGGCGTCGTCCTGCGCCGCGACTCCCGCGAGGTCACCGTGCTCGACGCGCCGGTCGATCTCACGAGCAAGGAGTTCGACCTGCTCGCGTGCTTCCTCGAGCATCCCGGCATCGTGCTCTCGCGCGAGAAGCTGCTCGACCTCGTGTGGGGGATCACGTATCCGGGCGGCACCCGCACCGTCGACGTCCACGTCGCGCAGCTGCGGCGCAAGCTGGGCGACGCGCAAGCGATCCGCACCGTGCGCGGCGCCGGCTACAAGCTCGTGGCCGCTTGAGGACCCTCCGGGCGCGGCTCTTCCAGGCGATCGCGCTGGTCGTCGTGCTGTGCGTCGGGCTCACGCTCGGGCTCGGCCTGCTGCTGACGCGCCGGGCGGTGGACGAGGCGACGCTCCGCGACGTCGCGCACCAGGCGTCGCTGATCGCCGCGAGGGAGCGCGCCGCGGTGTCGCCCTTCACCGATCTGAAGCCGGTCCGGCCCTACTTCGCGGAGCAGCACGAGACGTACACGCTCGACCCGGCGCCGCTGCCGCAGTCCGCCCGCGAGCGGCTCGCGCGCCACAGGCAGGCGCAAGGGTCGGTGCGCCTCCGCGGGCAGGACTACTACTTCGCCGCGCAGCCGGTGGGTCGGAAGACGTTCGTGCTTCTCCGGCCGAAGAGCGTGACGAAGTCGGGTTCGGTGCCCTTCGTCGAGAGCCTGCTCATCGCCGCACTGGCAGGCGCGGGGCTCGCCGCCGCCGCGGCGCTGCTGCTGGCGCGGCGGATCGCGCGGCCGGTGCGGCGGGTGGCGGAGGCGAGCCGGCGGCTTGCCCGCGGTGCCACGCCCGAGCCTGTGCCCGTCGAGGGAGCCACCGAGCTTGCGACTCTCGCGACGGCCTTCAACGACCTCTCCGAGCAGCTCGCTCAGGCCCGCGCCGCGGAGCGAGCGTTCCTGCTCTCCGTCAGCCACGAGCTCAAGACGCCGCTCACGGCTATCCGCGGCTACGCCGAGGCGCTCCAAGACGGCGCGGTCGACGCGCGCGAGGCGGCGGCCACCATCGCCGTCGAGTCCGAACGGCTCGAGCGACTCGTGCGCGACCTGCTCGACCTCGCCCGTATGAACCGCACCGGCTTCAGCGTGCACAGCGAGGAGATCGAGCTCACAGAGGTCGCCGACGACGCGGTTCGCCGCTACGAGCCGCAGGCCGAGGCGTTCGGAGTGTCTCTGACGGTGGTGTCGGAGGGCGCTGCTCCCGCGTTCGCCGACGCGGATCGCGTGCTCCAGATCGTCTCGAACCTGGTCGAGAACGCGCTGCGGCTCACGCCGCGCGGGGGTGAGGTGCGCGTCGTCGCCCGCCCGGGACAGCTCGGCGTGGAGGACACGGGGCCGGGGCTGCGCCCGGAAGAGCGCGAGCGCGCCTTCGAGCGGTTCTACCTGCACGAGCGCTACGGTCGCGAGCGCTCCGTCGGCACCGGCCTCGGGCTCGCGATCGTCAAGGAGCTGACCGAGGCGATGGGCGGCACCGTCGAGGTGAGGAGCGAGCCGGGACGACTCACGACCTTCACCGTGCGCCTCCCGATGCCCGCACGCAACCCCGTGGCAGCGAGCGTCTAGGCTCCGCGCGTGCCGACCCTCGACGCCGTCGAGCGCGCCGCGCAGGCGATCTCTGGCAGCGTGCACCGGACGCCTCTGCTCCGCTCGGGCACGCTGTCGGAGCAGCTCGGCGTCGACGCCCGCTTCAAGGCCGAGCTGTTCCAGCGCACCGGCTCCTTCAAGGTGCGCGGGGTCCTGACGAGGATCGCGACGCTCTCGGACGAGGAGCGGCGGCGGGGCGTCATCACGATCTCGGCGGGCAACCACGCGCAGGCGGTCGCATGGGCCGCGGGCGCCGCCGGTCTCGACTCCCTCGTGGTCACCTGGCGCGGCGCCGACGCACTGAAGATGGCGGCCACGCGAGGCTACGGCGCAGCAGTCGACGACTCCGCGGCCGGTCCGGCGGAGGCGTTCGACCGGCTCCGCGAGCTGCTGGCCGAGACGGGGCGGACGCTCGTGCACCCGTTCGACGACGAGGCGGTGATCGCCGGGCAGGGGACGGTGGGGCTCGAGATCCTGGAGGACGCGCCCGCGGCCGACGTGGTGCTCGTGCCGGTCGGCGGCGGCGGCCTCGTGAGCGGCGTCGCCGTCGCCGTCAAGGCGCTGCGGCCGGCGGCGCGGGTCGTCGCGGTCGAGCCGGAGCTCGCGCCGGGCCTGCACGACGCGCTGCGGGCCGGCCGCTCGGTCCCGGTGCAGCCCGGCAGCGCCGCCGACGCCCTCAACGCCCCCTTCGCGGGGGAGCGCTGCGTCGCCCTCTGCGCCGAGCTCGGGGTCGAGTCCGTGCTCGTGACGGAGGACGAGCTGGCCGAGGCCCTCCGCTGGCTCTACGCGCGGATGAAGCTCGCCTGCGAGCTCGGTGCGGCCGCCTCGACCGCGGCGCTCCTCGGCGGCAAGATCCGCGTCGAGGCGGGCCAGACCGTCGTCGCCGTGGTCTCCGGGGGCAACATGGATCCGCGTCAGGCCGCTGCTACCCTGGTCGGGCGATGAAGGCGGAGATCCATCCGGAGTACGTGCTGGCGACGGTGACGTGCTCCTGCGGGAACACGTTCCAGACCCGCTCGACGAAGCCCGAGCTGCACGTCGAGATCTGCTCGCAGTGCCACCCGTTCTACACGGGCAAGCAGAAGCTCCTCGACACGGGCGGCCGGGTGGAGCGCTTCCAGCGCCGGCTCGAGCGCGCCGAGCGCGCGAAGCGCGGCCGCTAGAGACCGGGCATGGCGACCGTTGGCGGTCAGGCCGTCCTCGAGGGCGTGATGATGCGTGCCCCCGGCAACTGGGCCGTCGCCGTCCGCACCCCGAGCGGCACGATCGAGCACGTCGCCCGGCCGATCCAGTCCGCAATGGCGCACCACCGGCTGCTGCGGCTGCCGGTCGTGCGCGGCGTGATGGCGCTCGGCGAGTCGCTCGCGATCGGCTTCCGCGCGCTCGCGATCTCCGCCAACTACGCCGCGCAGGAAGAGGTTGCCGAGGGCGAGGAGGGCGAGGCCGTGGACACGGAGCTCTCGCGCGGCGCGCTCGTCTTCGCGTTCGCCGTCGCGATCGGCTTCGCGATCGTTCTGTTCAAGGTGACGCCGGCGCTCATCACGGACTGGCTGCCGATCAAGAGCACGGGCTGGTTCGTGATCGTGGAGGGCCTGATCCGGGTCTCGATCTTCGTCGCCTACCTCTCGCTGATCTCGCTCCTGCCCAGCCTGCGGCGCGTGTTCCAGTACCACGCCGCCGAGCACAAGGCGATCAACGCCTACGAGGCAGGGGAGGCGCTCGAGCCGGAGGTCGTGCAGCGACACTCGCTCATCCACCCCCGCTGCGGCACCGCCTTCCTGCTCTGGGTGATGGTGATCGCCGTCTTCGTCTTCGCCTTCTTCGGCCGGCCCGCCTGGTACTGGCTGATCGCCACGCGCGTGCTGCTCCTGCCCCTGATCGCCGGCCTCGCCTACGAGCTGATCCGCTTCGCCGGCAAGCACCGGCGCAACCGGGTCGTGATGACGATCCTCGCGCCCGGCCTGTGGCTCCAGCGCCTGACGACGCGCGAGCCGACGCTCGACCAGCTCGAGGTGTCGATCCGCGCCCTGCGCGAGGTGCTCCAGCTCGAGGAGCGTGCCCCCGAGGCCGGGCGCGTCGAAGTAATGGCCTAGAGAGCGTCGAGACGAAGGGAGAGCCAATGGCGACCGAGCGGCGTGCGGAGGTGACCTGGAACGGGAGCCTGATGGAGGGGAGCGGCACGATTCGCTCCACCACGAGCGGGGCGATCGGCGAGCAGCCGGTGAGCTGGCCGGCGCGGTCGAGCGACGACACGGGCGGCAGCACGAGCCCGGAGGAACTGATCGCGGCGGCGCACGCCGCGTGCTTCGCGATGGCGCTGTCGCACGGACTCGCGCAGCAGGGCCACGTACCGGAGGAGCTCCGCAGCTCGGCCACCGTCACCTTCCAGCCGGGCGAGGGCATCACGAAGATCGCCCTGACGGTCGAGGGCCGGGTGCCCGGGATCGACGAGAGCGCCTTCAACGAGGCCGCCGAGGGCGCGAAGCGGGACTGCCCCGTCTCGAAGGCGCTCGCGGCCGTGCCCGACATCGGCCTCGAGGCGAGGCTGCTCTCCTAGCCGGGTACCCTTGGCCGCGCCATGGCCGCGACCTTCGAGAGCCTGATCGACGACGTCGAGCGCTCCTACCAGGAGCTGCAAGAGCGCATGTCCGACCCGTCGGTCTACGACGACCACCACGAGGCCGCCGACGTGGGGCGGCGGCTGAAGGAGCTCGAGGGTCCGCACAGGCTCGCGCAGGAGTGGAAGCTCATCCAGGACGACCTGGCGGCGGCGCGCGAGGACCCCGACCTGCTGGAGCTCGTCGGCGACCTCGAGCAGCGGGCGGCCGGGCTCGAGGAGGAGCTCCGCCTGGCGCTCGTGCAGAGCGACCCGGCCGACCGCAAGGACGTGATCCTCGAGATCCGGCAGGGCGTCGGCGGCGACGAGGCAGCGCTCTGGGCCGGCGACCTCTACCGGATGCTCACGCGCTACGCCGAGCGGCGCGGGTTCAGGGTGGAGGAGCTCGGCTCGAGCCCGAGCGACGGCGGCGGCTACAAGGACGTGACGTTCGCCGTCAAGGGCGACGGCGCCTACGCGGTCTTCAAGTGGGAGGGCGGCACGCACCGCGTTCAGCGCGTTCCCGAGACGGAGAGCCAGGGGCGCGTCCACACCTCCACGGCAACCGTCGCCGTGATGCCGGAGGCCGAGGAGGTCGAGGTGAGCATCGACCCGAACGACCTCAAGATCGACGTCTACCGCTCGACGGGCCCCGGCGGCCAGTCGGTGAACACCACCGACTCCGCGGTACGCATCACGCACCTGCCGAGCGGCCTCGTCGTCTCGATGCAGGACGAGAAGTCGCAGCTCCAGAACAAGGAGAAGGCGATGCGCGTCCTGCGCGCGCGCCTGTACGACCGCGAGCTGGAGAGGCAGCGCGCCGAGCTCGACCAGACGCGGCGCTCGCAGATCGGCACGGGCGAGCGGGCGGAGAAGATCCGCACCTACAACTTCCCGGAGAACCGGCTGACGGACCACAGGATCAAGCTGACGCAGCACCAGCTCGACCGGATCCTGCAGGGCGGTCTCGACGAGTTCACCGAGGCGCTCTCCGCCGAGGAGCGGCGCCGCAGCCTCGCGTGACCGCGCGGGAGGCGCTCCGCGAGGCCGAGCGGCGGCTCTCGCTCGCCGGGCTGGCGACGCCGCGCGTCGACGCCGAGCTGCTCGTCGCGCACGCGCTGGGCGTCTCCCGCACCGGCCTCTACGCCGACCTCGACGCGCCGGTCGAGGGAGTGGAGCCGCTGCTGACGCGGCGGGAGGCTCGCGAGCCGCTCGCGTACGTCCTCGGCGAATGGGGCTTCCGCCGGCTGACCCTGCGCAGCGACGCGCGCGCGCTCGTGCCGCGCCCCGAGACCGAAGTCGTCGTGGAGCGGGCGCTCGCGCTGCTCGAGGGGACGAGGGAGCCGCGTGTGCTCGACCTCGGCGTGGGCTCCGGCGCGATCGCGCTCGCGCTGAAGGACGAGCGGCCGGATGCCCGCGTGACCGCCGTCGACGTCTCGGAGGCGGCGCTCCACCTCGCCCGGGAGAACGCCGTCCGGCTCGGGCTCGCCGTCGAGCTGCGCCCGGGCGGCCTCGAGACGGCGGCGGAGGGCTGGGACCTCGTCGTCTCGAACCCGCCCTACGTCGGGGCGCTCGAGGGTTTGGAGCCGGAGCTGTCGTACGAGCCGGCCGGCGCACTGCTGGGGGAAGGCTTCCACGGGCGCATCGCCGATCTGGCCCGCACGCGCTTCCTCGTCCTGGAGGTCGGCGACGGGCAGGCGGCCGCGGTCGCGGCCGAGCTGCGGGCGAGCGGCTACCGCGACGTGACCGTCACCCGCGACCTCGCCGGCCTCGACCGTGTCGTGGACGGAGGGCGATGAGCGGCAGCTCGGTCGACGAGGCCGTCGAGGCCCTCCGCGCGGGGCGGCCGGTGGTCCTGCCAACGGACACCGTCTACGGCCTCTGCGCCTCGCCGTACCGCTCCCGCCCGAGCGAGCGCCTGTACGCGCTCAAGGGGCGGGAGCCGCAGCAGCCGACGGCGCTGCTGGCCGCCGACGTGGAGATGCTCTTCGAGTGCGTGCCGGAGCTGCGCGGGCGCGCCGGCGTGATCGCGCGCGCGCTGCTGCCCGGTCCGTACACGCTCGTCCTTCCGAACCCGGCGCGGCGGTATCCCTGGCTCGCCGGCGCCAACCGCCAGACGATCGGCGTGCGCGTCCCGGAGCTGCCGGAGAGCGCGCGGGCGGTGGTGAGCCAGGTCGGCGCGGTGGCCGCCACGAGCGCGAACCTGCGCGGCGGGCCTGACCCTCGCACCGTCCGCGAGGTTCCCGCGCAGATCGTCGCGGGCGCCGGCGCGGTGGTCGACGCGGGTGAGCTGCCGGGAACGCCGTCGACCGTCCTCGACTTCACCGGCTCCGAGCCGCGCGTCGTGCGCGAGGGGGCCGCCGCCGCGCCCGAGGCGCTGGCGCGGGCTCGGGACGCGCTCGCGTAGATCCGGGGCTCCGCCTGCGCCCGCCGCGCGCGGGAGTACGATCCCCGGGCGTCCCCGGGAGAGGAGAGATCGCCGTGTCCGTCGCGCAGGAGACCTTCCAGCACCTGACCACCGCCGGCCTCGCCGACGTCGACCCCGACGTCGCCCGGCTGCTCGGCAAGGAGCTCGAGCGCCAGCGTGGGCAGATCGAGCTGATCGCCTCGGAGAACTTCACCTGGCCGTCCGTGCTCGAGGCGGTCGGCTCGGTGCCGACGAACAAGTACGCGGAGGGGTACCCCGGCAAGCGCTACTACGGCGGCTGCGAGGTCGTCGACGAGATCGAGCAGCTCGCGATCGACCGGGCGAAGGAGCTGTTCGGCGCCGAGCATGCGAACGTGCAGCCGCACGCGGGGGCCCAGACGAACATGGCCGTGTACATGGCCGCGCTCCAGCCCGGCGACACGATCCTCTCGCTGCGGCTCGACCACGGCGGCCACCTGACGCACGGGCTGAAGGTCAACTTCAGCGGCCGCCTATACACCATCGTGGGCTACGGCGTCTCCCGCGAGACCATGACCGTCGACTACGACGAGGTGCTCGCGCAGGCGAAGGAGTGCCAGCCGAGGCTGATCGTCTGCGGCGGCTCCGCGTACCCGCGGACGGTCGAGACCGACCGCTTCCGCGAGATCGCGGACGAGGTCGGCGCGCTCCTGCTGTGCGACATGGCGCACTTCGCGGGTCTCGTCGCCGCGGGCCTCCACCCGAACCCGGTCGAGCACTGCGACTTCGTCACGTCGACCACGCACAAGACGCTCGCCGGCCCCCGCAGCGGCTTCGTCCTCTGCCGCGAGGAGCACGCGAGGGCGGTCGACCGCGCGGTGTTCCCCGGCATGCAGGGCGGGCCGCTCGTACACGCCATCGCGGCGAAGGCGACATGCTTCGGGATCGCGGCGACCGAGGCGTTCCGCGAGTACCAGTCCCAGACCCGGCGCAACGCCGACGTGCTCGCCCAGACGCTGCAGGAAGGCGGCCTCGACATCCTCACCGGCGGCACCGACACGCACCTGATGCAGGTCGACCTGCGCGACTCCGACTGGACCGGAAAGGCCGCCGAGGAGCGGCT
>JBBWZD010000097.1:0-4016 GCA_039648875.1 Actinomycetota bacterium
CGTCGTCGTCGTTGCTGCCCCACTCCCATATCCCGAGACCGCGGGTGCAGTGGAGAACGGCATCTTCCATATCGAGCCAGTTGAGGCACGGCTGCTTACCGGCCACGATGACGTTGACGTAGTTGCGGGTGCGAAGGCAGTGATCGGCTACGGACAGAAGTGTGTTGGTGTCGGGCGGCAGGTAGACACGGATGATGTCGGCCTTCTTGTTCACCACGTGGTCGATGAAGCACGGATCATGGTGCGAGAAGCCGTTGTGATCCTGGCTCCACACGTGCGAGCTCAGGAGGTAGTTGAGCGAGGCCAGGCGCCGGCGCCACGGGATGCCGCGCGTCACCTTCAGCCACTTCGCATGCTGGTTGAACATCGAGTCGACGATGTGGATGAAGGCCTCGTAGCAATTGAACAGCCCGTGCCGGCCGGTGAGGAGGTAGCCCTCGAGCCATCCCTGGCACTGGTGCTCCGACAGCATCTCGACGACCTGTCCGCTAGGGGCGAGGTGCTCGTCCGTCGGCTCGACACGCGCGTCCCACTGCTTCTCGGTGACGGCGAAGACGTCGTCGAGCCGGTTCGACGCCGTCTCGTCGGGACCGAAGATGCGGAAGGTGCCGCGATTGCGCCGCACGACCTCCGTCAGCCACCTGCCGAGGACGCGCGTCGCCTCCGCGCTCGCCGTGCCGGGCCCGTCCAGAGGGACCGCATAGTCTCGGAAGTCGGGCAGCTCCAGGTCGCGCAGGACGGCCCCGCCGTTCGTCTTCGGATTTGCGCTCATCCGGCGCGCCCCCGTCGGGGGCAGCGTCGCCAGCTCGGGCGCGAGCCGCCCCTGCTCGTCGAACAGCTCCTCGGGCCGGTAGCTGCGCAGCCACCGCTCGAGCTGCTCCAGGTGACCGGGCGTGTTGCGGACGTCGGCCAGCGGCACCTGGTGCGAGCGCCACGTCCCCTCGACCTGGAGGCCGTCCACTTCGCGCGGCCCCGTCCAGCCCTTCGGCGTACGGAAGACGATCATCGCGCGCGGCGTGTCGAGCGCCCGGTCGAGCAGCTCGGCGAAGCGGGCGTGAATCGAGAGCACGTCCTCGTCGTCGAAGCCGCCGGTGAAGACGAGCGGCTCGTGGCCGTAGCCGCGCAGCAGCGCTGTCAGCTCCTCCTCGGGGATGCGCGCGAGCACCGTCGGGTTCGCGATCTTGTAGCCGTTCAGGTGCAGGATCGGCAGCACGCGGCCGTCGCGCTCGGGGTCGACGAACTTGTTCGAGTGCCAGCTCGTCGCGAGCGGCCCCGTCTCGGCCTCGCCGTCGCCGACGACGCACGCGACCGTGAGGTCGGGATCGTCGAAGGCGGCGCCGTACGAGTGCGAGAGGGCGTACCCCAGCTCGCCGCCCTCGTGGATCGAGCCCGGCGTCTCGGGCGCGGCGTGGCTCGGGATCCCGCCCGGGAACGAGAACTGGCGGAAGAGCGCGCGCAGGCCCGCCTCGTCGCGCGTGACGTGGGGATAGAGCTCGCTGTACGTGCCCTCGAGGTACGCCTGCGCGACGACCGCCGGGCCGCCGTGGCCGGGGCCGGCCACGTAGATCATGTCGAGGTCGCGTGCGCGAATCGTCCGGTTCAGGTGCACGTAGAGGAAGTTCAGGCCGGGGGTCGTGCCCCAGTGGCCGAGCAGGCGCGGCTTCACGTGCTCCGGCCGCAGCGGCTCGCGCAGCAGCGGGTTGTCGAGCAGGTAGATCTGGCCGACAGCGAGGTAGTTGGCGGCGCGCCAGTAGGCGTCGAGCAAGCGTAGCTCGTC
This sequence comes from Actinomycetota bacterium, assembly GCA_039648875.1. GTDB lineage: Bacteria > Actinomycetota > Thermoleophilia > Gaiellales > Gaiellaceae > Palsa-739. Next base: position 1,778 of record JBBWZD010000097.1, read on the forward strand.
AGCGGTCATGGGAGGATCCCTTCCTGTGGTGGTGCTCACCGTAAACGCCGGGTCGACGAGCCTGAAGCTGCACCTCGTCCGCGGCGACGAGTCCGAGGCCGTCGACCGGTTCGCGGCCGCCGACGCGGTCGGGCATCGCGTGGTGCACGGAGGGCCGCGGCTCGAGGGTCCGTGCCTGCTCGACGCCGAGGTCGAGGCGGAGATCGAGCGGGCGAGCGTGCTGGCGCCGCTCCACAACGGGCCGGCGCTCGACGCGATCCGCCGCGCCCGCGAGGAGCTGCCCGGCGTGCCCCACGTCGCCGTCTTCGACACGGCCTTCCACCGCACGATCCCGGCCGCGGCGTCGACCTACGCACTCCCGGCCCGCTGGCGCGAGGAGTGGCACGTGCACCGGTACGGCTTCCACGGCATCTCCCTGCAGTGGGTGGTGCAGCGCGTGCGCGCCCCGCGACTGGTCGTCTGCCATCTCGGAGGCGGCTGCTCGGTCACCGCGGTGCGCGACGGCCGCTCGGTCGACACGACGATGGGCTTCTCCCCGCTCGAGGGCGTGCCGATGGCGACCCGCTCCGGCTCGGTCGATCCCGCCGCGCTCCTCTACCTGCTGCGCGAGGGCCTGCAGACGGCGGAGGAGCTCGAGCGCGCGCTGGAGCACGAGTCCGGCCTCGCCGGCCTCTCGGGCGGCGGCTCGGGGGACGTGCGGGAGGCGAGCCCGCTCGCGCTCGACATCTTCGTGCACCGCGTGGCGGCAGCCGTCGCCGCGATGGCGAGCGCCTGCGGCGGACTGGACGTGCTCGCGTTCACCGGCGGCATCGGGGAGCATGCCGAGGCCGTGCGGGAGCGAATCGTCGAGCGCGTCCGCTTCCTGGGCGACTTCCGCGTCGAGGTCGTCCACGCCCGCGAGGAGCTGGTGATCGCCGCCGAGACCCGCCGCCTCCTGGGTCGCAAGTAACAGTCTGTTACTTGCGCTTTCGCTCGGGTCTCCGGGCCGCTCTGGGAGCTCGTAACAGTCTGTTACGTGCCTTGGAGGGCCGCGCGGAGGTCGGCCGGCCGCAGCATCCGGCTGCCGAGGTCGGCCTGCGGAGGGACGAGGTCGTCGACGATCCGCAGCACGAGCTCCGCCTCGTCGCTGAGCGGGCTGACGATCTTGTTGCCCTTGAGCAGACCGCGGCCGCGCGGCGCCGGATGGACCGCCAGGTCACGCTCGGTATAGCCCTTCTCCAGGAGGAGCCGGTTCGCCGAGGCGATCGCGTCGTCGGTCATCGTGCGCGCCGAAGCTAGCGGAAGAGATCGAGGTCGGCGGGCACCGGTATGTCGGCGGCGCGGCCGTCTCCTTCGACCTCGAGGCCGCGCACGATCGTGACCGGGATGCGGTCGAGCTTGCCCGAGACGAGCTGGGCCGCGCCGGCGATCTCGTCGGCGATCGCGATCACCGTCGCCCGCAGCTCGTGCCCCGCCGGGTCACGGCTCCCGACCAGGTCGCGGAGCACCTCCACGCCGGCCGCGCCGATCGCCACGTCGGTCGTCCCCTGCCGCCAGGGCCGGCCGAAGGAGTCCGTGACGACGACCCCGACGGTGCGGCCGGTCCGCCCGCGCAGGGCGTCGCGGAGGCGCGCGGCCGACGCGTCGGGGTCGAGCGGCAGGAGCACGAGCATCCCCGGCTCGGGCGCGTTGGAGGTGTCGACGCCGGCCGACGCGCAGATGAAGCCGTGCCGCGTCTCGCAGATCACGAGCGGCGCCCGCACGCGCACCACCTCTCGCGCCTCCGAGAGGATCGCCTCGATCCGCCGCGGATCTCCGTCCTCGCTCGCGATCTCGCGTGCGCGCTCCGACGGCTCGATCGCGTCGAGGCGGACGACGCGGCCCTCCACCTTCGAGACCGCCTTCTGGGCGACGACGACGACGTCGCGGTCCTCGAGCCCGATGCGCTCCGTGATCAGCGCCGCGAGGTCGTCGCCCTCGCGCAGCTCCGGGAGCCCGGGCACCGGCAGCACCGAGTAGCCGCTCAAGGCAGCCAGACGACGCGGACGCCGGCGTGACCGTTGTAGCGGCGGTTGAGGTTCACGATGACGGCCGTCATGCCCTCGAGCGCTCGGGCGCTCACGAGCGGCCCGGCATCGAGCGCGCGCCCCGTCACGACCTTCGCCGCGAGCCCGAGCGCGAGCTCCTTCGCCGCCGCGTCGTCGCCGCAGACCAGCGCGTCGCCCTCCGCCCTCCCGTCCGCGAGCGAGGCCGCCGCGAG
>JBBWZD010000117.1:0-6865 GCA_039648875.1 Actinomycetota bacterium
GGCGACCGGCAGTGGATCCACGTGGATCCCGAGCGCGCCGCCGGCGGCCCGTTCGGCACCACGATCGCCCACGGCTACCTGACGCTGGCGCTGCTGCCGTCGATGTCCTACGAGGTCGTGCCGCGCCAGGACGGCGGCATGGCCGTGAACTACGGGCTGAACAGGGTCCGCTTCCCCGCGCCGGTGCCCTCGGGCTCGCGGGTGCGCGGCCGCTTCCGGGTCGACTCGGTGGACGAGTTCGACGGCGGGTTCCAGGCGACGATGACCGCCACCGTGGAGCGAGAGGGCGGCGACAAGCCCGTCTGCGTCGCCGAGGTCGTCTTCCGCTACTACGGCTGACGCCGCGCGACGGCGAAGGCTGCGGCAGAGTGCCGCCGCCAGACGTCGACGGCAACGGCGCCGACGGTGATCGGCCCGGCGCCCGGCGGCAGGGGCGCTGTGCACCGGGAGACGCCGTGGCAGAGCCGTGTCCACCTCCTGCCGCGGCGGACCGCGGCAACGAAGCGACGCACGCGCGGATCGGCGCCCGGCGTGATCGCCACCTGGAGCCGTCCGTCGGCCGCGCGCGCGCTCAGGCCCGCCGGCGCGGCGGGACGCGTCAGGTCGTCCAGCGCGCTGCGCATGAACTGCTGGAGCCGCGGGTCCACCGGCACGCCCACCCAGGGTCGGATCGGCGGCTCGGGGAAGAGCGTTCCGTCGCTCCGCCAGTCGTCGAGGCCCCAGGCGAACTGCTGCGCGCCGGAGGCGAAGACGCGTGCGCCGCTCGGCGCCGTGAACCGGACGGCGTCGCCGTTCTGGTCGACTCCTGCGCCGTCGTAGTGGAAGAGCACCGTCAGCCCGGGGTGGAAGCACGACTCCGGATACGGGTTGATGACGTCGTGCTCGCGGCCGACGACGCCGACGACCGTGTCGCCGGCCCGGAAGCCGCTCCGCGCGAGCCACGGATCGGCCGCGCCGGCGGCCGTGACGGTGTAGTCGAGCGCGTGCGGCAGCACCGCGAGAGACTGGTGCTGGACTCCCATCAGCATGCACTCGGGCCGGCCGATCTCGCGGAAGAGCGCCGTCTTCTGCGCGAGGGTCGGGTTCGGGTCGTACAGCGACTTGTAGCCGAAGATCGTCGTGCCGCCGTCCTCGTACTCGATGTGCCAGTACGCCTCGTTGGAGCCCATGAAGGCCAGGTTCGTGCCCGCCGCGAGGGCGGCGTCGAAGGCGTCGCGGATCCGCAGCGTCCAGTACTCGTCGTGGCCCGCGACCATCACCAGCCGGTGCCGCAGCAGGCTCGACTGCTCGCGGTCGGTGTCGACGTCTGTCTGGTAGGAGACGTCGGCGCCCTCCCGCTCGAGGAAGCGCACGAGCTGGATCTCCCACCACATCGGCGGCTGGGCCATGTCGCCGAACGGCCGCTCAAAGGAGACCCGGTACGCCCGCGGGCCGTAGAAGTCGTACAGGCTCTTGCCGCCCCAGCGGTTGTACGCCTCCCACGTGTTGACCGGAACCTGCACGAGGATCCGCGAGCCGCGCTGCGAGGCCGGCTCCCGCAGGACGAAGAACGTCGTCGCGACGCGGCCGGCGTCCGGCCCGCTCGTCAGCACCGCCTCCGCGAGGTAGTAGCCGCTCGTCCACTCGGGGTCGGTGTGCAGGACGTCGGTCACGGGCCAGCCCGCGCGGATCGGAGGCGCGAGCGCCGGCGGCAGGTCGGGCGGGGCGGGGACGGGCTGCGGCCGCCCCTGCTCGTCGCCCTCGCACGCCGGCAGGCAGGAGACGAGCCGCGCGCCGGCGCCGCCGTACCAGCCGAGCCGGTAGACGACGATCCGGTAGCGGTTCTCCGTGCTCACGTGGAAGTCGATCTCGCCGCCCGGAGCGGCGCCGATCTGGGACGCGTAGAGCGCGACGTCCCCGCCGCTGCGCGCCTGCCACGAGGTCGTCCCCGGGAGCGCGTTCTCCGCCTGGATCGGGTTGGCGGCGCGCGCGGCAGGCGCGAGCGCAAGGAGAAGCAACGGCAGAGCCGCAGAGACGATCGCCCTCACCACCGCCCCCACGCTATCGCGGCGGCCGGTCAGGAACAACGAACGGCCCCCGACGCCCGGAGCCCCGAGCCGGTGACCGTGGCCAGCAGGCCGCCCGCGGGGCAGCCGCCGAGCAGGCGCGCGCGCGAGACGCCGCTGCCGGCGTAGTTCCCGGAGAGCTCCTCGTGCGCGAGCGCCGGGCCGCGGTAGACGATCGTGCCGTCGTCGCGGCGCAGCACCGCCCGCAGGTGCAGCGGCGGCACATGGCACCGGCTGCCCGCGAACCGCAGCGTCAGCACCGGAGCGGGGCCGACCGAGAGGCGGAGGTCGCGTGCCGGGCACTGCGGCAGGAACGCGGTCGAGGAGGGGAGGAGCCGCACCAGCTCGGGGACCGGCGCCTCCTGCGGCGCGGGCCGCGCTGGTCTCGCCGCCGTCACAGCCGGGCGAGCCTGTGGACGGCGCGTCAGCGCGTCCCAGGAGATCGCCACGAGCAGTGACGCGGCGGCGACGACGAGCAGCAGGTCGAGCCGTTTTGGCATACTCGATTCATAGTCGCTGCCTGAGCTCACCGGTTCAACGGCTCCTCGGACTTCGAGGGCCCACGGCGTGCGCGTCACTAGGATCGGCAGCTGATGGAGATGGAGCCTCTCTACAAGCCGCAGGGCGTCGAGGAGCGCTGGCAGCGCACCTGGGAGGAGGCGGGCGACTTCCACCCCGATCCCGCGTCCGCCGGTCCGACCTACGTCATCGCCGTGCCGCCGCCGAACGTGACCGGCGTGCTGCACATGGGCCATGCGCTGAACGCGTCGATGCAGGACGTGCTCGTCCGCCGGCACCGGATGCGGGGCTTCAACACCCTCTGGCAGCCCGGGTACGACCACGCCGGCATCGCCACCCAGGCCGTGGTCGAGAAGCAGCTGCGCGCGGAGGGGACGTCGCGCCTCGAGATCGGCCGCGAGGCGTTCCTGGAGCGCGTGTGGGCATGGCTCCACGAGTACGGCGGCGTGATCATGGGCCAGTTCCGCCGCATCGGCGCGTCGCTCGACTACGAGCGCGAGCGCTTCACGATGGACGACGGCTACGTCCGCGCCGTCATGCGCTTCTTCGTCCACCTCTACGAGCGCGGGTGGATCTACCGCGACAACCGGATCGTCAACTGGTGCAGCGACTGCCGCACCTCCATCTCCGACCTCGAGGTGGAGCACCTCGACGTCGACGACGCCCTCACCTACGCGCGCTACCCGCTCGCCGACGGCTCCGGCTCGCTCACGATCGCGACCGTGCGGCCGGCGACGATCCTCGCGGACGTCGCCGTCGCCGTGCACCCGGACGACGACCGCTACGCCGGCCTGGTCGGCAAGGACTTGGTCGTGCCGGTGGTCGAGCGGACGGTGCCGGTGATCGCCGACGAGCGGGTCGAGCGGGACTTCGGCACCGGCGCGCTCAAGATCACGCCCGGGCACGACCCGCTCGACTTCGAGATCGGCCGCGACCACGGGCTGCCCGAGCTCACCGTGCTCGGCTTCGACGGCCTCATCGAGGGGGACGTCCCGGCCGAGCTCGCCGGGCTGACCGAGGACGAGGCCGCAGAGCGCGTGGTCGAGTGGCTGCGTGAGCACGGGCAGCTCGAGAAGCGCGAGAGCTATCGCCACGCGGTCGGCCACTGCGAGCGCTCGGGCACCCGCATCCAGCCGCTCGTGTCGCTCCAGTGGTGGTGCCGGATGGACGAGCTGGCACGGCCGGCGATCGAGGCGCTCGAGTCGGAGCGCGTCCGGTTCCACCCGCCGGTCCACGGGCGCGTCGCCCTGGACTGGCTGCGGGCGATCCGGCCGTGGAACCTGTCGAGGCAACTCTGGTGGGGCCACCAGCTGCCGATCTGGTACTGCCCCGACGGACACGTCACGTGCGCCGAGAGCGAGCCGGTTGCCTGTGGCGAGTGCGGCTCGGAGCAGCTCGAGCGGGACCCGGACGTGCTCGACACGTGGTTCTCGTCGGCGCTGTGGCCGTTCGCGACACTCGGCTGGCCAGAGGAGACGCCGGAGCTGCGGGCGTTCTACCCAGGCGACGTGAACGTCACCGGCCGGGGGATCATCTTCCTCTGGGAATGCCGCATGCTGATGGCGGGGCTCGAGCTGATGGGCACGATCCCGTTCCACGACGTCGTCATCAACTCGAACGTGCTGGACGGCGTCGGCCGCACGATGTCCAAGAGCCTCGGCAACGGCGTCGACCCGCTCGACCTGATCCACGCGCACGGGGCCGACGCGACGCGCTACGGGCTGCTGAAGATGTCGTCGACGCAGGACGTCCGCTTCACGACCGGGCCGATCGAGGAGGGCCGCAAGCTCGCGAACAAGCTCTGGAACGCGAGCCGCCTCCTGCTGGCGGGCGGCGGCGTCGAGGTCGAGGCGCGGCCGTCCTCGCTCGAGGAGCGGTGGATCCTCGCCCGGATCGACGCGACGCGCGCCGAGCTCGAAGCCGACCTCGACGGGTACGACTTCGCGCACGCGGTCGACCGCCTCTACCACCTCACCTTCGACGACTTCTGCGACTGGTACCTCGAGGCGATCAAGCCGCGACTGGGCGAGCCGGACGTGCGCGCGACCGCCTTCGCCGCGCTCGAGCGGCTGCTGAAGCTGCTCCACCCGGTGCTGCCGCACGTGACGGAGGAGATCTGGTCGCACCTGCCGGCGCGGGAGTCGCGGCTGATCCTCGCCCCGTGGCCCGAGCCGATGCCGCACGACGCGGCCGACGCGGAGGCGCTCGCGACCGCGCAGACGGCGGCCCGGATCTACCGTCGCAGCGGCGTCCGGATCAAGGTGCCCGGCGAATCCGAGCGGATCTTCGAGGCAGTCGTGCGGCCGTCGCCGGACGGGCAGGGCGACGTCGAGGCCGAGCGCGGCCGTGTGCACAGGGAGATCGAGCGGGCCGAGCGGATGCTCGCGAACGAGAAGTTCGTGGCGAACGCCGCACCCGACGTGGTGGAAGCCGAGCGCCGGAAGCTCGCCGACTACAGGGCCGAGCTCGACGCGCTCGGGGGCTGACTGGGTCGCCTCGCTCAGCCCGTGGCCGCCCGGCGGCTTCGGGCTCGAGCGGATGCACGTGCTGCTCGCCCGGCTCGGCGACCCCCAGCGTGGCTATCCGGCGGTCCACGTCGTCGGCACCAACGGCAAGTCGACCACCACCAGGCTGACGGAGGCGCTGCTCGCCGACGCCGGCCTCCGCGTCGGCTCCTATCTCTCGCCGCACGTCCGCGGCTGGGGCGAGCGGATCCGCGTGGGCGGCGCCGAGGCCGACTTCGAGCGCGCGATTGCCGGCGTCAGGGAGGCGGCCGAGGCCGCCGGCGCGACCCAGTTCGAGGCGCTGACGGCGGCGGCGCTCCTGGCCTTCGCCGAGGCGGGTGTCGACGTCGCGGTCGTCGAGGCGGGCCTCGGCGGCCGGCACGACGCGACGAACGTCCTGCGGAGCCGGGTCGTGGTGCTGACGAACGTCGCGCTCGACCACATGGAGGTGCTGGGGGACACGCGCGAGGCGATCGCCGCCGAGAAGCTCGCCGTCGTCCAGCCCGGCTGCACCGTCGTCCTCGGCGAGCCGGAGTGGCGGGAGGCGGCCCGGGGGCAGGGCGCCGCCGAGGTCGTGGTCAGCGGACGCAGCAACCTCGCCCTCGCCGTCGCCGCGGCGGAGAGCTTCCTCGGCCGGAGCGTCGACGCCCACGCCGCCGACGGCGTCCTGCTGCCCGGGCGGCTCGAGCGCAGGAGCGAGCGCCCGCTGGAGATCTGGGACGGGGCGCACAACCTCGCGGGCGTGGGCTACCTGCTGCCGCGCCTGCCCGAGCGCGAGTACGTCGTCGTGTGCTCCATCCTCGAGGACAAGCGGCCGGCGCTCATGCTCGAGGCGTTCTCCGTGCTCGGGGACGTCCTCGTGGCGACGGAGTCGCAGAATGGCCGCGCGCTTCCCGCAGGGGAACTCGCAGCACGCGCCGAAACGTACTTCGGACATGTCGAGATCGTTCACGATCCGGCGGCGGCACGGCGCCGTGCGCTCGAGCTCGCGGGGCCGGATGGGGCCGTCCTCGTCTCGGGCTCGCTTTATCTTCTTGCCGAGCTCGGTGACCCCCGTGCGAACTCATAGCGCAGGTGAGAAGATCAGCGTCTTCGCGCTGGCTCTGTTCGTCCTCGTCGCCATCGTCGGAGTGGCGTTCGCAGCCGGCTACCTGATAGGAAGGATGCTGCTGTGATCGCGAGCACGTTCGGAAGCGCCCACGACTTCTTCGCCTCGGGCACGTGGCACGTGATCCGCAACCTGCTCGTCTTCTTCGTCGTCGTCTTCTGGCTCGCGACCGTCTGGTGGATCTTCAAGGACGCGAAGCGGCGCATCGACGACGGCTGGCTCGTCGGCATCGCGGTGCTGATCGGCATCGCCGTGCCCTTCCTGGGCGTCTTCGTCTACATGCTCTTCCGGCCGCCCGAGTACCTCGAGGACGTGCGCGAGCGCGAGCTCGAGATCAGGGCGATGGAGGAGCGCCTCTCGCAGGGCGACCTGCACTGCCCGGTCTGCCGCTCCGAGGTCGACTCGACGTACCTCGTCTGCCCGATCTGCACGACGAAGCTCAAGCAGTCGTGCTCGAGCTGCAAGGCGCCGCTCGAGGCGCTGTGGCAGGTGTGCCCGTACTGCGAGACGCCGGCGGAGCCGTCGACGGTAGCCCTGCCCTCGCTCAAGGCCCGCCGCCGCCGCCGCCCCGAGTAGCCCGTGGCCGTGGAGCGGACCCTCATCCTGATCAAGCCCGACGCCGTGCGGCGCGGGCTCGCCGCCGAGATCCTCGGCCGCATCGAGCGGCGCGGCTTCGCGGTCCGCGCCGG
>JBBWZD010000135.1:0-9628 GCA_039648875.1 Actinomycetota bacterium
AAGGCTCCTACCCCAGGAACCGCACCGCCGCTCGTCGAGCGGAATAACTTCACGGGAGCGACGGGACTCGAACCCGCGACCTCCGGCGTGACAGGCCGGCGTTCTAACCAGCTGAACTACGCCCCCAGGGCTGCGGCATTGTAGCCCCGGCCCGCGCCGATGGTGCTGCGACACTGGCGCCGTGCCCGCCGCCGCGGTCTCGCTGAACACCGTGGACTGGATCGCGATCGCCGCGATCCTCTTCGCCGCGCTCGGTGGGCTCCGGCGCGGGCTCGTCGCGAGCGCGCTCTCGTTCGCCGGGCTCGCAGCCGGCGCCTACCTCGGCTCGCGGGCGGGCCCGCACCTGCTCCACGGGGGCGCGACGTCGGGGTGGACGCCCTTCGCGGGCCTCGTCGGCGCCGTCGTCGGGGCGCTCCTGCTCCAGACGGCGGCGACCATCGCCGCCTCCTTCCTCCGCGGCGGGCTGAAGCTCGCGCCGCTCCGCCTTCTCGACTCCCTGGGCGGGCTGCTGTTCGGCGCCGCCACCGGCATCGCCCTCGTGTGGGTGCTGGGAGCAACGGCGCTGCTCGTGCCGGGCCAGACCTCACTGCGCCGCGACGTGCAGCGCTCCGCGATCGTCCGCCGCCTCGACGAGGCGGTCTCGCCGCGGCGGCTGCTGCACCTGCTGGCGCGCATCGACCCGTTCCCGTCGATCGTCGGGCCGCAGGCGCCGAGTCAGCCGCTCAGCCCCCGCATCACGCACAACGCCGCCGTCAGCCGCGCCTCGGCCGCCGTCGTCCGCGTCCTCGGCACCGCCTGCGGCGTCGGCGTCGAGGGCAGCGGCTGGTTCGCGACGCACCACCTCGTCGTCACCGCGGCCCACGTCGTCGCGGGGCAGCGCGACACCGGCGTCCAGATTCCGGGCGCCGCGGGCGTGCGCGACGCCGAGGTCGTCGCGTACGACCCGCACGACGACGTGGCGATCCTGCGCGTGGGCGGCGCCGGGCCGAGGCCGCTGCGAATCCTGGAGCCGCGGCCGGGCGCGTCGGTGGCCATCGCCGGCTATCCCGAGAACGGGCCGCTCCAGGCGACGCCCGGACGCATCGGCCGCACCGCCGTGGTGCTGACGCGGGACGCCTACGGCCACGGCCCCATCTCGCGCACCATCACCGCGGTCGCGGGCCGCGTCCGCCACGGCGACTCGGGCGGGCCGGCAATCGACCGCTCCGGCGCCGTCCAGTCGACGATCTTCGCCGCGCGCGTCGGCGAGCCGAGCGGCTACGGCGTGCCGGCGTCTGTCGTCCGGCGGGCGCTCGCCTCGGCCAGGCGGCCGGTCTCCACCGGCTCCTGCACCGGGTGAAGCTCGGGCAGGAAGTCGACGACCGCGAGGGGCCGCCGGAAGGGGGCGACCACGTAGACGCCCGCAGCCAGCTCCCGGGCACCCGCGATCAGCTCGTGTCCGAGTTGCCCGCCCACCTCGCGCGCGGCTGGGCCGGCGCGGCGGTACCGCTCCTGCACGTGCTCGGGGACGACCATGCCCGGCGCCTCGTTGTGCATGCGGATCAGCAGCTCGTACGTCCGGATCGGCCAGACGCCGACGAGCACCGGGATGGGCCAGCCGCCGATCCGCTCCCGGAACGCCTCGAGCGGCTCGAGGTCGAACAGGATCTGCGTCATGGCGAAGCGGGCGCCCGCGGCGACCTTCCGGTGGAAGCGGTCGGCCTCGAGCGGGAGGTCGTCGGCCGTGGGGTTGACGGCGACGCCGGGGAAGAACGAGGTGGGAGCGTCGATCGCGCGACCGTGGTGGTCCTCGCCGCAGTTGAGCCGCGCCAGCAGCTCGACGAGGCCGATCGAGTCGACCTCGTAGACGCCGTGCCGGCCGGGGTAGTCGCCCGCCTCGGGCGGGTCCCCGGTGACGGCGAGGATGTTCCGGACGCCCTCGGCGTGCGCGCCGAGCAGGATCGACTCGAGGCCGGTGATCGTCATGTCGCGCGGCGTCAGGTGCGGGATCGTCTCCACGCGCGTGAAGCGCTCGATCGCCACCGAGGCCATGATCCCGCTCATCCGCGCCCGCGCCCGCGGGTTGTCGTTCACGTCGACGAACTGCGCCTTGCGGGAGTCGCGCACGGCGTGCGCGGTTGCGATCAGCGCCTCCGGGTTCGCGCCGAGCGGCGGGTCGAGCTGGACGGAGACGACGAAGGTTCCCTCGTCGAGGAGCCGCGCGAGCTCGGTCTCGCCGTCCGCGGGAGCCAGCGGCGTCGCCCGCTCGCGCTCCCGCACGAGCAGTGGGCCGGCTGGAGCGACGTTCCCGTCCACCGCCGCCCTGATGGCCGCGATCTGCGCAGGCGTCGTGCCGCAGCAGCCGCCGATGATGCCGGCGCCGAGGGCGCGCGCCTGCGCCGCGAACTCGCTGAAGTAGGCGGGCGTCGCGTGCGGGAAGACGATCCGCTGCCCCGACATGCTTGCGAGGCCGACGTTCGGCAGCGCGGCGAGCACGCAGCCGTCGCGGCGCATCTCGCTGAGCGCGTGCAGGGCGGCGGCCGGCCCCGCGCCGTGGTTGGCGCCGAACGCAGCGACCCCGAGCGCCCCCAGCCGCGCGCCGGCGGCGCGGGCGGAGACGCCCGCGAGCGTCTCGCCGTCGCCGTCGAAGGTCATCAGGGCGACGATCGGCAGGCTCGACACCGAGCGGATCGCGGCGACCGCCGTCTCGAGGTCGGAGAGGTCGAAGAACGTCTCCACCATGAACAGGTCGGCGCCGCGCCCCTCGAGCAGGCGGGCCTGCTCGGCGTAAAGCCCTGCGGGATCGCTGCCGCGGAGCTCGACGTCCCCGAGTGGCCCCAGCGAGCCGGCGATGAAGACGTCCCGGCCGGAGACCTCGCGCGCCTCCCGCGCCAGGCGGACGCCGGCGCTGTTGATCCGCTCGAACTCGTCCTCGAGGAAGTGCTGCCCGAGCTTCGGCCGGTTGGCGCCGAACGTGTTCGTCTCGATCAGCTCGGCGCCGGCCCGGATGTAGCCGAGGTGGACGTCGATGACGCTCTCCGGCGCGCGCAGGTTCGCCTCCTCGGGGCAGCGGAGCCGCGGCACGGCGCTCGCGAGCACCGCTCCCATGCCGCCGTCGGCCACGATCGGCGGCCCCGACGCGAGCCGTTCGACGAATCCGCTCACGCCAGCCAGTCTAGGCCGCGTAATCGGGAGCGGGGCGGCCGCCGCCGCCCCGCTCACCTACTCCCCGGAAGCTTCCGGGGCAGCCCCCGCCGCATCGGGGCCGCTCGACGGATGCAGTTGCAGTATCGCGCGTTGCCTCCAGTTCACCAATCCCCCGGACGCTGGTTGACCGTGCCGCTTGACGGCGCTCAAGTCGCGGGCTCCGGCTGCCGATACAGGCCGGGACTCCTTCCGGGGGCTGACGGCAATCACCCTGCGGCTGGAGCTTGAGGCGGCGCCGAGAGGCGCCGCCTCGCTATTCGCTCAGCCGTGGACGGTGCGGCCTTCCATGCCGCCGGCCACGGTGACGACCTCGCCGGTGACGTGGCCGGAGAGCTCGTCCGATGCGAGCACGACCACCGCCCGGGCAACGTCGTCGGCGGTCGCGACCTTGCGCAGCGCCATCGTGCGGCTGATGCGCTCGACGAGGCGGTCGTCCAGCTCGCCGCGCGTCATCGGCGAGTACGTCCAGCCGGGCGCGACGGCGTTGACGCGCGCCCGCGGCGCGACGCGAACGACCTCGTTCTTCAGGCTCAGCAGGAGCCCGACCTGGATCGCGGACTTCGCGGCGGCGTAGTCGGCATGCCCGGCCTCGCCGAAGTGGCCGGCGGTCGAGCCGACGAGGACGAGGCTGCCGTGGCCGTTCCGCTCGACCTCGCGCAGGAAGGCGCGCGCGGTGAGGAAGGTCGCCGTCAGGTTGGCGCGCAGCGTCGCCTCCCACCGGTCGAGCGGCATCGCCCACACCGGCTCGTCCGCCGAGGGCCACATTCCGGCGACGGCGGCGCAGACGTCGACGCGGCCCAGGCGCTCGCGCGCCTGCTCGAGCAGCGCGTCGACCTCCGTCTCGTCCGTCAGGTCGGCGCCGACGATGGGCGCGCCGCCCAGCTCTGCCGCCAGCGCCTCGGCCCGCTCGCGCCCGCGGTGGTAGTGCACCGCTACGCGCGCCCCCTCGGCCGCGAAGGCGCGGGCGCACGCCGAGCCGATGCCGCCGGAGGCGCCCGTGACGAGGACGCCCTTGCCCGCGAGGCCCGTGTCCACCGCGGCAGCGTAGTCTGCCGCGGTGCGCGTCCACGTCATCAGCGACATCGAGGGCGTCGCCGGCGTCGTGAAGTGGGCGCAGACCGGCGGCGACTCGCCGCTGTACCAGGAGGGCCGCCTGCTCTACACGGAGGAGATCAACGCGGCCGTGCGCGGGGCGAAGGCGGCCGGGGCGACCGAGATCGTCGTCGTCGACTGCCACGGCGCCGGCGGCGACTACACCTTCAACTCCCTGCTCCCGGACAGGCTCGACCCGGCCTGCGAGTTCGTCGTGCAGAGCAGGTGGACCGGCTACACGCAGTTCCTCGAGGAGGGCTGCGACGCGGCGCTCCTCGTCGGCATGCACGCCATGGCGGGGACGCCCGACGGCGTCCTCTCCCACACCGTCTCGGGCCAGGCATGGCAGAACCTCCGCTTCAACGGCACGCTCGTCGGCGAGACCGGCATCAACGCGGCCCTCTGCGGCCACTGGGCCTGCCCCGTGCTGCTCGTTACGGGCGACCGCGCGGTCTGCCGCGAGGCGCGCGCGCTGCTCGGCGAGGCGCTGCCGACGGTCGAGGTGAAGGTCGGCCTCGGCCGCTACAGCGCGCGCAACCTCCCGGCCGTGCGGGCGCGCGAGCTGATCGAGGCGGGCGCAAAGGCGGCGCTCGCGGACCTCGCGGCGGTCGCGCCGTACGACCCGGGGCGGCCGTGCGAGATCGAGGTCGAGTTCACGGCGCCCGACGAGCTGGAGCGTTTCCGGCACCGGCGGGGCGTCGAGATCACGGCGCCGCGGACGCTCCTCGCGCGCGGCGACGACTGGTGGGATGCCTGGTCGGGGTTCTTCCTCTAGGCCCGGACCGAGACCGGCTCGACGATGCCGAGGCCCTCGACGAGCGTGAAGAACGCCCTGGCGAAGGGCGACGCCTCGGTGCGCCGCCGCACGTGCTCCCAGTCGATCTGCTCGCGCAGGGCGCGCGCGAGCTCGAGCACGGCGCCGAAGTCGGGCGTCTGCTCGTTGATCGAGAGCAGCTTCGTCACCATCACGTCCTCGAGCGTGAAGACGCGGATCCGCAGCGCCATCACCTCGAGCAGCGGCGCCCGCCCCATCGTCTCGTCGGTGATCGGCCCACCCGACGGGTTGAAGATCAGGTCGATCAGCGCGCCGTTCGGATGCCAGACCTTGTAGAGCCAGCCCTCGGGCGGCTTCTCGACCTTCATCCCCGCGCCTTCGAACGCCTCGAGCGCCGTGTCCGCATCCTCGGGCCGCACCATGAAGTCCACGTCGTGCTCGGTCTTCGGGCCGCCGCGGGCCCACGCGGCGAGGCCGCCGCCGAGCACGAACGGGATCTCGCAGCGCTGCAGGACGGCGGCAGCCGCCTTCATCGCCTCGATCAGCTCGTCGAAGCTGGCTTCGGGCATGCCGCCGCCGTTTCCCTTTCCGCAGGTCGTGCAACATCGGCGGTGTGATCAGGATCGCGGCAGCGGGCGACGTCCACGCCTCCGAGGCGACGCGCGAGCGGGTCGAGCGTGCCTTTGCGCAGGTGGAGCACGAAGCCGACGTGATCCTCCTCGCAGGAGACCTCACGACGACCGGAGAGCCCGAGCAGGCACGCGTGCTGGCCGACGCGTGCCGGGACCTCTCCATCCCGGTCTTCGCCGTCCTTGGCAACCACGACTTCCACGCCGGACGGGCGGCCGACGTCACGGCGCTTCTGGAGGAGGCGGGCGTGCGGATGCTCGACCGCTGCTGGAAGGCATGCGACGTGGCGGGCGTCCAGTTCGGGGTCGTCGGCACGAAGGGCTTCGTCGGCGGCTTCCCCGGCTCGGTGCTCCCGGACTTCGGCGAGCCGCTGCTGCGGCAGGTCTACGAGGAGACGACGCTCGAGGCGGAGGCGATCGCGAAGGGCCTGCAAGAGATCGTGCACTGCGACCTGCGCGTCGTGCTCCTGCACTACGCGCCGGTGGAGGCGACGATCGAAGGCGAGCCCGGCGGCATCCACGTCATGCTCGGAAGCGACCGGCTGGCGACGCCGATCGCGGAGTACGGCGCCGATCTCGTCCTCCACGGCCATGCCCATGCCGGCTCCTTCCAGGGGCGGATCGGGCAGATCCCGGTCTACAACGTGGCGGTGCACGTCACCGGCCGCGACTTCTGGATCTTCGACCTCGAGGGCGCCCGCGGGCGCAGCGAGGTCGGGGTGGAAGGGCCCGCCTGACGCGCCAGCTACGCTCGAGGAGTGGACGGGCAGGTCAGCCGCATCTCCATCGCGCCCCTCAAGTCGCTCGGGCTCGTCCACCCGGACGAGGTCACGCTCGGGCAGCGCGGCGTCGCCGGCGACCGCCGGTTCTGGCTCCTCGACGAGGACGGGCGCCTGCTCAACAACAAGCGCTGCGGGCCGCTCGTGCGCATCCGGCCGGAGTGGGACGAGCGAACGCGCAGGCTGGCGCTCACGTTCCCGGAGGGAGAGCGGGTCGACGGGGTCGTCGAGCTGGGGGAGGCGGTCGCCGCGGAGCTGTACGGGCTGCCGCTTCCGTCGCACCGGGTCCACGGCCCCTGGGAGGCGGCGATCTCGAGCTTCGCGGGCCGGCCGCTGACGCTGCTGTGGGCCGACGGCGGCGCAGTCGACCGCGGCCTCCGAGGCGGCACGGTCTCGCTCGTCTCACGCGCGTCGCTCGAGCGCCTCGGCGAGGAGGCCGGCGCCGAGTCGCCGGTCGACGCGCGGCGTTTCCGGATGCTGTTCGAGATCGACGGGGTCGCAGCCCACGCCGAGGACGAGTGGCTCGGAGCCCAGGTGCAGGTGGGCGATGCGGTGCTCTCGATCGTCGGCGACGTCGGCCGCTGCGTCGTCACCTCGCACGACCCGGACCGCGGCGTCACCGACCTCGACACGCTCGGCACGCTCGCCCACTACCGGCGGGAGGGGCGGATGGAGCCGCTGCCGTTCGGCGTCTACGGCGCGGTCTCGGTGCCGGGCCGCGTGCGCGTGGGCGACCCGGTCACGCCGCTCCAGCGCTCGCTGCTGGTCTCCACATAGCATCCCTGCTATGCTCGCAGCGTGGCAGCCCCCGCACGCCCCGAGCCGAAGCACCCGCTCGAGCGGCTGCGCGAGCGGATCGCCACGGGCGACCGCGGCTGGTTCTTCGCCGCCATAGCTGACAAGGTCGCCGACCGCCGCGCTGCGATCGGCCTCTCGCAGCGCGAGCTCGCCGAGCGCGTCGGCACGACGCAGTCGGCGATCGCGCGGCTGGAGCGAGGCGGCCGGCCGCCGCGGATCGACACGCTGCTGAACATCGCCGAGGCGCTCGACTGCGAGCTCCTCGTCGAGCTCGTCCCGCGCGGTTAGGTCCCGGCCGGCGCTCGTGGAGGGCGTCGTCGTCGCCTGTCTCGGCGACTCCATCACGGCGGGGTCGCCGCTCTGGGACCCCGACGCGGCGGTTCGCGCCCGCATCGGGGCGGCGGCCGACGAGCGGAGCCAGTGGCTGTGGTGGGCGGGGCGGCTCGAGCCGCAGCTCGAGCTGCGCAACTTCGGCGTGTACGGCGAGCGGACGGACGAGATCGCGGCGCGCCTCGACGGTGCCGTCGCCGGCGCCCACGTCCTCGTCGTCCAGGGCGGGATCAACGACGTCGTGCAGCGCCGGCCGGTCGAGCAGGCGGCGCGCAACCTCGCGGGGATGGTCCAGCGGGCGCGCGGGCTGGGGCTCGGCGTCGCACTCGCCGACGTGCTCCCCTGGAACAACGGCGACGGCCGCGCCGCGCACGAGATCGCCCGCCTGAACGTGCTCATCCGCGCCCTCGCGGACGGTCTCGGCGTCACGCTGCTTCCCTTCCACGAGACGCTCGCCGACCCGGACCGGCCGCACCGGATGCGGGCCGAGTGGACGGACGACGGCGACCATCCGTCGGTCGAAGGCCACCGGCTGCTCGGCGAGCGCGCCTTCCGGCTGCCTCAGGGCGAGACGGCGACGAGCCTGTAGCCGACGCCGCGCACGGTCTGCAGGCGGCGGGGGTTCCGCGGGTCCTGCTCGACCTTGCGGCGCAGGTTGGAGACGTGCACGTCGATCGCCCGGCGGTCGCCGACGCTGCCGGCGGCCCTCAGGTGCCGCAGGATCTCGTCGCGGGTGAAGACTCCGCCCGGCTTGGACGCGAGCAGCGTCAGCAGCCGGAACTCGGAGCGCGTGAGGTCGAGCGGCCGGCCGCCGAGCGCCGCCGTGTGGTGCGCGACGTCGAGCTCGAGGCCGCCAACCCGGCGCACGAAGTCGCCGCGCGTGCGGTCGAGGGCGCGCCTGCGCAGGAGGGCCCGCACGCGGCTGACGAGCTCCGCGACCGAGAACGGCTTAGTCACGTAGTCGTCGGCGCCGACCTCCAGCCCGAGAACCCGGTCGGTCTCCGTGTCCCGTGCCGTCAGCATCACGATCGGCAGGTCGCTGCTGGCGCGCACCTCCCGGCAGACGTCGAGCCCCGACCCGCCCGCCAGCATCAGGTCGAGGACCATCAGGTCGTACCGCCGCCCGCGCGCCACCTCGAGCGCGTCGCCGGCGTCGCCCACGGCGTCGACCGCGTACCCCGCCTCCTGCAGGGCGTAGCTCACCGCGTCTGCGATCGCGGGCTCGTCCTCCACGACCAGGATCCGTTCGGCCATGGGTCAGAGAGTGAGCTCTTGGCCGTCCCTCGCGCGCTCCACGTTGCCGTTCAGCGGCAGCTCGTCGGGCCGGTGAATCAGGAGCAGGCGCCGCGCGCCGGCGGCCTCGGACGCCGCGACCGCCTCCTCCGCCGTGAGATGGCCGCGCTCCTCCGGCGGCTCCGGCGCGGCGAGCGTCGCCTCGCAGAGGAAGACGTCGGCGTCGCGGGCCAGCTCCTCGAGGTTCGCGCTCGGGGCCGTGTCGCCGGAGTACGCGACCGTCGACTGCCCGTCGCTCACCCGCAGGCCGAACGTCAGCACCGCGTAGTGGAGGAGCCGAAGCGGCGTCACCTCGAAGCCGGCGGCCGTGAAGGGGACGCCGTCGGCGTACTCGCGGACGTCGAACACCCCGTCGATCTGCGGCGCGAAGGCGAGCTTCGCCCCGAAGGCGCGGAGCGTCTCGCCGCCGCCGGGCGGCAGCCACAGCTCCGCGCGCTCGCCGCCGCGGCCGGCGCCGAAGCTGGCGCCGAAGATCCACGGCACGAGATCGCCCCAGTGGTCGAGGTGGAAGTGGGTGATCGCGACTGCGTCGAGCCGCGGCCAGCCGCCCTCGTTCGCGCGCAGGCGCGCGAGGACGCCGGGCCCGCAGTCGAGGAGCAGCCGCCCCTCCGGGCCCTCGACGAGGTAGCCGGACTGGGCGCCGCCCGCGTTGGGCCAGGCGGGCGAGCAGCCGATGACGGTCAGGCGCACCGGCGTATCCTGCCGATTTCTGACGAAGGCGTTGCGACGGTGTATAACTGCGCCGT
>JBBWZD010000137.1:0-9877 GCA_039648875.1 Actinomycetota bacterium
GGCGACCGCTCGCGCAAGCAGACCCTGGTCGACTTCGGCTTCCGCCTGCCGTCGGCGCTCGACAACCGGCCGCTGCGGTTCGACGAGTTCCTGGCGAAGGTGCCGCAGCTCGTGTTCGTGTCGGCGACGCCGGGGCCGTACGAGCTGCGCCACTCGACGCGCCTCGCCGAGCAGCTCATCCGGCCGACCGGCGTCGTCGATCCCGAGGTCGAGCTGCGGCCGACGCGCAACCAGATCGACGACCTGCTCGGCGAGATCCGCAAGCGCGAGGCAGTGGGCGAGCGGACGCTGATCACGACGCTCACGAAGAAGATGGCCGAGGACCTGACGGACTACCTGCTCGAGTCGGGGGTGAAGGCACGCTACCTCCACTCGGAGATCGACACGCTCGAGCGGATCCAGATCGTGCGCGAGCTGCGGCTCGGCGAGTACGACGTGCTCGTCGGCGTGAACCTGCTGCGCGAGGGACTGGACCTGCCGGAGGTCTCGCTCGTCGCGATTCTCGACGCGGACAAGGAGGGCTTCCTGCGTGGGCGCACTTCACTGATCCAGACGATCGGGCGCGCCGCTCGCAACGTGAACGGCAGGGTGCTGATGTACGCCGACAAGCAGACGGAGGCGATCAAGGAGGCCCTCGACGAGACGAACCGCCGCCGCACCATCCAGCTCGCGTACAACGAGGAGCACGGGATCACCCCGTCCTCGATCTCGAAGGGCGTCTCCGACATCGCCGAGTTCCTCTCGCTCGAGGCGCCGCACGTCCCGGGGCGCCGCCGGCGCGGCGCGTCGAAGGTCGAAGGGCTGTCGCGCGAGGAGCTGGAGAAGCTCGTCGTGACGCTCGAGGAGGAGATGTACGTCGCGGCCGAGGAGTTGCGCTTCGAGTACGCGGCGAAGCTCCGCGACGAGATCAAGGACCTGCGCCGCGAACTCAACGTATTCCAGGAGGCGATGACCTAGCCATGTGCCGAAGCATCCACACGCTCTACAACGTCGAGCCCGTCGCGGGCGAGGAGGAGGCGCGGGCGGCGGCGCTCCAGTTCGTGCGGAAGATCAGCGGCTTCCGGAAGCCGTCGCGGGCGAACGAGGCCGCGTTCGAAGCCGCCGTCGACGCGGTCACCGCCGCGTCGCTGCGCTTGCTCGACGAGCTCGTCACCTCGGCGCCGGTGCGGCACCGGGAGCACGTGCACGCCTAGACGGCGGCGGCGCTACGCTCCGTCGATGCTCGGCAGTGTCCTCGCAGCGCTGGCGTCCTTCTTCGTCACCGGCGCGCTCGCGCGATTCGCCGTCCCGGGGCCGGATCCGATGCCGGCCTGGCTGACGGTGGCGATCGGGCTCGTGGGCACCGTCATCGGCGGCGGGATCGTGCTCGCCGCGGTAGGGCCCAATCCGGCGTGGGTCGGCATCGCCGGCTTCCTCGTGGCGGTGGCCCTCGTCCTCGGCTACCGCCGCTTCGTGCAGAAGCGGCCGCTGTGGGGGCCCGGCGCGTACCGGTTTCCGAAGCGCGGCTTCGGCGTCGACCAGTACCGCGAGCGGCTCCAGCGCGCGGGCATCGACCCGGACCGGGTCGCCTCGCCGTTCGCGCCTCCCGTGCCCGGCGCGGCGCCGCAGCCGGCAACCGCCCCGCCGCCCGCCGCCGAGGCGCCGACCGAGAATCCCGCGCACTATCTCGGCCTCCTCGAGGAGCTGCACGACAGCGGCGTGCTCGAGGACGATGAGTACACCGCCGCCCGCACGCGTTTGCTCGAGCGCCTGCGCGCGTAGGAGGTCACCGTGCTCGTCCTCCTGATCGGCCTCGCCCTCTTCGGGCTCGTCGTCGGTGCGCTCGCCCGGCTCGCGCTGCCCGGCCCCGATCCGATGGGGATCCTGGCGACGATCGGTCTCGGCCTGGCCGGCTCGTTCGTCGGCGGCCTGCTCGCCGGGCTCCTCTGGGCGCGGTCTGCGGGCTTCGTCTTCTCGGTGATCGGAGCGATCCTGCTGCTCTACCTCTACCGCCGGTTCGTGCAGCACCGGCCGCTGACCGGCCCGGGGGCGCATCGCCCTCCGAGGTAGGTCCCGAGTTTCCTCGCGTATTCCGTGGGGAGAAGCTCCCCATGCACTGGATATGGTTCATCATCGTAGGAGCGATCGTCGGCGCGCTCGGGCGCCTCGTGCACCCGGGTCGCGACCCAATGGGGTGGCTGTTGACGATTGCGGTGGGCATCGTGGCGATGATCATCGCGGCGGCGATCTCGAGCGGCTGGATTGCGTTCGTGATCGGCGTGATCGTGGCGGCCCTGCTCGTGATGCTGATCGGCCGGCTCACCGGCGGTCGCGGGCGGCGGGGGATCCTCAGGACCTGACCGGCGTTGGCTCGACGGCGAGGGGGCCGAGCCCGCGTGCGAATACGCGCTGCGCGGTGAGGCCCCAGTCGCCGCCTCGCCAGATGTAGGTCGAGGCGGAGAGCGTCTGCTCGCCGACCTCGTAGAGGTGGAGGCCGCGCGCCTCGCCGAGGCGGTTGGGGCGGGGCTGCCCGAGGCCCGGCGCGATCGAGACCACCGCGGCGCGGACGTCTCCCGAGACGACCTCGAACTCGTGCCGCTCGCTCAGCGCGGCCTGGTGGATGTGGCCCGCCAGGATCAGGTCGGCGCCGGCCGCGACGAGCGCGCGCAGCACGCGATTCCGGTGCGCGACCGGCCGCTTCCGGGACGCGCGCCACGGCGCGCCGAGGACGTGGTGGTGCAGGACGACGACCCGGTAGGTGCCGTCGCCGGCCGCGGCGAGCCGTTCGGCCGCCGCGTGCAGTTGCTGCGCGCTGACCGCGCCGGCCTGCTGCCGGTAGGGGCGCGCGGAGTTGATCCCCACGACGTGCAGCCCGGCGGAGGAGTAGGTCGGCTCGACGGTCTCCCACATCCGCTCGAACTCGTGCCACGGCCGCCTGAATCGCGCCGGGAACGTGTACGGCAGGTCGTGGTTTCCCGGGACCGCGAGCACCGGCCGGTCGAGCGAGGCGAGGAAGCGGTGCGCCCGCTCGTGCTGCGCCCGCCGCCCGCGGTGCGTCAGGTCGCCGGAGGCGATCACGAGCTCGGGCTCCACGCGGCCGACGAGGGCCGACAGGGCCGGCTCGACCTCCGAGTCCTCGTGTGTACCCGTGTGGAGATCGGAAACATGCAGGATCCGTGCGGGCACGAGCGAATGAGGCTATAGATTCAGCTATGGGCGACGAACCAGCCGAGATCTTCGACGACCTGTACCTCGGCTTGCGCGCAGGCGGCGCGTTGCGCAAACAGCGGCGGGGCGAGCCGCTCACCACGGAGGAGCAGGAGGCGCTCGGGCGCTGGCAGCGCCTCTCCCCGTGGCGGAAGGCGATCGCGATCGGCGGCTTCGGCGTCGGTACCTTCGGCCTCGGCTTCACCCTCGGCGGCCTCGTCTTCGGCCGCTGGCGCAAGGCCTAGCCGGCTCGCGCCCGGCTCAGCGCGCTTCCTCCTTCGCGCCCGCGAAGAGCACCGTCGGCACGTCCTGTTCGGCGGGGTCGACGTCTCTGAGCACGACATCGACGAGCGTCGCCAGCACGGCGGCGATGGGGATCGCCAGCAGGACGTAGAAACCGCCGAGCAGGATGCCCACGACGGAGACCGAGATCAGTACGACGAGCGGCGAGAGCCCGGTTGCGTGGCCCAGCACCTTCGGCACGACGGCGTAGTCCTCCAGCAGTCGCACCACGAGCACGGTCAGCACGGCGAAGACGGCCGTGTGCCAGCTTTGAGTCAGCCCCACTCCGACGGCGAGCGCTCCCGCGGCCAGCGGCCCGATCACCGGGACGATCTCGACGATGCCGGCGAACACGCCGATCAGCAGCCAGAAGTGGAGGCCGACCGCGAAGAACCCGGCCGAGAGGAGGACTGCCACGAGGACGATCAGGATCAACTGGCCGCGGACGAACGCGCCGAGCTTCTGGTCGATCAGCACCCAGGTGTCGCGTGTCACGCGTCGATGCTTGCGCGGCACCATCGACTGCACCAGCGCGATCGCTCGATCCCGTTCGAAGAGCCAGTACGCGGCGACGGCGAACAGGAAGAAGATCCCCACGAGGACCTCGAAGGCGGTCTTCGTCACCGTCAGGGCGGGGTGGACGAGGCTCGTGCCCGACGGGAGTCGCTTCAGCCTTTTTTCGACGCCCACGAGGATCGTGTGCTTGATCCCGGTCGAATTGTTC
Organism: Actinomycetota bacterium; assembly: GCA_039648875.1. GTDB lineage: Bacteria > Actinomycetota > Thermoleophilia > Gaiellales > Gaiellaceae > Palsa-739. The sequence continues at coordinate 4,193 of JBBWZD010000137.1, forward strand.
GCGGATTGCTTCAGCTGCGCCGACGTCGTCGGGACGCTGCCGATCGCCTGCTGCACCTGTGTCACCGCCCGGGGCACCACGAGCCAGAGCAGCAGCGCCACCGCACCGAGGAGCAGGACGTAGTGGAGGAGCACGCCGACGGCACGTGGAACGCGGTAGGTCTTCGCCAGCCAGTCGACGCCCGGTCGCATGGCGGCGGCGGCGGTGAAGCCGAGGAAGATCAGCGCGATCACGATCTTGATCTTCCAGAGCGCGAGCGCGCCCACGATGATCGCACCGGCGACGAGCGTCGCGGTGGCAGCCCGCCGAGCAGTTGCGCCCATCTACCAGGGTTCTTGCCCACTTCGTCGAAGCCTGCAACCCATGCTCGGCCGGCCCGACGAGCACGTTCACCTCGACGCTCGGCGGCACGTGGTCGTGCTCGTCCGGCCGCTCGCGCGGGCAGCCGCGCTCGCCGCGCTCGGGACGGTCGGGTTCGCCGTCGGCTGGCCGGCGTCTGCCGCCGGTGCCGTCCTCCTCGTCGCCGCGGCCGCGATCGCGGTCGCCGCGGTCTGGTCCTGGGACCGCGCGCACGTGGTCCTGACGTCGGAGAGCCTCTGCGTCGCGCACGGGCTTCTGCGGCGGCGTGCGGCCGCGGTGCACCTCGCTCACGTGCGCGTGCTCGAGGTCGAGCAGTCGCTCCTCGGCCGCGTGCTCGGCTACGGGACGCTCGTCGCGGGCGACCTCGAGATCAGCTGTGTGGCGCGTCCGGGCGAGGTCTACGGGCTGGTCGAGCGCGCGATGGCGCCCCTGGCCGGCGCCACGACGGCCGGGCGCTGAACCTGTCGCAGCGGGCCGAGAGGGCCGTTTCCGGTGACCCTCCCCGAACACACGTTCGGCGGGTACAATGGGCGCCCTCATGGCTGCCGACGAGCTGGTCGTACACGGCGCCCGCGAGCACAACCTCAAGGACATCACCGTCCGCCTGCCGCGGAACCGCCTGATCTGCATCACCGGGCTCTCCGGCTCGGGCAAGTCGAGCCTCGCCTTCGACACGATCTACGCCGAGGGGCAGCGCCGCTACGTGGAGTCGCTCTCCGCCTACGCGCGGCAGTTCCTCCAGATGATGGAGAAGCCCGACGTCGACCACATCGACGGCCTCAGCCCGGCGATCTCGATCGACCAGAAGACCACCTCGCGCAACCCGCGCTCGACCGTCGGCACGGTCACCGAGATCTACGACTACCTGCGTCTGCTCTACGCGCGGGTGGGGCGGCCGCACTGCCCGATCTGCGGCAAGCCGATCGCGGGGCAGTCGATCGACGCGATCGTCGACCAGGTGCTGCGTCTTCCGGAAGGGACGCGCTTCACGGTCAACGCGCCGATCGTGCGCGATCGCAAGGGCGAGCACCGCGAGATCTTCGACGAGGTCGTGCGCGAGGGCTTCACCCGCGTGAAGGTCGACGGCACGCAGGCCCTGCTCGAGGACGGGGTGCCGGAGCTCGACAAGAAGTTCAAGCACACGATCGAGGTGGTCGTCGACCGGCTCGTGCTGAAAGGCGACCTGCGCCTGCGCCTGACCCAGTCGATCGAGACGGCGGCGGCTCTCGCGGAGGGCCTCGTCGCGATCGACCTCGTCGAGAGCGGCGAGCAGCAGCTCTTCTCGGAGAATTTCGCGTGCCCCGACCACGGCGTCTCGCTCGCGGAGCTGCAGCCGCGCATCTTCTCGTTCAACTCCCCGCATGGAGCCTGCCCGCGCTGCACGGGCCTCGGCTCGCAGCAGGAGATCGACCCCGACCTGCTCGTGCCCGACCCCTCGCTCTCGATCGACGACGGCGCGCTCGTGCCGTGGTCGGTGGGCGGCTCGTCCGGCTTCTACGAGGCGGTGATCCAGGCGATCGCCGACCGGTACGAGATCGACAGCTCGAAGCCGTGGTGCGAGCTGACCGAGGAGGAGCAGAGTCGCTTCCTCTACGGCACCGGCGGCGAGCGCGTCTACGTCCAGTACCGCAACCGCATGGGCCGCCGGCGGCAGTACATGCTCGCCTTCGAGGGCATCGTCGCGAGCCTGCAGCGGCGCTACAAGGAGACCGACTCCTCGCAGCAGCGCGAGCGGATCGAGGAGTACATGTCGCTGCGCCCGTGCCCCGTCTGCAAGGGCGCGCGGCTCAAGCCCGAGGTGCTCGCCGTCAGCGTCGGCGGCAAGTCGATCAACGAGTTCACGCAGCTGTCGGTGGCCCGGGCGCTGCGCTTCCTCGACGAGCTCGGGCTGACGCAGACCGAGCAGCTGATCGGCCACCGCATCGTGAAGGAGATCCGCGAGCGGCTGACCTTCCTCGACGACGTGGGCGTCGGCTACCTCACGCTCGACCGCGCGGCCGCCACCCTCTCCGGCGGCGAGGCGCAGCGGCTGCGGCTCGCGACGCAGATCGGCTCGCAACTCGTCGGTGTCCTCTACATCCTCGACGAGCCGTCGATCGGCCTCCACCAGCGGGACAACGCCCGCCTGATCGACACGCTCGAGCGGCTCCGCGACATCGGCAACACGGTGATGGTCGTCGAGCACGACGAGGAGATGATGCGGCGGGCGGACTGGCTGGTCGACATGGGCCTCGGCGCGGGCATGCACGGCGGCGAGGTGGTGGCCGAGGGGCCTGCGAGCAAGGTCGCGCGCAACCGCAGGTCGGTCACCGGGCAGTTCCTCTCGCGGACGCGGACGATCCCGATCCCCGAGCGGCGCGACGACGACCGCGGCTCGTTCGTCGTGCGCGGCGCCGCACAGCACAACCTCAAGGACATCGACGTCGAGTTCCCGGTCGGCAAGTTCATCTGCGTCACCGGCGTCTCCGGCTCCGGCAAGTCGACGCTCGTGAACGAGATCGTCTACAAGGCGCTCGCCAACCGGCTGAACCGGGCACGGGTCAAGCCGGGCGCGCACGACGGCGTCGACGGCATCGAGGTCTTCGACAAGGTGATCGAGATCGACCAGAAGCCCATCGGGCGCACGCCCCGGTCGAACCCGGCGACCTACACCGACCTGTTCACGCACATCCGCGAGCTGTACTCGCTCACGCCCGAGGCGAAGGTGCGGGGCTACAAGCCCGGCCGCTTCTCCTTCAACGTCCGCGGCGGGCGCTGCGAGACGTGCAAGGGCGACGGCCAGATCAAGATCGAGATGCACTTCCTGCCCGACGTCTACGTCCCCTGCGAGACCTGCAAGGGCGCGCGCTACAACCGCGAGACGCTCGAGGTGCGCTTCAAGGGCAAGTCGATCGCGGACGTGCTGGGGATGTCGGTCGAGGAGGCGCTCCAGTTCTTCGCCAAGATCCCGAAGATCCGCCGGCGCCTCCAGACGCTGCACGACGTCGGGCTCGACTACATCAAGCTCGGGCAGCCCGCGACGACCCTGTCGGGCGGCGAGGCGCAGCGGGTGAAGCTCGCGGCGGAGCTCTGCAAGGTCGCGACCGGCAAGACGCTCTACATCCTCGACGAGCCGACGACCGGCCTCCACTTCGCCGACATCGAGAAGCTGCTCGAGACGCTGCAGCGGCTGGTCGACGCCGGCAACACGATGATCGTGATCGAGCACAACCTCGACGTCATCAAGCAGGGCGACTGGATCGTCGACCTTGGGCCCGAGGGCGGCGAGGCGGGCGGGGAGATCGTGGCCGCCGGCACGCCCGAGCAGGTGGCGGACGTCGAGGAGAGCTTCACCGGCCACTTCCTCCGGCACGTGCTGCCGGTCCGCGAGGTGGCGGCGGCGTGAGTAGCGCAGCCGTTGGAGCCTCGGCGCTGCAGCGCAGCTGGTGGCTGCGTGCGCCGGCGGTGCTCGTCGCCCCGCGCGCCGTCTTCGTCTCCCTCCGCGACGAGGGGGAGGAGGAGCGCGAGGCGCGGCAGGAGCCGATCGCTGCGATGGCCGGCATCGCGGGCATCGCCGGCGTGCTCGGCACGCCCGTCGCGCGGCACCTGCTCAACGACCCGTCGATGTCGTCGACGCTGATCCCCGTCTGGGCGTTCCTCGGCGGCGCCGCGTACGCGCTCGCCCTCTACTGGCTCGGGAGCGGCCTGCTCTTCGGCGCGTCCCGCCGCCTCGGCGGTCTCGGCAGCTGGGGACGCTCGCGACACCTGCTCGGTCTCGCCGCCGCGCCCCTCGCTCTCTCCCTCCTGATCCTCTGGCCCGTGCGGATCGCCGTCTACGGCACGGACCTCTTTCGCACGGGCGGCGACGACTACGGCCGCGGCGACGCCGTCTTCGGCGGGCTCTACCTCGGCTTCGTCGCCTGGAGCGCCTTCCTGCTCCTCGCCGGCGTGCGTGCGGTGCACGGCTGGACGTGGGCTCGCGCCGCGGCAGCGGTCGCGCTCGCGGCCGTCTTCCCCGCGCTGCTCGTCCTCGCCACCACGCTGTAGGCCGCTCGTGCCGCAGCTCGAAGACGTCCTGGCCGCCTGCCGTGCGCGCTTCGCGGCCGATCCGGAGTCGACGCTCTACATCCGGACGCACGCGCCGCGCTACCGCGTGCTGCTCGAGCTCGTCGCGACGGCGCTCGCCGGGCGCCCGGGCGCGCGGGTGCTCGACGTCGGCCCCTCGTACCAGACGGAGGCGATCCGCGAGCTCCACTCGGAGGCGACCGTCGACACGCTGGGGTTCGAGGACCCGCGCCTGCGGCCGCGAGAGGGCGACCGGCACATCGCGTACGACCTCAACGACGCGGACCGGCGGGAGACGTGGCCGCAGGCGCTCGCGTACGACCTCGTCGTCTTCGCCGAGGTGCTCGAGCATCTGACGACGGCGCCGCAGCACGTGCTGTCGCTGCTCCGGTCGCTGCTCCGGGACGACGGCACGCTGATCCTGCAGACGCCGAATGCCGCCTCGCTGCCGAAGCGGCTGAAGCTGCTCGCCGGCCGCCACCCGTTCGAGCAGATCCGCGAGAGCCGGGCGCAGGCGGGCCACTTCCGGGAGTACACGCGCGCCGAGCTCGTGGCGCTCGCGCGCAGGAGCGGCTTGGAGCCGTCGGAGGCGAGGCTCGCCAGCTACTTCGCCGCGGCGCGGCCGCGCGACCGGCTGCTGGTGGCGGCCGGGCCGCTGCTGCCGCCCACGCTGCGCGAGGGAATCACGCTCGTGTTGCGCCCGGCGTGACGGTCAGCGGACGCGCGGCGACTCGAAGGCGCGCAACTCCTCCTCGGGCATCGTGTACGTGTGCCGCTCCTCGGGGAACGTGCCGCCGCGGACCTCGGCGGCGAAGCGGCCGAGCGCCTCGGTGATCGCCGCGCCGACGTCGGCGTAGCGCTTCACGAACCGCGGCGCGCGCCCCTCGTAGTAGCCGAGCATGTCGTGCCAGACGAGCACCTGCCCGTCCGTGTCGGGGCCCGCGCCGATGCCGATGGTGGGCACGGCGAGAGCGCGCGTCGCGGCGCCGGCGACGGCCGCGGGCACCGCCTCGAGGACGATCGAGAAGCAGCCGGCCTCCTGGAGCGCCAGCGCCTCGTCGATCAGGTGGCGCGCCTGCTCGGCCGTCCTGCCCTGGGCCTTGAAGCCGCCCAGCACCGTCGCCGTCTGCGGCGTCAGGCCCACGTGTCCCATCACCGGGATGCCGGCGTCGACGATCGCCCGCGCCCGCGAGACCGAGGTGCCTCCGCGCTCGAGCTTCACGGCGTCGGCGCCTCCCTCCTTCACCAGCCGGATCGCGTTCCCGACCGCCTGCTCGTCGG
>JBBWZD010000144.1:0-4563 GCA_039648875.1 Actinomycetota bacterium
CGCCGCAGGCGAAGCCCAGCACGTTGCCGTGGCCGGAGTAGCCGCCGGCCACCCAGACGCCGTCGCGGCCGGGGATGCGGCCGACGAGCGGGAGCATGTCCTGCGTCAGGCCGAAGATGCCCGCCCAGCGGTGGCTGATCCGGGGCGGCTCGCCGAGCAGCTCCCCGAGGAAGCGCTCGAGCGACCGCTGGATCGCCGGCGTCGTCTCCTCCACGTCCGTGAGCTCGTCGAGGATCGAGACGTCGCGGAAGCCGCCGAGCAGCACGCGCCGGTCGGGAAGCTGCTGCCAGTAGTCGAAGCCCTGGCGAGCGTAGTGCGGCCGGTCGTACACCACCCGGTCGAGCGGCTCGCTCACGATCACCTGCCCGCGCGTCGGCCAGACGGCGTCGGCGAGCTCTGGCACCAGGCCGTGCCCGTAGCCGTCGGTCGCCACCAGTACCTGTTCGGCGTCCAGCGTCGCGACGTCGTCCACCCGCTCGTGCTCGCGGAACTCCGCGCCCGCGGCGGCCGCGCGCGCCGCCAGCCGGCGGACGAACCGCGCCGGCTGGATCGTGCCGTCGCGGGGGTGGGAGATCGCGCCGTGGAAGCGGCCGACGAGCGGCGCGGGCGCCTCGTCGAGCCACTCGGCCTCGAGGCCGTCCTCGCGCAGGGCGGCGTATTCGCGGCGGATCTGCTCCAGCTCGTCGGCGTCCGCCGCGAGGCGGTAGCTCCCGGGCCGCGCGAGCGCGTCGCCGGCGAGCTCCTCCATCCGGTCGAGCGCGCGCTCCGTCCACCGCCACAGGGCGAGCGCCTGCTCGCGTCCGTACGTCTCCCGCGCGACGTCGTAGCGGGTCGCTCCACCGGACAGCGCGAAGCCGCCGTTGCGCCCGCTCGCCCCTTCGGCGACGCGGCGCTGCTCGAAGACGCGCACGCGGACGCCCGCCTCCGCGAGCCGCAACGCGGCCGCGCAGCCGGTGACGCCGGCGCCGACGACGGCGACGTCGACCCGGCCCCGGTGGCGCGGAGACGGCCGCGGCGGCGCCTCGTCCTCGAGCCAGTACGGGTTCCCCACGCCGCCGGCGACTCTAATCGCGGTCGGTCAGGTCACGCGGTACATCCCGTCGGCGCAGACGACGCGGCCCGCCAGCTCGAGCTCGACCAGCGCCCGGGCGACCGCGTCGGCCGGCAGGCCCGCCGCACGGGACAGCTCGTCCGCGCCGGCGGCCGCCTCGCGGACGAGCGCGAGTATCTCCCCGGCCGTGCCCTCGACCGGCGTACCGGCGGACGCCGCCGCCTCGAGGCCGAAGCAGCAGAGGACGTCGGTGGTGGACGTCAGCGGCGACGCGCCGAGCTTCAGCAGCGCGTTTGCCCCCTCCGAGAGCCGGGACGTGATCTCGCCCGGCACTGCGAACACCTCCCGCCCCTCCTCGAGCGCGAAGTCCGCCGTGATGAGCGCGCCGCTGCGCTCGCGCGCCTCGACGACGACGGTGGCCGCGGCGAGACCGGCCACGATTCTGTTCCGCGCCGGAAAGCGCCACGGTGCCGGCTCGACCCCCGGCGCGTACTCCGAGACGATCAGGCCCGTCTCGCCGATCCGCCGGGCGAGCTCGGCGTGCGCCGCGGGATAGTCGCGGTCGACGCCGCAGCCGAGCACGGCGACGGTCGAGCCGCCCGCCTCGAGCGCGCCGCGGTGCGCCTCCCCGTCGACTCCGCGGGCCATGCCGCTGACGACGAGGAGCCCGGCCGCGGCCAGCTCGCGGCCGATCGTTCGCGCGACCGAGCCTCCGTAGCCGGAGCAGGCACGGGCGCCGACGATCGCCACCGCCGGGCGCGCCAGCAGCTCCGGGTGCGCCGCCCCGCGCAGGAACAATCCCGCCGGGGGATCGTGGATGGCCCGCAGCAGCGGTGGAAAGTCGCCGGCGGAGCGCGCGACGAAGCGGACGCCCTGCGCCGCGAGTCGCTGCTCGTACGCGCGCCCGTCGAAGCTGCGGAGGTGCGCCGACCACCGCGCACCGGCCGGGGCACGCACGAGATGCGTCCCCGTCTCCGACGCGAAGACGGCGAGGGCGAGCTCCGTCACGCCGCGAGCTCCTGCGGCGCGCGGTAGGCGAGCGCTTCTGCGAGATGCTCGGCCTCCACCTGCTCGGCGGCCGCGAGGGCCGCGATCGTGCGCGCCACCCGGGCGACGCGCGCCCGGCCGCGCCCCGAGAGCGGCAGGCGCTCGACGGCCCGCGAGAGCAGGGCGTCCGCCTCGACCGCTCGCCTCAGCGGCGCGACTGCGAGCAGCTCCCGAGCCGCGGCGACGCGCTCGGCCACCGGTGCCGAAGCTTCGGCCGGCCCGGCAGCGAGCTCGGCCGCGCGCGGCCGCGGCACGGCCACGACGAGGTCGAAGCGGTCGAGCAGCGCGCGCGAGAGCTTGTCGCGGTAGGCCGCGAGGCGCTGGGCGGAGCACGAGCACTCCACAGCCGGGTCGCCGCGCGCGCCGCACGGGCAGAGGTTCATCGTGGCCAAGCTGTAGTTTCTGCGCGCGGGAACGAGATCGGCGTCTTCGGGAAAGGCACCGGGTCTGCCGAGGCGATATCTCCATCCTCGAAGTGGAAGTCGGCGACGACGGCGCCACCTTCGACGCGGTGCGTGATCGGCGAGCCCGGGAGGTCGTCCAGGAGCATGTGCGGGACGGGTTCGAGGGTCGGCGGGTCGCCGTCGCGGAGCACGAAGTGGCGGAACACCCGCCTGATCGCCGCCTGCGTGGCCTCGATGTCGGCGGAGGCAGCGATGTCACCCGCGACCGCCGCCCTGACCTGGGCGAGCGCGTGCAGGACTTGCGCCTCAGCATCGGCGGCGATGGCCTCGCTCCTGACCGCCGCGTCCTCGGCCGCGAGATCAGAGAGCGCCGCTCGCGCCGCTTCGAAGTCGCGCCGGTGCGGCTCTGTCGTCCGCCTCCACTCGTCAGGCTCCAAGGCGCCGTCAGCAAGGAGCGCGTCCAGCCGAGCGAGCCGCTCCTCTGCCTTCCGCTCGACGTTCCGGGCGTTGTCGCGGCGGGCGCGAACGTCTGCCAGCTGGCGGTCGCGCCCGCTCTGGAACTCCGCGATCATCGCCTCTACGTCGAGCGAGACGGACGTGAAGTAGCCGAGCACGTTCTCATCCACGAGCTTGCGCGAGGTCGCTGGCTGGTCGCACTCGGTCTGCCCGCTGTCGCGGCCGTAGCACATGTAGACCTCGTACCAGCCGTAGTCCTTCCGCTCGCGCCGGACGCGCATCGAGGAGCCGCAGCGTCCGCACTTGAGCAGGCCGTTCCCGAGCAAGAAGGCCTTCGTAGGTCGGCCGCCTTCCTTCCTTCCGCTGCTCCGACCGATCGCCTGCGCCTGCTCCCAAAGCTCGCGCGTGATTACCTCGCCGTGTGCCGCCGCGAAATCGCCGTCCTTGCTGCGGAGGAACCCGACCCACACCGGATCGCGGATGAGCTGGCTCACCTGGGGCTGGTTCCACGCCTTGCCCCGAGCCGTCTTAAGACCGTCGCGGTTCAGCCCGACAGCGATCTGCGTCTGCGTCGCGCCGCCGACGTACTCACGTACAACACGCTGCACCACAGCGATCTCGGTGGGCCGCGGGATGAGTGTTCCGTCCTTACGGTCAAAGCCAAAGGGCCTCGGGCCGCCGTTCGGCCGTCCCTTCCGTGCGGCGGCGCGCTTGCCCATCCGCGTGCGCTCCCCGATCACGTTGCTCTCGAACTCAGCCAGCGACGCCATCACGCCCGTCATCAGCTTCCCCGTCGCCGTCGTCGTGTCGAGGTCGCCGCGGAGGCTGCGGACGGCGACCCCTGCGATTTCAACGCGCGTGAGAATCTCGAGGACGTCCCGCGCGTTGCGTCCGAGGCGATCGAGGGACGGGATAACGAGGACGTCGAACTTGCCAGCCCCGGCGGCAGCGAGCATCGCGTTCAACTCGGGGCGGTTTTCCCTCTTGCGGCCGCTCAGGCCCGCGTCCACGTAGGTGCTCGTCCACGTCTCGCCGCGCAGGTCGGCGTCCTCGCGCAGCAGGCGTTCCTGCTCACCGAGCGAGAAGCCGTGCTCCGCTTGCTCGGCGGTGGAAACCCGGCAGTACCCGGCGGTTCTCAGGGGACGGCTGGCCATGTTGTCGATCTGGACACCACGCGTGACTCGACCTTAGCCGGGACGCGCGGGAGCGTCCACGACGCCTAACGCGCAGCCGGCCGCTCGTAGCGGCCGACCGACGCACGCGTGGCGAGATCGCAACTCGCCTCGCGAGGAACCCTAGCCGGGACCAAAGCGTCCTTGCTAGCTTCGCAGGCCTTGTGAGCGATCTCGTTCCTTCTGGAGACAGGCTCCCAGCGGGAGTCGTCGAAGCCACACCGACGCACCTCGTCGTCGGCGACGATTTCACAGAAGAACGGTGGGCCGCGCTGATGGCTCAGACGGGCCAGATGCAGCGGACACTCGCTTGGTGGATCGGCGACCTACTGGTCGCGGCCGAAGACAGGTTCGACGCTGGCCGATTCGATCCCGACCGCTACCGCACGGCGGCGCGGCTGACGAAGAAGTCGTACCTGACGCTGAAGCAGTA
>JBBWZD010000152.1:0-14377 GCA_039648875.1 Actinomycetota bacterium
CGGCGGGCTGCTCGAGACGGTGCCCGAGCTGCGCTTCGTGCAGAGCGCGGGGGCGGCCGTCGCGTGACCGCCGCGGTGCTCGAGAAGGCGCTCGAGGGGGAGCGGATCGACGACGCGGACGCGGCGGTGCTGCTGCGCTCCCGCGACCTCGTGGCGGTCGGTCGTGCCGCCGACGCGGTCCGGAACCGCAAGCACGACCCGCAGCGGGTGACGTTCATCATCGACCGGAACCTCAACTACACGAACATCTGCTACACCGACTGCGACTTCTGTGCGTTCTACCGGCGGCCGGGCGACGTGCGCGAGGGCTACCTGCTGCCGAAGCCGGTCATCTTCAAGAAGATCGAGGAGACGCTGGCGCTCGGCGGTACGGGCCTGCTAATGCAGGGGGGGCATCACCCCGACCTCGGCATCGACTACTACGAGGACTTGTTCCGCTCGATCAAGGCGCGCTACCGCATCCACCTGCACGCCCTGTCGCCCTCGGAGGTCCAGCACGTCGCGCGCCGCTCGAAGCTGACGATCCCGGAGACGCTGACGCGGCTGCGTGACGCGGGCCTCGACTCGATTCCGGGCGGCGGCGCGGAGATCCTCGTCGACCGCGTGCGCGACGCCATCGCGCCGAAGAAGACCACGTCCGCCGAGTGGCTGAACGTGATGCGCCACGCGCACCGCCTCGGCATCTCGACGACGGCGACCATGATGTACGGCCACGTCGAGACGCTCGAGGAGCGCGTGGAGCACATGCGCCGCATCCGCGAGCTCCAGGACGAGACCGGCGGCTTTCGCGCGTTCTTCTCGTGGACGTTCCAGGACGACGGCAACCGCCTCGGCGAGAAGGTGCCTCCCGAGACGCGACCCACCTCGTTCGACTACCTGCTGACGCAGGCGGTCTCGCGCATCTACCTCGACAACGTGCCGCACATCGGCTCGTCGTGGGTGACCCAGGGGAAGAAGATCGGCCAGGTCGCGCTGCAGTTCGGCGCGGACGACCTCGGTTCCGTGATGATCGAGGAGAACGTCGTCAGCGCCGCCGGCACCACGCACCGGACGACGGCGCAGGAGCTCGTCCATCTGATCCGCAGCATCGGCAAGACCCCGGTCCAGCGCGACACGCTGTACCGGGAGGTCGCCGTCTGGAACTGAGACGAGCTACGCGCCGTAGTCGAGCGAGCCGTCGAGCCGCCCGCGCGACGCGAGGCGGTTGAAGGTCAGCAGCGCCAGCGTCATCCAGCCCGCGCCGACGGCGGCCTCGAGCGCGCCGTGTCCGGCGATCCACGCCGCCGAGGCGTGGTCGAACGTGCCGCGGATGGCGAGCAGCCCGTTCGTCAGCGGCAGGAAGCGCGCGAGCCACTCGAGCACCGTCGGGTAGTACGACAGCGGCACGTTCACGCCGCACACCGTCATCAGCCCGACGTAGCCGACCAGCACGACGAGGCTGTTCACGTTGCGGAAGCGGAAGACGACGCCGGCCAGGAAGGTGCCGAAGCAGTAGGACGCGATGCCCACCACCGCGGTCAGAGGCACCACGGCGAGCACGCGCGGCCACGGCAGGTGGAGGCCGAAGGCGGGGCCTGCGATGAAGAGCGCGCCGAGCGCGCTCAGCGCTCCGTCGACGGCGAGGTAGGCGCCGCGGGCCGAGAAGACGACGACGGGGCTCGTCGGGCTCGCGACGAGCAGCGGCAGCGTCCCCGCCCACCGCTCCGTCGTCGTCATGTTCAGCGAGAAGATCCCCGTCTGCGCAGCGACCGCGAGCGCGTTGCCGATCAGGAGGTAGAACGCCGAGCGTTCGTCCGCGACTCGCAGGCCGATCAGCGCGAAGAACGACACCTGTGCGATCACGCGCAGCATCCAGCCGAAGAGCCACGACCGCCAGGTGAAGATCGCGCGGTAGTCCGCGATCCCGGCCCTGCAGGCGTGCTCCATCACGTTGAGAGCCGTCATGCGGTGGCGAGGTCGCCGCTCGTCCGCATCCGCCGCAGCACGTAGGCGAGCACGGCGCGGCCGGCGAGGAAGCTGAGCGTGCCGAGGAGCACGATCATGCCGAGCCGCCCCCACTCGTCGTGGATGGACGGCGGCTTCAGCGACGCGCGCAGCAGGTCGGAGCTCCACGACATGAAGATCCCCTTCGTGACCGGCTGGATCCAGCCCGGCAGGATCGCGATCGGCACGAAGACGCCGCCGAGCACGTAGAACGGGAAGCTCGCGGAGTTCGCGAACGTGTACGAGTTCCGGGCCAGCACGAACAGCGCCGCGAACACGACCGCCGTGCCGGCCATGGCGAAGATCGTCACGAGCAGGGTGAGGGCGAGCGCGAGCGGGTGCTCGAACGGGATCGAGACGCCGAAGACGAGCTTCCCGACCGCCCAGACCTCGAAGAACCCGAACAGGCCGCACACCATGATCGTCGCGATCCGGCCGAAGATGACGGCGGCGAGCGACGCCGGCGTCGCGAGGATCCACTCGAGCACGCCCTGCCAGCGGTCGCCGGTGACGAGGTTGCCGCCGTGGAAGAGCGCGAACCACCAGAGCGTCATCAGCACCGGCGCCATCAGGGCGTCCGGCTGCAGGTCCTGCCGGCCGCCGTGCCGCACGATCGTGAGGAAGATGATCGTGAAGAGCGGCGACGTGAAGAACGGGATCAAAGCGTCGGGGCTCGCGCGGATGATCCGCGCCTCCAGGCCCGCGCCCGCCAGGAAGGCGCGCATCAGACCTGCAGGCCGCGGTCGCCGATCAGGTGCACGTACACCTCTTCGAGGCTCGGCATGCTCGTCCGCACCGACGTGACGCCGGAGTCGACGAGCAGCCTCAGCACGTCGGCCGTCACCCCCTCCTCGGCCACCTCGATCCGGACGCCGGCGTCCGCCGCTGCGACGCTCGCCACGCCGGGGAGAGACGCGACCCGGTCGAGGACGTCGTCGTCCGCCCCCTCGACGTCGATCCGCTGGAAGCGGGAGATGACGCGGCCCAGCGAGCGCGGCGACTCGGTGGCGAGGATCGTGCCGCGGTCGATCAGCGTCACGCGGTCGCACAGCGCCTCCGCCTCGGTCATGTCGTGCGTCGCGAGCAGGATCGTCCGTCCCTCGCCGCGCAGCTCCGCGATCAGCGCCCGGAACTCGCGGGCCGCGAGCGGGTCCATCCCCGTCGTCGGCTCGTCGAGGAAGAGCACCTTCGCGTCGCCCACGAGCCCGCGCGCGAGGTGCAGGCGCTGCTTCATCCCGCGCGAGTAGGTCTCGACCCGCTCGTCGGCCCGCTCTCCCAGGCCGACGCGCTGGATCAACCGCTCCGTCCGCTCGGCGATCTCCGACCGCGAGAGCTTGTAGAGCGCGCCCCAGTACTCGAGGTTCTGCCGGCCCGAGAGCCGCCAGTAGAGGCCGCGCTCGCCGCCGAAGACGATCCCGATGAGGGGGCGCACCGCTCGCGCCTCGGCGACGACGTCGTGGCCGCACACGGCGGCGCTGCCGCTCGTCGGCAGCAGCACCGTCGAGAGGATCTTCACGAGCGTCGTCTTGCCCGCCCCGTTCGGGCCGAGCAGGCCGTGCACCTCGCCGCTCGGAATCGACAGCGAGACGGCGTCCAGCGCCGTCACCGGCTCCCGCTTGCGCGGCGTGAAGACGCGGGTGATCTCCCGGACGTCGATCGCGGCATCCATGGTGCGATTATCCCCCGGCGCCGTTGCTCCCGCCGCTCACGAGAAGTCGATCGCGCCGGTGCGGCGCCCGCGCTCGCCGAAGCGGTCGAAGGTGAGGAGCGCCAGAGCGAGCCACCCGAGCGCGATCGCGAGCTGCGCCGCCACGTCTGCGACCACCGTCCCGCCGCTTGCCCCGCCGAGGAGGCCGCGCACGCCGCGCAGGCCGAACGTGAGGGGCAGCGCGTACGAGAGCGCGTGCACCGGCGCCGGGTAGAAGGATACGGGCACGTTCACGCCGGCCACGGCCATCATCGTCGTCGTGGCGAGGTTCGAGACGACGTTGCGGGAGCCGGGCGCGCGCAGCGCGCAGCCGCCGAGGAAGATGGCGAGCGCGTACGTGGCGACGGCGATCGAGACGACGAGCCCCGGGAGCAGCAGGACGCGCGGCCACGGCAGGGGCAGCCCGAAGATGGCGGCCGCCGCGAAGAAGGCGCCGAGCGACGTCAGCACCGCGTCCGCCACGAAGGCGAGGCTGCGCCCCGCGAAGACGACGACGTGGCTCGAGGGCGCGGCGACGAGCAGCGGCAGCGTGCCGGCCCACCGCTCCCACTGGGTGCTCGCGACCGCGACGAGCGAGCCGCTGGCCGCCAGCAGCATCGCGTTGCCCACGAGCAGGTAGTGCGTCCGCTCGGGCGAGTGCAGCAGCTTGCCGATCAGGGCGAAGAACGCCACCTGGGACAGCACGCGCACGTACCAGCCGACCATCCAGGTCCGCCAGGTGTAGATGGTCTGGTAGTCGTAGTAGCCGCTCAGCACCGCGTACCGCAGCACGCGCAGCACGTCTCCCGCACGTCTCATGCGACCCCCACGCTGCCGTTCCGCTTGAGCCGGGAGAGGACCCGCTCGAGAAGGCCGGCTCCGAGCGCGAGGCCCGCGAGCCCGAGCGCGCAGACGACGGCGAGGCGCAGGCCGAGGCGGTGGACCGGCTCGGCGGCCAGCGACGCCCGCAGCAGGTCGCCGCTCCAGGAGAGGAAGACGACCGAGCTGAGAGGCCGGAGCCACGACGGCAGGAACGCGACCGGGACGAAGACGCCGCCGAGCACGTAGAGCGGGTAGCTGAGCGAGTTCTGGAACGTCCGCGCGCTGCGCGTGAGCACGAACACGGCCGCCATGATCAGCGCCGTTCCGGCGACGGCGAAGCCGGTGGCGAGCATCGTCAGCACCAGCGCGAGCGGATGCCGGAGGTGCAGGGACACGCCGAAGAGCAGCCGCCCGGCGAGGAGCACCTCCGGCACCGACACGAGCGCGACCGCCGTCACGGCGAGGATCCGGGCCATGACGAGGGCGGGGAAGCTTGCCGGCGCCGCGAGCGTCGGCTCCAGCGTGCCCGCCCAGCGCTCCTCGGCGAGGATCTCTCCGGAGCAGAAGAGCGAGAGCTGCCAGAGCGCGATCAGCACCGGCGCGAGCAGCGCGTACTGCGCCAGGTCGCCGCGGCCCGCCTGGCGGACGATCGCCAGGAAGACGATCGTGAACATCGGCACGGTGATCAGCGGCATCAGGTAGTCGAGCTCGCCGACGATCAGGCGCGCCTGGAGGACGAGGGCCGGCGAGACGCTCGCACGGCCCGATTTTCCCTTCGCGCGCTTCGCCGATGCTCCGGCTACCCTGGACGCGGGTCGTGCTCAGCAAAGTCCTCATCGCCGCCGCCGTCGCCGGCCTTGCCGCGCTGCCCGCGGGCGCCGTGACCTCGACGGGCGGCGCCGCGGGCGCGGTCGTCACGCAATCCGTGCTGATGCCGGGCGTCGGCTACCAGCGCGAGGTGGACTACACGCCGCACGGCCCCGTCGTGCTCGACATCGTGACGGCGCCGAAACCCGACGGCACGCTCTACACGCTCGCGCCGGCGCTCTCGAACGGCGCGATCGTCGGCACCGAGAAGCTGACGGACATGGAGAGGGCAACCCGCTCGACCGCCACCGCCGTCGGCATCGACGGCGACTTCTTCGCCGCGAATCCCGGCTCGCCGAGCGGCATCCTCATCCGCGGCGGCACGATCGAGTCCGCGCCCGCGGCCGGCCGCTCGAGCCTCGGCGTCGCCCGCGACGGCACCCTCACGGTCGCGCGTGTCGCCTTCGACGGCACCTGGCGCGGGAAGGGCCAGAGGCGCCAACTCGACCTCAACCGGCCTCCGGCCGGCGGCCACACCACCGTCTACACCCCTGCCTGGGGGCCGGCGACGCCCGCGGAGTCGCACGTGGTCGAGGACGTCGTCCCCTCGCTCGGGACCCCGACGCCGAACCGCATCCTCCCGGGGGTCGTGTCCGCCCAGAGCGGCCAGGGAGGCGTGCCGATCCCGCCCGGCGGCGCCGTCCTCGTGTCGCGCGGCAGCCAGGCCCCCTTCCTCGCGGCCGAGGCGCCGGTCGGCGCAAACGTCGAGATCCGGCTGTCGCTGACGCCGGACTGGAGCGGCATGGCGGGCGCGATCGGCGGCGGGCCGCTGCTCGTCACCGGCGGCAAGCCCGTCTTTCGCGCGAACGAGTCCTTCGGCGGGCCGCTTCTCAACACCCGCAGCGCCCGCGGCGCGGTCGGCCAGTTGGCGGACGGCCGCATCCTGCTCGTGACGGTCGAGGGAGGCGGCGCCGCCTACAGCTCCGGCATGACGAACTTCGAGCTCGCGGTCGTGCTCGACCGGCTGGGCGCCGTGACGGCGATGGGCCTCGGCAGCGGCACGCCGACCGCGATGGCGTTCGACGGCTCGCTGCTCACGCGCCCCGCCAGAGGCGGCGAGCAGCCGGTCTCGGACGCGCTCCTCCTCTCCTACACCGGCGTGTACGCGGCTCAGCCCGGCACCGCCGTGCTCTCTCCGAACGGCGACGACGTCGACGACGTGCAGACGTTCTCGTACAGGCTCGTCCGGCCGTCACAGGTCGCGGCGACGCTGGTGAGGCCCGACCACTCGACGCAGACGCTCGTCGAGGAGACGGAGCAGCCGGGGCTGCACACGCTCCGCTGGGACGGTGCAGCCGCCGGCGGCGGGCCGGCCGCCGAGGGCACCTGGCATCTCAACCTCGCGGCGAGCGACGAC
The DNA here is from genome assembly GCA_039648875.1 of Actinomycetota bacterium. GTDB lineage: Bacteria > Actinomycetota > Thermoleophilia > Gaiellales > Gaiellaceae > Palsa-739. The sequence goes on from JBBWZD010000152.1 coordinate 6,717, forward strand.
CGCGGCGTCAGGAGCAGCGCCGAGCGCCAGTTCGACCTCAACGACACGATCGGCTCGCTGCACGCGACGCCGCCGGCGGCGCAGCTCCGGAGGCGGGCCTCGAGCGTCGTCGCGGCGACGTTCCAGCTCGCGCACCCCGCGCGCGTGCACGTCACGGTCGAGAAGCGGAGCGGCGTCGTGATCGCGACCCTGCTCAGCCGGCAGCTGCAGGCGGGGCCGCAGCGGGTGCGCTGGAACGGCCGCACGTGGACGGGCGCGCTCGCGTTCGGCGGGGCCTACCAGCTGCACGTGGTGACGACGAACGCCATCGGCAAGGTGTCGCTCGTCGCTCCCTTCACGGCGCGACGCTCGTAGTGCCCTGGACGGGGCACTAGACTCGCTCGCGGTGCTCGCGAGCGTCTCCTCGACCTTCACCTCGCAAGTCGCCGCCCACGGCGCCTACGCCGTCTTCGGCCTGATGGCCATCGACGCGGTCTTTCCCGCGGCGAGCGAGCTCGTGATGCTCTATGCAGGGGCGGTGGCGGCAGGCGTCCTCGCCTCCACGCACCACGTCTCGATCTTCGGCGCCCGGATCGGCCTGGGGATCGGCGCGTTCGTCGTCATGGCCGTCGCCGGCACCCTCGGCTACCTCGCCGGCGGGCTCGTGGGCTGGGGCATCGGCCGCTACGGAGGGCGCCCGCTGCTCGAGCGCCGCGGCCGCTGGCTGCACCTCCAACCGGCGCGCCTGGACCGCGCCGAGCGCTGGTTCGAACGGTGGGGAAACGTCGGCGTGCTCGTCGGGCGTGTCACACCCCTCGTCCGCTCCTTCGTCTCGATTCCGGCCGGCGTCTTCGAGATGCCCCTCGCCCCCTATACCGCCCTGACGCTGGTCGGCTCCGCGGTCTGGGCGTTCGCGCTCGCCGGCGTCGGCTACGCCCTCGGCTCGAGCTACAGGCGCTTCGACCACGGCTTCCGCTACGTGGAGTACCTCGTCGTGGCAGGGGTCGTCGCCCTCGCGGCGTATCTCCTGTATCGCTGGGTACGCGCAGCTAGAGTGACTCGCCGTGCAGACGATCCCGCTGGTTGACGTCAAGGCGCAGTACGCGCCTCTCGTCCCGGAGCTGGAGGCGCGGTTCCGCGACGTCCTGGAGTCGGGGGAGTTCATCCGCGGCCCCCACTTCCGGGCGTTCCAGGAGGAGGCGGCGGCCTACCTGGGCGTGAAGCACAGCGTCGGCGTCGCCAACGGCACCGACGCGCTCGTGCTCGTCCTCGACGCGCTGGAGATCGGCCCCGGCGACGAGGTGATCTGCCCCGCGTTCACGTTCTACGCGACGGCCGAGTCGATCGCGCGCCGCGGCGCCACGCCCGTCTTCGTCGACGTCGATCCGGCGACGCTGAACCTCGACCCCGAGGACGCGGCAGCCAGGATCACGAGTCGGACCCGCGCGATCATGCCCGTGCATCTCTTCGGCCGACCGGCGCCGATGGCGGACCTCGCGGAGCTCGGCGTGCCGCTGGTCGAGGACGCCGCGCAGGCGTTCGGCGCACCCGGGGTCGCGGAGCTCGGTGCGGTCGCGACGTACAGCTTCTATCCGACCAAGAACCTCTTCTGCCTCGGCGACGGCGGGCTCGTCGCGACGAGCGACGACGACCTCGCCGATCGCCTGCGCATGCTCGCCTTCCACGGCTCGCGCGACAAGTCCGAGTTCGGCTTCGTCGGCTACAACTCGCGGCTCGACGAGCTGCAGGCCGCCATGTTGCGCATCTTCCTGCAGCACCTCGACGAGTGGAATCGCGGCCGCCGCGAGGCGGCGGCGCGGTACGCGGAGCTCGGGCTCGGGGAGCTCGTGGAGCTGCCCCGGGACGAGCCGGGCCACATCTACCACCTGCTCGTCTGCCGCTCGCCCGAGCGCGACCAGATCCGGTCAGCTCTCAGCGACGCAGGCATCGGCTCCGGCGTCTACTACACGACTCCGCTGCACCTCCAGCCGGCGCTGCGCTTCCTGGGCTACGAGCCCGGCTCGCTCCCCGAGACGGAGCGGGCGGCGGCGGAGAACCTCTCGGTGCCGCTCTGGCCCGGCATCGCTCCCGACGTGCAGGAGCGAGTCGTCGACGTCGTCCGCTCCGCCGTCGGCGTCGCCGCCCGCGCATGACCAAGCTCGGCGGGCATCGCCTGCTGCAGCTTCTGGCGGACGCCGTCATCGTCGCGGTCGCGTGGACGCTCGCCTTCGAGCTCCGGTTCGACCACGGGCTGCCGGTCTACTACGACACGCTGCTGCGCCGGACGATCCTCATCGTCGTCGTCATCAAGCTCGCGGTGTTCCTGATGTTCGGCTTTCACCGCCGCTGGTGGCGCTACGTCTCGCTGCGCGACATGTGGGGCGCGGCGCGCGGCGTGGTCGTGGCGTCGCTGGTCGCCGACGTCACGGTGTACTTCGTCTCCCCGGTGCACCACGTCCGCCTGCCGCGCTCGGTCGCCGTGATGGACCTCCTGATCACGCTCGCGCTCGTCGCCGGCGCCCGCCTGCTGACGCGCACGCTCATGGAGCGGCCCGGTCTCGGGGTGGTGGCGCGCGGCAAGGAGGTGATCGTCGTCGGCGCGGGCGACGCCGGGCGCGTGATCGTGCAGGAGATGCAGCGCTCCCGGATGCTGTCGTACACGCCGATCGGCTTCGTCGACGACGACCCGGCGAAGAAGAACACGCGCATCCTCGGCGTCCGCGTGCTCGGCACGATGGACGACCTGCCGCGGCTCGTGCGCGACTACACGCCCGACGAGCTGCTGATCGCGATCCCGTCGGCCTCGGGCGAGGTGCGCCGGCGCGTCGTGGAGGCGGCGCGGGGGGCGGATGTCGCGGTGAAGACGCTGCCGGGCCTCTACGAGCTGATCTCCGGCGAGGTCGAGCTCGGGCAGATCCGCCCCGTGCAGGTCGAGGACGTCCTCGGCCGGGAGCAGGTCGAGGTCCCCTTCAAGGAGGTCGCGTCGTACCTCCGCGGCCAGACCGTGCTCGTCACCGGCGCCGGGGGCTCGATCGGCGCCGAGCTCTGCCGGCAGATCGCGGGCGTCGGCCCCGCGCGGCTGATCCTGGTCGACAGTGCCGAGACGCCGCTCCACGAGATCGAGCGCGAGCTCGTCGACGAGCGCGACTTCACCCCGGCGGTGCCGAAGCTGCTCGACATCAAGGATCGGCGGCTGCTGCGCCGTGAGGTGTTCGAGCGGTACCACCCCACCGTGGTCTTCCACGCCGCGGCCTACAAGCACGTGCCCCTCATGGAGACCCATCCGCTCGAGTCGGTGCGCAACAACGTCGCCGCCACGCGTACGGTCGCGGAGCTCGCGGCGGAGTTCGAGTGCGAGCGCTTCGTGCTCATCTCGACCGACAAGGCCGTCAACCCCAAGACCGTCCTCGGCCAGTCGAAGGCGCTGTGCGAGTGGATCGTCGAGTCGCTCGGGCATCGCCGCGACGTCTCCACCCGGTTCGTCGCCGTCCGCTTCGGCAACGTCCTCAACTCCTCGGGCAGCGTGATTCCCACCTTCCGCCGCCAGATCGAGCGGGGCGGCCCCGTCACGGTGACGAGCGCCGAGATGACGCGCTTCTTCATGACGATCCCCGAGGCGGTGTCGCTCGTGGTGCAGGCCGGCGCCATCGGCGGGCGCGGCCAGGTCTTCGTGCTGGACATGGGCGATCCGGTGAAGATCGTCGACCTCGCCTGCAACATGATCCGCCTCTCTGGCAAGGAGCCGAGGCTGCCGGGCGAGGGCGTCACCGGACCGCGGGACGTCGCGATCCACATCGTCGGCCCCCGTCCCGGCGAGAAGCTCCACGAGGAGCTGTGGAGCGAGGGCGAGGCCGTCGCCGAGACGGCCTACCCGAAGATCCTGCGCGTCAGCCGGCCGCCGGTCGACCCGGCCTGGCTCGAGGGCGAGCTCGCGGAGCTCGAGCGGTTGGCCGACGACGGGGACACGCTCGAGGTGGTCGCGAAGCTCGGCGCGATCGTGCGGAACCCGGAGCGCGAGGCGCTTCCCGCCCCCGAGGCCCCCGCGGTCACGGATTCGCCGGTGGTCCTCCGACGCAGCGAAGCGTGACGGCGAAGGGGAGCGTCACCGTCTCGCTCCGCTCGAACAGCGACAGGTACGAGTAGCGCAGCGGTACGGCCTCGGCGGCGGTCTGGCGGGCGCTGCCGGAGCAGTCGAGGCGCCAGCGGACGACGAGGATCGCCGTGTCGCCGTGGTCGAGCCGCAGGCGATGGAACGGGTGCACGTTGCCCGCGTCGGCGCTCGCGGTCGCGGAGTCGGTGAGCAGGAGGTCCACCGGGGCCAGCGCGGCGCGGCGAGCGCCGCTCGCGGCGAGGCCGGTCAGCGTCACGGGGAAGCGGCCGGTGTTGTGGACGGTGAACGCGGTGTCGAACGGCCTCGCCTTCCGGTACGCCGGAATCAGCACGGGCTTGCCGCCCGAGCCGAAGGTGGGCGCGACCTCGGTGCCGAGGCCCGGTCCAGCCGCGTAGCCGCGAGCGGCCGCCCGGAGCGGCGCGTACGAGCGCAGGTAGAGGAAGATCCCTGCGGCGGCCACGACGGCCACGACGACCGCACCCGCGGTGACGAGCCCTGCGGTGCGAAGGGGATGGCCGCGCATGGTCGGGATTCTGCACGGAGTCGCGAGCCCGCCGTGAGGAAGGACGACCGGCCGCGCGGCTACGGTGGTCGCCTTGGACGCCGAGCGGATCCTCGGAGACCTGAACCCGGAGCAGCGCGCCGCGGCAGAGGCCACGCGGGGGCCCGTCTGCATCCTCGCGGGCGCCGGCACGGGCAAGACCACGACGATCACGCGCCGTATCGCCTGGCAGGTCGAGAGCGGCGCCTTCCCTGCGTCGCAGGTCGTGGCCGTCACCTTCACCGACAAGGCTGCGGGCGAGCTCCGCGCGCGGCTCGCGACGCTCGGGGTCGAGGGGGTGCGAGCCTCCACCTTCCACTCCGCCGCGCTGGCGCTGCTGCACCGCTTCGGCGCTCCCCCCGGCCGCATCCTCGCCACGAAGGCGCTGCTGCTGCGGCGTATCGGGAACGGGCTGCCGAAGCCCTACCGCTTCCGGCCCGCCGGCGACCTCGCCACCGAGATCGAGTGGGCGAAGAACCGGCGCCTGACGCCGCAGACGTACCTCGCCGGCCTCGGCGAGCACGAGCCGCCGCTCCCGCCCGACGTCGCCTGCCGGGTCTTCCGCGAGTACGAGCGGCGGAAGGCCGAGGCGGGGGAGATGGACTTCGAGGACCTGCTCGAGCGCACCATCCAGATGCTCGAGGCAGACGAGCAGGCGCTCGCGACGGTGCGAGGGCACTGGCGGGCCTTGACCGTCGACGAGTACCAGGACGTCAACCTCCTCCAGCAGACGCTTCTCGACCTGTGGCTCGGAGAGCGCGACGAGTTGTGCGCCGTCGGCGACGACTACCAGTCCATCTACGCGTTCACCGGGGCGAGCCCCGAATGGCTCCTCTCCCTGCCGAGCCGTTTCCCCCACGCGCGGGTCGTCCGCCTCGAGCAGAACTACCGATCGACGCCCCAGGTGCTCGAGCTCGCGAACCGGCTCGTGCCGGAGCTCGGCGGGTCCGAGAAGACGCTGCGCCCGACGTGCGCGGCGGGGCCGGTGCCCGAGGTGCGGCGCTGTCTGGATCCCGACGAGCAGGCGGCAGGGGTCGTTGCCCGCGTGCGGGAGCTCGCGGCCGCCGGCGTGCCGCTCGAGGAGCAGGCGGTGCTCGTGCGCACGAACGCGCGCACGGCCGACCTCGAGGAGGCGTTCCACGAGGCGGGGATCCCCTTCCAGGGCGCTTCCCTCCTCGACCGTGACGGCGCGCGACAGCTTCTGAAGGCGCTGCGCGGCGTCTCGTCGGGCGAGGTCGCCGCGACCGTGCGTCGTGCCGCGGAGGCCCAGGGGCTCGTCGCCGATCCGCCGGAGAAGCTGGGCGAGCGCGAGCAGACGCGGCAGGCCGACCTGGCCCGCCTCGTGCGCCTGGCACAGCAGTTCGGCGAGGGGGCGGTGGCCGAGTTCCTCGCGAGCCTCCGCGAGCGTTTCGGCGCGAGCGCCGGGCGCGGCGTGCACCTCCTGACGCTGCACCGCGCCAAGGGCCTCGAGTTCGAGGCGGTCTACCTGCCCCGCCTCGAGGAGGGCGAGCTGCCGACGCGGCGGGCGCGCGGCGACGGCGTCGCCGAGGAGCGCCGCCTCCTCTACGTCGGCCTGACGCGGGCCAGGCGGCACCTGCTCCTCACCTGGTCGGGACGGGCGAGCCGCTTCCTGGCGGAGCTCGGCGAGCCCACGGCGACGCAGGCCGCAAGCGCCGTGAAGGCGAAGCTCGAGCCGACGCCGGCCGTGCTCGCGCTCAAGGAGTGGCGCCTGGCGCGGGCGCGGGAGGAGGGGGTGCCGGCGTACGTCGTCTTCAACGACCGCACGCTGGGCGAGCTACTGCGCATGGCTCCTCGTACACGTGCCGAGCTCGCCGCGGTGCCGGGGATCGGGCCTGCGAAGCTCGAGCGCTACGGGCACGAGCTGCTCGCCGCGCTCGCGCTCGCCCCCTGAGGCTCAGTCGCCGCTCGCGGCGGCCGGGCGCGCCGAGAGGAGCAGATCGAGCATCAGCGCAGGGTCGCGCCTGATCCTGCCGGCGGCAGGGCCCGCCTCGCGCTTGCGCAGGTCGAGCGCGCGCGGATCCGTGAGGGGCTTCAGGCGCCCGTCGCGGATCAGCTCCTCGTCCACGCCCCCGAGGCGGCCGCCGTAGGTCGTGTACACGGGAGCTCCGAGCGCGGCCGCCTCGCGGTTCATCGTGCCGCCTGCCGACACCACGACGTCGGCCAGCGCGATCAGGCTCTGCGCGTCGACCGCGCGCTCGGGCAGGATCACCGAGGGGAGCTCGAGCCGCCGTACGTACTCCCGCTGCTCCTCGGTCCGCGGCAGCACGAACGCGTGGACGTGCTCGAGACGTCCCAGGTGGTCGAGCGTCATCGGGAAGAGCGGGTTCGAGTGCCGGTGGTAGAGCGAGACGTCGGGCGGCGGTCGCAGCACGACGAGCACCCGTGCGGGATCGATGCCGAAGCGGCCGGGCAGGGAGCGGTCGGGCTCGAAGTCGGCGAGGTAGTACTCCTCCTTCAGGCCGGGGTAGCGGAGGAGCTTCGGCGGTTGCACGCCGTACGGCCGCAGGCGGTCGGGCGGGATCGCCTCCGGGACGACGACCTTCGTCGCGGCGCGGCAGCCGAGCTGGTGCTGGAGCGTCGCGAACTCGTAGTCGAAGGTCGTCGACGAGGGGATGCCGAGGCGGCGCGCCGTCAGCGTGAGCTCGTGCGAGCCGTGGGCGAGCGCGACGTCGATGCCGCGCCCCTTCACCCAGCGGCGCAGGGCGCCCAGACGGTGCGTCATCTGGCGCGCCTTCTGCAGCCGCGAGCGGCCCCCATGACGTCCGATCACCTCGGCCTCGAGCCCGTGCAGCTCGAGCAGTTGCAGCGTCTGCGCATAGTCGCGCGCGGTGATCTGGACGTCGTCGCCGCGCTCGCGCAGGATCCGGATCAGCGGCCGGAACACCAGCACGTGTGCCGACGCCGTCATATCGATCCAGACCCTCACAGGCGCTCGACCACGCGAAAGCGGACCGCGACGATCTGCGTGTCCGGCTCGATCGGCTGCTCGAAGAACTGCTCGTGGGCGAC